>NZ_JAVACL010000006.1:0-259174 GCF_032658145.1 Streptomyces sp. MK7
ACCGCACCAACCAGCCCTTCCCCATCGTCGGCCCCATGCGACGACGCATGTGCGGTGGGTACAGGACCAGCGGGCCGGACCGCTCGTCCTGCCGGATGCCACCTGGATCTACGCTGGGCTCGCAGCAGGCTCGGACACCGCCGGCCAGCAGGGATAAGGCTGAACGAGGTTTTTAACGCTCCCTTGATGGCTTTCTGATGTGTGTGGCTGCCCAGTCCGGTGATCGCCCTCCTAGCATCGCCAGGTGTGAGGTTGCTGCCCAAACACATGCTTGTCGGCCGTCCCCTGCGAACGACCCAGCTCAGCGAGACCCTGCTGCCCAAGCGGCTCGCCATCCCGGTCTTCTGCAGCGACCCGCTCTCCTCGGTGGCGTACGCGACGGAGGAGATCCTGCTGATCCTGGCCTTCGGCGGTACCCAGCTGTTGCACCTGGCCTGGTACATCGCCGCCGCGATCATCCTTCTGCTGGTCGTCGTGATCTCCTCCTACCGGCAGACCTGCTACGCCTATCCGAACGGCGGCGGCGCCTATGCGGTCAGCACCGACAACCTCGGCCGCACCGCGGCCCTGACGGCGGCCAGCGCCCTGCTGGTGGACTACGTCCTGACCGTCGCCGTCTCAGTGGTCGCCGGAGTCGCCGCCATCACCTCGGCCGCGCCCTCGCTGTCGAAATACGCGGTCGAGCTTTCCGTGGCCGCGGTCGCCCTGCTGACGCTGATGAACCTGCGCGGGGTGAAGGAGTCCGGGCGGATCTTCGCCATCCCCACCTACGGCTTCGTGGTCGGCATTTACGCGATGTTCGCCTTCGCCGCGGTGCGCCTGGCCACCGGGCAGACGATCCGAGCCGAGTCGGCCCACCTGTCGATCCACGCCACCGGCACCTACGCCGGCCTGGCCCTGGTCTTTCTCGGCATGCGAGCCTTCGCCTCCGGCTGTACCGCGCTGACCGGTGTGGAGGCGATCAGCAACGGCGTGCCCGCTTTCCGCAAGCCCAAGAGCCACAACGCGGCGATGTCGCTGGCCATCATGGGCCTGATGTCGATCACCATGTTCGCCGGCATCACCGTCCTGGCGCTGCTCTACCACGTGCACGTCGCCGACAGCCCGACCGAGCTGGGACTGCCCGCCTACGCCTCGACGCCGACGGCGCTCGCCCAGATCGCCAAGGCGTCCTTCGGCAACGCCAGTTTCCTCTTCTACTACGTGCAGGCGTTCACCGCGGGCATTCTGATCCTGGCCGCCAACACCGCCTTCAACGGCTTCCCTCTGCTCGCCTCCCTGCTGGCCCAGCACCGCTTCCTGCCCCGCCAACTGCACAACCGCGGGGACCGGCTGGTCTTCTCCAACGGCATCATCCTGCTGGCGCTCGCCGCGATCGGACTGATCATCGCCTTCGACGCCGACGTCTCCTCGATCATCCAGCTCTACATCGTCGGCGTGTTCGTTTCCTTCACGCTGTCCCAGGCCGGCATGGTCAAGCACTGGAGCAAGGAGCTCGGCGAGACGACCGACCCGTCCGCCCGGCGCCGTATCCGCCGCTCGCAGGCCATCAACGCCACCGGTGCCTTCTTCACCGGCGTTGTGCTGATCATCGTGCTGGCGACGAAGTTCCTGCATGGCGCCTGGATCGTCACGATCGCCATGCCGCTGCTGTTCCTCGCCATGCAGCGTATCCGCCGCCACTACGACCGCGTCTCGAAGGAACTGGCCGTCGCCCCGGCAGCCGGAGCCCAGCCGCCCTCCCGCAACCGCGCGATCGTGCTGGTCTCCCAGATCCACGCCCCCACGCTGCGTGCCCTTGGTTACGCGCGGTCCACGCGCCCGCACACGATCGAGGCGCTCAACGTGTCCGTCGAGCCGCACGAGAGCGACCAGCTGCGACGCCAGTGGGACGAGTACGCCCTGGACGTACCGCTGGTGGTGCTGGACTCCCCCTACCGGGAGGTGACCCGGCCGGTCCTCGACTACGTCCGCCGGATCCGCCGCGAGAGCCCCCGCGACGTCGTCACCGTGATCATCCCCGAGTATGTGCTGGGTCGATGGTGGGAGCAGTTGCTGCACAACCAGAGCGCCCTGCGCCTGAAGACACGCCTTCTCTTCATGCCCGGTGTGATGGTCACCAGCGTCCCCTACCAGCTCGACGCCGCCCTCCCCCAGCCGGGTGAGACCGAGGTGCAGTGACCGGCGACCGCGGCGCCCTGTCGTACGGATCGCGTCAATGTGCCGTACAGGCTCCATCAAGGATGTCCGCGACTCGTGGCCAACGCCGAGGCCACGTGCGTTGCTGAGCTGGGAGCACTTCGCACGGGGCCGACGATCGAGGAGGGCGGTCATGGTGGAGTGGCGGACGCTGCGCACCACACCCGTCCGGCCGGTGCCCGAGCCGATCGCGACACCGTTCGTCTGGGCGGCGACCTTTGCAGGCTGCTTGCTCCTGATGGCCGTGCTCAGCGCGGCCGGGGCTCCGCCCAGCCCGTCAGTCATGCTCATCGCGCTGGGCGCATGGGCCATGCTGCTGGGTCTGCCGGCCCGCTTCCGCGCCGCACCCGGCATCGCCGTGGTGTGCTGGCTGTTTCTCAACGACTACGCCGTCACACCCCGCGGCCAACTCGCCTGGCAGGGCGATCGTGACATCATCCGGCTGCTTCTGCTGCTGGCCGCCGCGGTCCTCGGCACCGTCATCGCGCGGATCACCAACGCGATCGGCGCCCACCATCACGTCACCCCCGGTCACGATATGGAGTGACGCGGGGGCGCGGGCCATCCGTGCCGGTTGCCGCACAATGGCAGCGGTATACGAAGCGGAACGGGAGCCGACCGTGCGGGCACGTGACCTGGCAGTGGAGTACGAGACCGTGAGCGTCGACACCGACGCGACGACGGCGGCCCGGCTGATGGCCGAGCACCGGCTGCCCGCCCTGCTGGTCGTTGACCACACCGGCGCTCCGAAAGCCATCCTGCCCGCATCACAGATGATCAAGATCCTGGTGCCCGGGTACGTCATCGAGGACCCCACACTGGCCGCCGTGGTCGACGAACGCCACGCCGACCGGCTGTGCCAGGCACTCAAGGGCCGCACCGTCCACGACTGCCTGTCGCAGAGCGTTCCCCCTCCCCCCATCGCCCCACCCGACGCGACCGCCCTCCAAGTCGCGGCACTCATGGCACAGGTCCGCAGCCCCCTCGTCGCAGTCGCGGAGAAGGACACGACCGGTACACGACTCCTGGGCGTGATCACCGCCTCCCACCTGCTGGAACGGCTTCTCGTGGCCGCTTCATGACGGCGGCATCGCTCCTGGCACCTGCGATCTTCATAGCCGTCTTTACGGCTGTCGCCGTGCATCGCGCCCGGACTTCCACCTCATGAGCGCGGCAGCCCGACGGGGGTCGGTGATCAGATCGGTTTCGATGCCCGACCGCCGCGTAGCCGCCCCCCTCGTCCGTCACGGCCTGTGGCTGTTCGGCAGGTACCTACGAGGGAGCCGTGGCGGAGATGTCCGAAGTCTCCGGTGAATGGCCTGACGCGGGAACGTTGAGGACCATGGTGAGGCCGCCGCCGGGGGTGTCCTCGGCGCGCAGGGTGCAGCCCATGGCCTCGGCGAAGCCGCGGGCGACGGCGAGGCCGAGGCCGACGCCGTTGCCGCTCGGGGCGTCGCCGTAGCGCTGGAAGGGCTCGAAGACGCGGTCCTTGGCCTCGTCGGGGATGCCGGGGCCGCGGTCCACGATGCGGATCTCGACCCGGTCGCCCAGGGCGCTGCCGGAGACGAGGACCGGTTCGTCGGCGGGGCTGTACTTCACCGCGTTCTCCACGACGTTGGCGACGACTCGCTCCAGCAGGCCCTTGTCCACGGCGACCATGGGCAGGGTCTCCGGAACGTCCAGGTCCACGCTGTCCTCGGGAACGCCGGCCAGGGCCATGGGGACGAACTCGTCCACGTCCACCTCGCGGATCACCGGTGCCACGGTCCCGGTCTGGAGCCGGGACATGTCCAGCAGGTTGCCGACCAGGTGGTCGAGGCGGTCGCACCCCTCCTCGATGCCTGCGAGGAGTTCGGCCTGGTCCTCCTCCGACCAGGCCACGTCGTCCGACCGCAGTGAGGTGACGGACGCCTTGATGCCGGCCAGCGGGGTGCGCAGGTCGTGGCTGACCGCGGCGAGCAGCGCGGTGCGCATCCGGTTCCCCTCGGCCAGCACCTTGGCCCGGTCGGCCTCCTCCTGAAGACGCTGGCGGTCCACGACCACGGCCGCCTGCGCCGCGAACGCGGCCAGCACCCGGCGGTCCTCCGCCGGCAGCACCCGGCCGGAGAGGGCCAGTGTCATGTGGTCGCCGGCCGGCACGTCCACGTCGGCGTCCTCGGGACGTTCGATGGCGGGGCCCAGGCCCATCCTGCCCGCCACTGTCCAGGGTGCGGCGTCGTTCTCGCGCTCCAGCAGGGCCGCGGATTCCATGGCGAACGTCTCGCGGACCCGTTCGAGAAGGGCCTCCAGGCTGGTCTCACCGCGCAGCACGTTACCGGCCAGGAAGGAGAGGATCTCCGACTCGGCGCGCAGCCGGGCCGCCTGGTGGGTGCGGCGGGCGGCCAGGTCGACGACGGAGGCCACCGACACGGCGACCGCCACGAAGATCACCAAGGCGAGGATGTTCTTGGGGTCGGCGATCGTGATGCGGTGCACCGGCGGGGTGAAGTACCAGTTGAGAAGCATGGACCCGAACGCCGCCGAGGCCAGTGCCGGCAGCAGCCCGCCGAGCAGGGCCGCCGCCACCGTCAGGGTCAGGAACAACAGCATGTCGTTCGTGAGGCCGAGGTCGGCGTCGATGTGGGTCAGCAGCAGCGTCAGCAGCATCGGTCCCGCGATGCCCGTGAGCCAGCCGCAGATGATGCGGGAGCGGCCCAGGCGGGCACCGCGGGCGATGGGCAGTCCGCGGCCCTTGCCCGCCTCGTCGTGGGTGATGAGGTGGACGTCGAGGTCGGGACCGGAGTCCCGGGCGACACTCGCGCCGACGCCGGGCCCGAAGACGTACTGCCAGCTCTTGCGGCGGGAGACGCCGAGGACGATCTGGGTCGCGTTCGCCCCTCGGGCGAAGGCGAGAAGCGCCGCGGGGACGTCGTCGCCGACGACCTGGTGGAAGGTTCCGCCCAGGTCCTCCACCAGCGTGCGCTGGACGGCCAGTTCCTTGGGCGAGGCGGAGGTCAGTCCGTCGCTGCGGGCCACGTACACCGCCAGTACCTCGCCACCGGCACCCTTCTCGGCCAGCCGGGCCGCCCGCCGGATCAGGGTTCGCCCCTCCGGACCACCGGTCAGCCCGACGACGATGCGCTCCCTCGACCCCCAGATCTTCGAGACGCGGTGCTCGCTGCGGTACTGCTTGAGGTACTGGTCGACCCGGTCGGCCACCCACAGCAGCGCCAGTTCCCGCAAGGCGGTGAGATTGCCCGGCCGGAAGTAGTTGGACAGGGCCGCGTCGACCTTGTCCGGCTTGTAGATGTTGCCGTGCGCCATGCGGCGGCGCAGTGCCTCCGGTGACATGTCGACCAGCTCGATCTGGTCGGCACGGCGTACGACTTCGTCGGGGACCGTTTCCTGCTGCCGTATCCCGGTGATCGAATCCACGACGTCACCGAGGGACTCCAGGTGCTGGATGTTGACGGTCGTGATCACGTCGATCCCGGCCGCCAGGAGTTCCTCGACGTCCTGCCAGCGCTTGGTGTTGCGGGAGCCGGGGATGTTGGTGTGCGCCAGTTCGTCCACCAGCGCCACCTGCGGCTTGCGGGCCAGCACCGCGTCGACGTCCATCTCGGTGAACAGCGCGTCCCGGTACTCCAGCTGCTTGCGGGGTACCTGCTCCAGGCCGTGCAGCATCACCTCGGTACGCGGCCGGTCGTGGTGCTCGACGAACGCCACCACGCAGTCCGTGCCCCGCTCGACGCGCCGGTGCGCCTCGGACAGCATTGCGTAGGTCTTGCCGACGCCCGGTGCCGCGCCGAGGTAGATGCGAAGCTTGCCTCGTGCCATGTCAGTGGTCTCTTGGTCTCTGCTCGTAGCTTCGGCCGCTGCCCGGGCCCGTCATGCCTCGAATCGGTAGCCCATGCCCGGCTCGGTGATCAAGTAGCGGGGGTGTGCGGGGTCCGCTTCCAGTTTGCGGCGCAGCTGGGCCATGTAGACGCGCAGGTAGTTGCTCTTGTTGCTCTGGGAGACGCCCCAGACCTCCTGCAGCAGCTGTTTCTGGGTGACGAGCCGGCCGGGATGGGTGATCAGGATCTCCAGCAGGTGCCACTCGGTGGGGGTGAGCCGCACGTCCCGGCCGCCCCGGGTTGCCTTCTTCGCCAGCAGGTCGATGGCGAACTCGTCTGTCTTGACGAGTGTGGTCTCGGAGACGAGCGGACTCTCTTCGGTACGGCGGACGCAGGCCCGCAGCCGCGCCATGAGTTCGTCCATGCTGAACGGTTTGGTGATGTAGTCGTCCGCTCCCGCGTCGAGTGCAGCGACCTTCTCGTCCGAGGAACGGCGCGCGGACAGCACAAGGATCGGGACGCGCGTCCAGCCGCGCAGGGCCTTGATCACATCCACGCCGTCCATGTCGGGCAGCCCGAGGTCGAGTATCACCACGTCCGGCCGGCGGGCGGCGGCCAGCCGAAGGGCGGTGGCACCGTCGGGCGCCGCGTCGACGCCGTACTGCCTGGCCTGCATGTTGATCAGGAGAGCCCGTACGAGCTGCGGGTCGTCCTCCACCACCAGCACCCGGGTCATCGGTGTGCGGCCTTCCTCTCGTAGGCGGGATCAGAGGTGTGGGGACGGCGGCGGGAGCCGGCGGACCGGAGGTTCCGGTTCGCCGGCTCCCAGCCGACCCGGTCCACAACCCCATTACTTCCGGGTCAGTTCCTTGAGCGCGATGTTGAGCCGCAGGACGTTCACGCGCGGCTCGCCCATGAAGCCGAGCGTGCGGCCCGTCGTGTGGTCCTCGACCAGCTTCCGCACCTGCGCGGCTGGCAGTCCGTTGGCCTTGGCCACGCGGTTGACCTGGAGGTCCGCGTACTCCTTGGAGATGTCCGGGTCGATGGCGGAGGCCGATCCGGTGACCGCGTCGGCGGGCACCTTCGACTCCGGGACACCGTTGAAGTCGGCAACCTGCTTCTTGGCTGCCTTGACGTTCTTCACGAGCGTCGGGTCGCCGGCACCCAGCTGGCTGGAGCCGGTGGTCAGCGGGTCGTAGTCGCTGTTGGACGGACGCCCCTGGAACCACTTCGGGTCCGGCTTGTGAGTGCCCTTGATGTTCCAGCTCTGGCCGATCAGCGTTGAGCCGACCTCGTTGCCGTCGACCTTGACGATCGAGCCGTTGGCCTTGTCGTGGAAGGCCGCCTGGCCGATACCGGTGACCACGAGCGGATAGACGATGCCGGTCACGACGGTGAGGACGAGCAGCATGCGCAGCGCGGCCCACGCCATGCGCGCGGAGTTCGCGAATGTGGTGTTCATGTCCTTCACCCGATCCCGGGGATCAGAGAGATGAGCAGGTCGATGATCTTGATGCCGATGAAGGGAGCGACCAGGCCGCCGAGGCCGTAGATGCCGAGGTTGCGGCGGAGCATCTTGTCCGCGCTGACCGGCTTGTACTGCACGCCCTTCAGTGCGAGTGGCACCAGCGCGATGATGATCAGCGCGTTGAAGATCACCGCGGACAGGATCGCGGAGTCGGGCGAGGACAGGTGCATGATGTTCAGCTTGTCCAGGCCCGGGTAGACCGCCGCGAACAGCGCCGGGATGATCGCGAAGTACTTCGCCACGTCGTTGGCTATGGAGAAGGTCGTCAACGCACCCCGGGTGATGAGGAGTTGCTTGCCGATCTCCACGATCTCGATGAGCTTGGTCGGGTTGGAGTCGAGGTCGACCATGTTGCCGGCCTCCTTGGCGGCCGACGTACCGGTGTTCATCGCCACGCCGACGTCGGCCTGCGCGAGGGCCGGTGCGTCGTTGGTGCCGTCACCGGTCATCGCGACCAGCTTGCCGCCCGCCTGCTCCCTCTTGATCAGCGCCATCTTGTCCTCGGGAGTGGCCTCGGCGAGGAAGTCGTCGACGCCCGCCTCCTCGGCGATCGCCTTCGCGGTCAGCGGGTTGTCACCCGTGATCATGACCGTCTTGATGCCCATGCGGCGCAGCTCCTCGAACCGCTCCCGCATGCCCTCCTTGACGATGTCCTTCAGGTGGATGACACCCAGCACCCGGGCGCCCTCGCCGTCCTTCACGGCCACCAGCAGCGGCGTACCGCCCGCCTCGGAGATCCGGTTCGCCATGGCGTCCGCGTCCCCGGCGACCGTGCCGCCCTGCTCCTTCACCCAGGCGATGACCGAGGCCGTGGCGCCCTTGCGGACCTTGCGGCCGTCCACGTCCACACCCGACATACGGGTCTGCGCGGTGAACTCGACCCACTCCGCGTGCGCCAGCTCGCCCTGGTGCCGCTCGCGCAGCCCGTACTTCTCCTTGGCGAGGACGACGACGGAACGGCCCTCGGGGGTCTCGTCGGCCAGCGAGGACAGCTGGGCCGCGTCGGCCACCTCCGCCTCCGTCGTACCGCGCACCGGCACGAACTCGGACGCCTGCCGGTTGCCGAGGGTGATGGTGCCGGTCTTGTCCAGCAGCAGGGTGGAGACGTCACCGGCGGCCTCGACCGCACGCCCCGACATGGCCAGCACGTTGCGCTGCACCAGCCGGTCCATGCCGGCGATGCCGATCGCGGAGAGCAGCGCGCCGATGGTGGTCGGGATCAGGCAGACCAGCAGGGCCACCAGCACGACCATGCCCAGCTCGGAGCCGGCGTAGTCCGCGAACGGCGGCAGAGTCGACACCGCCAGCAGGAAGACGATCGTCAGGGACGCCAGCAGGATGTTCAGGGCGATCTCGTTCGGCGTCTTCTGCCGGGCCGCGCCCTCGACGAGGTTGATCATCCGGTCGATGAAGGTCTCACCGGGCTTCGTCGTGATCCTGATGACGATCCGGTCGGAGAGCACCTTCGTACCGCCGGTCACCGCGGAGCGGTCACCGCCGGACTCGCGGATGACCGGTGCCGACTCACCGGTGATCGCCGACTCGTCCACCGACGCGACACCCTCGACGACGTCGCCGTCACCGGGGATGATGTCGCCGGCCTCGCAGACCACCAGATCGCCGATGGTCAGCTCGGTGCCCGGCACCCGCTCCTCGGTCCTGCCGTCCTTGGACAGCCGCCGTGCCACGGTGTCGGTCTTGGCCTTGCGCAGGGTGTCCGCCTGGGCCTTGCCGCGGCCCTCGGCGACCGCCTCCGCCAGATTGGCGAAGATCACCGTCAGCCACAGCCAGGCACTGATCGTCCATCCGAACCAGTCGGACGGGTCCTTGAAGGAGAAGACCGTCGTCAGGACGGATCCGACGAGGACGACGAACATCACGGGCGACTTGACCATCACCCGCGGGTCGAGCTTGCGGAAGGCGTCCGGCAGCGACTTGACCAGCTGCTTGGGGTCGAACAGTCCTCCGCCGACCCGCCCGTCGGGCTTGTGCCCGGTGGGCGCGTCCTGGTGGGGCGCGAGGGTGGGAGTGGACGTGGGGGTGGACATCGAGTCCTGCTTCTTTACGTCGGTTTTCTCAGTGTCGGTCGTCATCACGCCAGCCCTTCGGCGAGCGGGCCCAGCGCCAGGGCCGGGAAGAACGTGAGGCCGGTGATGATCAGGATCGCGCCCACCAGCAGGCCGGTGAACATCGGCTTCTCGGTGCGCAGCGTGCCTGCCGTGACCGGGACGGGCTTCTGCTCGGCCAGCGAGCCGGCCAGCGCCAGCACGAACACCATCGGCAGGAAGCGGCCCAGCAGCATGCAGAAGCCCAGCATCGTGTTGTGGTACTCGGTGTTCGCGCCGAAGCCGGCGAACGCGGAGCCGTTGTTGTTCGACGCGGAGGTGTAGGCGTACAGCACCTCGGAGAAGCCGTGCGCGCCCACGTTCGTCATCGAGGACTGGCCCTTGCCCAGCGCCATCGCCAGCGCGGTGCCGACGAGGACCAGGGCCGGGGTGATCAGGATGTAGGCAGCGGCCAGCTTGATCTCGCGGGAGCCGATCTTCTTGCCCAGGTACTCGGGCGTGCGGCCGACCATCAGTCCGGCGATGAACACCGCGATGATCGCCATGATCAGCATGCCGTACAGGCCGGAGCCGACGCCGCCCGGCGCGATCTCGCCCAGCATCATGCCCAGCAGCAGCACACCGCCGGACAGACCGCTGAAGGAGTCGTGGAAGGAGTCCACCGAACCCGTCGACGTCATCGTGGTCGACACGGCGAAGAGCGAGGAGTTGCCCTCACCGAACCGCTGCTCCTTGCCCTCCATCGCGCCGCCCGCCAGCTGCGAGGCGGTGCCCGGGTGGGCGTACTCGATCCAGGTCACGGCGACCACGGCGAGGAACCAGATGACGCCCATCGCGGCGACGATCGCATAGCCCTGCTTCACCGAGCCGACCATCCTGCCGAAGGTGCGCGGCAGCGAGAACGGGATCACCAGCAGCAGGAAGATCTCCAGCAGGTTGGTGAAGCCGTTGGGGTTCTCGAACGGATGCGAGGAGTTGGCGTTGAAGAAGCCGCCACCGTTGGTGCCCAGGTCCTTGATGGCCTCCTGGGAGGCGACCGCACCCGGGCTGATCGCCTGCTTGTCACCCGTGAGCGTGGTGATCGTGTGGATGTCGCCGAAGTTCTGGATGGCACCGCAGGCGATCAGGACCACGGCCGCGATCACGGAGACCGGGATCAGGATGCGGATGGTGCCGCGCACCAGGTCGGCCCAGAAGTTGCCCAGCTCACCCGTGCGCGAGCGACTGAAGCCACGCACCAGCGCCACCGCGACGGCGATGCCCACCGCGGCGGAGACGAAGTTCTGCACGGCCAGACCCATGGTCTGGGTGACGTGGCTCATCGCCGCCTCGCCCGAGTACGACTGCCAGTTCGTGTTGGACACGAAGGAGGCGGCGGTGTTGAACGCCTGGTCCGGGCTGATCGGCTTGAAGCCGAGGGACAGCGGCAGCTTGTCCTGCACCCGCTGAAGCAGGTAGAGGAACAGCACGCTCACCCCGGAGAAGAACAGCACTCCGCGCAGATAGGCGGGCCAGCGCATCTCGGCGTCCGGATTGGCGCCCACCGCACGGTAGATCCAGCGCTCGACGCGCAGGTGCTTCTGGGACTGGAAAACGGCGGCCATGTAGTCGCCGAGGGGACGGTGCACGAGCGCGAGCGCGCCGATCAGCGCGATCACGAAGAGCACATCAGCAAGTACGGGACCCATGTGTGCTCTCAGAACCTCTCCGGGAGGACGAGGGCGAGGACGAGGTAACCCAACAGGGCGACGGCCACGACCAGGCCGACGATGTTCTCGGCGGTCACAGCTTCGTCACCCCCCGGGCGACGAGAGCCACCAGCGCGAATGCCGCAATGATGGCGATGACGAAGGCCACGTCGGCCATCGTGAACTCCTGGATGAGGTTCGAAACGAGATCGGACCCCTACAGGGAACCTGCCATTCGGCCGGATTCCATGCCCCTTAACAGCCCTCATACGGAGAGGCCGACGGCTTTGACGCACCTTTTACGGCGCGCCGCACCCCACCCCGCGGTTGACCACGAAGTTCGTGGGACGGGTCACTCTTTCGGTCAGCTGCTGCCGGACGTGTTCGACGACGATGCCGGCCGGCGTGGTGGTCCGGGCGAGGTCGGCCGTCTCGTGGACGACAGCGAAGGTGTTCGGGCGTCGGTCCCCGTCACCACCTCCAGGCGCCGGGCGCGGGCGGCCGGTTGGGAGACGATCAGGCCGACGGCCGGGAGCGGCACGGCCGTTTCGACGTCGTCCGTGTTCGTCATGGTGAACCGCTCGTACGGGCGGCTGAGAAAGGGGTCGGACCAGGCCGCCGCCGACAACGCCACGGCATCCGGTAGGCCTTGCCCACTTCGGGGGCGGCCGCGAGCCAGACCTTCAGCCGCCCCGGCCGTACGTCATTCGTCGGGCCGTCTCAGAACCTCTCCGGGAACTTGACCGCCAGGACGAGGTACCCGACCAGACCGACCGCGACGATCACTCCCACGATGTGTTGGGCACTCACCGATGTTCAGCTCCTCCAGCTCCCTGGCGGCGTCCTGTTGTGCGCCGCACCCGGCTGTTTCCCCCACCGAAGCGGTTCCACCGCCGGCCGGGGACCTGTTGTGACGGATCTCTGACGCCGCTCACGTGGACTTCGGCGCTGCTTTGACGAGGTGGCGCCCGAGTACGGATCGCACCGTGGGTCGGGAGACGGCGGCACATCGCGGCGCCGGTCGTTTCAGGGGCGGGGCTGTCGTCCGAGCAACTCGGCGAGCCCCCTCCGGGTGACCGCGAGGACGACCCGGTCCTGGGGGCGAAGGACATAGCCGGGATGGAGGTCCCAGACGAGGTCCCTGGCACGGCCACGAGGCCGGGGTGTCGTGGCCAGGTCGGGCAGGCGTTCCCCGGGCGCGGCGGTGTCCAGGGCGATCACCCGCCAGGCCCCGGGCCGGAACGCCTCGGCGATCGTACGGCCTTCCAGCTGGGGGTGGCCGGCCACGTCGAGCGCCGAGAAGAGAAGGACCGTGCGCTCGACCGGTATGGCGCCCAGGACCTGCCGGCCCATCATCGCTCCCGCGAAGGCGGGCGCGGCCAGGTGGGAGACGCTGCGGCTGCGTGTCACGGCGTGTGGATGCGCGGCCCGCAGCGTGCGATAGACGGCACTGGCAAAGTCGTCATCGTGAAGACGCAGGGACACCCGCAGACCGGGATGATCGGAGCGGGCGTGGAGCGCGGCTTCGAGGTTGGTGGTGTCGGAGCTGGTGAGCGCCAGCAGGGCCTGAGCCCGATGGACGCGGGCCGTCTCCAGGACGGCCTCCTGGGTGATGTCACCGACGATGACGGGCACCCGCAGGCGGCGGGCCACCGCTATGCCGCGAGCCTCGGGATTCCTCTCCACACACACCACCGGGATGGCGAGGTCGGCCAGCTGCGCCAGGACCCGGGTGCCCACCTTGCCCAGACCGAGCAGCACCACATGGCCGGACATCCGGCGCGGCACGCGCCCGAGAGAACTGGCGGCCCGGAAGGTGCCCAGGGCCTCCAGGAGGCCCGCGACGAGGACCGGCAGGAGCAGCAGCCCGGCGAAACCGGAGAGGATCTGCAGGATCTGCCGGGTGGCCGACGCGCCGACGGCAGGGTCGTTGATGGCGAAGATGTCGAGCAGCGTCATATAGGCGGCGTGCAGGGGATGGTCGCCTAGAGCGATCGTGGAGGCGAGGGTGAGGGCGACGACCGCGGCCCCCATACCGCCGATCGACCACCACAGTCGGCGCGAGAAGATCGAGGTCAAGGGCGCCGCGGCCAGTCGGCGGACGGGTGCGGGCGAACCCGCGTGGGCGACGGTCTCCAGAGCGATGGTGCCGCGGCCCGTCGCCGCGGCGACCTCCCGGTCGTCCGGCAGCAGCCGCGGCCCGTCCGCCCCACTGCCCTCCGCTCCCTCGTTGCCCGCCGGATCACCGGTGGTGGACGACAGGAGCGCCAGAGTGCACAGCCCCGGGGCCGGTACCACGCCGCGGCCCGGCGGAGCGTGCTCGACCGCCCGCAGCAGCAGTCCGTCCGCCTGGACGACCTTGCTGGTCCCCGCGACGGCGGTCGCGGCGAGCGCGGGCGCGGCGGTGTCCGCGTCCGACAGGACGGTGGTGGAGGTGTCCAGTTCCTCGGGGTCCACGCCCGGCGTGGCCTGGTCGAGCAGCTGGGCCAGGTGTTCGCCGAGCCTGCGGTTGTACAGCCGGACGACCAGGCGGAGGCGTGGGTTGAGCCGGCGCGCGGCAAGTGCCGTACGGATGTTGGTCTCGTCGTTCTCGTACACCAGCGCCAGGGCACTCGCGCCGGCGAGACCCGCCTCGGCCAGGACCGTGTCGTCCGGGGCCGTCTCCGGCAGCACGCGAATCTCCTGCACTGCCGCCGGGGCACCGCCTTCGGGTACACGTGCCCTGGCTCTCGGGACGCGTGTGAGCACGGCCGACGCCAGCGCCGCCGCGCGGCCCGGTCGGCCGACGCCGTCCGTTCCGGGTACGACGAGTGTGACCTGTTCGCGGTAGACGTCCCGGAGTTCTGCCGCCAGGCGTTGGGCGAGCGCGTCGTCACCGCAGACGACCATGTGACCGGTGGTCGGCGCGGGTTGAGGGTGACCAGGTAGGAAAATCACGTGTCACAGACTGCCGCAAAGGACCGTGGGGGTCTCTCACGGCAGTCGCGTGACGTCGTTGGGCGCCCTTCTCATGGGCCTTCACCCGGCCGTGCAGGGACTCTTCTGCCTCGGCATCGCTCCGGAGCTGTCCTGGGGTTTCAGCGCTCCTCACGGAAGTCGACGTGACGGCCGACGACCGGGTCGTACTTGCGCGGCGTCAGCCGGTCGGGGTCGTTACGGCGGTTCTTGCGAGTCACGTAGGTGTAGCCGGTGCCGGCGGTGGATCTCAGACCGCATGCTGTGGGCCACAGCCGGTCGAGGTCGACGAGAACTCGGCATCGACGTCCTGCCCTCCGCCCGCCTCGTCGGCCCGACCGTGACGACGACGCCCCCGCCCGTTCCCGCGTGCAGCTCTCCGACGCTTCGCGATCATGCCGGCCGGTTCCACGGCGTCGAAGGAGCCCGCGCGGGAAAGCCGCGCTCCGTGGCGGGTGTCAGGCCCAGGGGGAGGTGACGACCCAGCTGGTGTCGTCGGCCCAGAACGCGGTGGCGTCCCAGTCGTGGGAGCCGCCGTCGCTCGCGACGTAGGCCGCGTGGTTGTAATGGCGTACGAAGTCGCTGGGGTAGTTGGCGGAGCGGAGCGAGATGCCCTGGCCGTCGTGACTGGCCTGTGGGCAGAAGGTGGCGTCCTGCCGGAAGAGCGCACTGCCGTCGTTGCTGTCGATGCGCAGCCGGAAGTCGTAGTGCCGCAGGTACTGGCCCGGTTTGTCGGCGGACTCGAAGGAGACGCAGGAGGTGTCGCCCAGGCCGGCGCGTACGGTCCAGGTGGCGGCGGACTTGTCGGCGGAGGAACTGGACGAGGAGACCGTCGCGATGGCGGCGTTGCTGTCGGCGCTGTCGTGGCGGAGGTACTCGGTGGTGCAGCAGGACGTGGTGGCCCGCAGCGAGACCCTGGAGCCCACCGTGAGCCGGCTCGCCGTGGAGGACGGCGCGTAGCCGGCCGCGTTGATGTCGGCCTGCACGGCGTTCTCGGTCGCGTCCGAGGGGTATCCGGACGTCATGACGCCTTCGTAGAAGGTGCCGGCGGAGCCGTTGCTGTTGTCGCCGCCGATGCCGAGGATGATGGCCCCTTCCTTGTGCATCGGGTTGTAGCCGGAGACGTTGGGGCGCGGTCCGCTGTAGTAGGTGGACAGGCCCCCGGACTGTGCGTTGCCGGCCCGGATCGCCCACTGGTTCGGCCCGCCCTTGACGGCGGCGGTGAGGAACCGGTGGCTGACGCTCGGGTCGCCCGCGTTGTAGCCGCGGTTGACCCCGGAGAACAGGCCGTTCTCGAGGTCGGCCATGACCCAGGGGCCGTTGCCGGTGCCGTAGCCCCAGGTCTTGCTGTTGCCGAAGTAGATGGTCTCCATGTGGCCGTTGCCGGTGTCGCGGCCGCTGATCTCGGCGTTGCCGTAGTCGAAGCAGCAACCGCCGTTGTAGTGGGTGCCGTCGAGGATCGCGTACATGCCTTCCGGCTGGTCCCCGGTGGCGATGCCGTTGGTGTTGTTGTTGCGGTAACCGGTGCCGGGGGCGATGAAGACGCCGTACGCCTTGTGGCCGCCCACGGTGACCGGCGCGGCCGCCGCTTCCGCGAGGTTGTCGTACCCGCCCGCGGCGGGGCCCGAGAACCCTCCGGGCGGTGCCTGGGTGAGGTGGTTGCCGCGGCCTGACTGGTCGTAGACGACGGTGATGAGGCAGCTCGTTCCCGCGCAGAACGCGTCCTGGGCGGCGGCGTCGGCGTAACCGCCGGTGCTGAGCACGCCGATGTCCCGGGCCGCGCCGTCCGAGGCGCGCTTGACCTGGTAGAGACGGCCGTTGTACGCCGAGTACAGCGCGCGGGTCGTGCTGTGCGCGGCCACGCATGGGGTGCCGCCGGAGGCGTACAGGTCGCAGGGGAGCGAGCCGGCGGCCGCGGCGCTGCTGCCGGCGGACGCCTGACCGCCGAGCCCGGCCAGTGCCAGTGTCAGGGCCAGCGTGAGCAGGGCGAGTGGTCCGATGCGCCGTAAGCGGCTCGAAGTCACGGTCATGGTTTGTCTCCTGAGGATGAGTGGGGTGGGGTTGTGGTCGGCGGCGTCCCACCGCCGGGTGCTCCGAGTCCTTGGTCGGATTGATCAGCCAGCGCTAGTCATGAGCATGACACACTCATTCGGCATTTCGAACGTCGGTCGCATATCCGGACAGGCATTGATGATAGGAAGCCGCCGATGGGTGTCAACAGCCCACGCACGTCCGATACTTCGACCGTCGAAGGCCGAGGTCAGCGGGGTGGTGGGGGCCCGCTCCGCACGGACACGGCCCGCCCCCGGGGAGGGGACGGGCCGTCCTTTCGGCGCTGTCGGGTCGTCGGGCCACCCGCGTCAGGGGCTGGTGCACGTGAGGGTGCCGTCCAGTTCGGTGAACGGGTCGGGAAGCAGCGATCCGGAGGGCGTGGAGCCCGTGCCGGGCACCGGGCAGTCGGCGCCGTCGTCCTCCACGCCGGAGGCGGCCGGCGCGGCGGCCACCACCGCACCGACGGGTCGGGCGTCGTGCAGGACCGAGCCGGCCAGGGCGGCCACGGCGGCCAGGGCTGTGGCGCCTAAAGCGCTCATGAGCGAGGGCGCGACTCACTGGCGCTCTCGATCGAATCGCACGTAGCTCGAAATTTTCGAAACGCCGGCGCGGGACGGCGCGGGCCTTCAGAGGTCGCCGGGAGCGACGAGGCCCGTCAGCGCGCCGACCGGGTCCAGGTCGGGGGTGCCGCGGGGCCACCAGTCGTCGCGGCCGGGCTCCGACTCGTACGCGTACCACAGGCCGTCCCGGCCCAGGCGGAGCTGGAGGTGACCGTGGGGGTGGGTGAGCCGGTTGCGCGAGGGGCGGAAGGCGGGCAGGTCGGCAGCGAGGAGCAGCGGACGGGCCCGGTCGAAGCGGCCGGCCGGCGGATCCCAGGGCTCCTCCAGGACGGCGAGTCCTTCCGGGCCGCCCTGCCGCCAGGCGGCCACCGCGCGTGCCAGGTCGGCCGGGGTGCGGCCGGTGACGGAGGCGAGGGAGGAGTACAGGGTGCGGGTGGCCGCGGTCAGCCCGGAACCGGGGCGGGCCGCGGCGAGCCGTACCGCGTCCTGCCACAGCGTCAGACCGCCGACGGGGTCCCGCCCGGTGGTGAGCAGCGCGTGGGCGCGGGCGGCGGCGTCGGTCGCGAGCTGGTCCAGGGCGAACGGGTCCGGGCCGCCCGGCGCCGCCGGATACACCGGGGGCGGCTCGGGGTGCGCAGGTGGCGGCGGCGGAGCGGGCAGGGGCGGCAGCCGGCGGGGGGCGAGGGCGTCACCGGCGCGCACTCCCGGCAACGGCTCGGGGACGCGCTCGCGCGCGGCTCGGGCGGAGCGGGCGGCGCTCAGCCGGGACAGGGCGTCCAGCAGCTCACGCTCGCCCCGGCCGCGGAGCAGCAGCAGGACGAACGGGTCGGCGTCCAGCAGGCGTGCGGTCTGGTAGCACACGGCCGCCGCGTGTTTGCAGGGGTGGCCGCGATCGGGGCAGCTGCAGTGCGGGGAGAGGTCGCCGGGGCCGGGGAGCAGCGGGACGCCGCAGTCGGCCAGGGACTGGGGCATCTCCTTGTCCAGAAGCGCTGCGATGTGCCCCGGACGCTCGGCGGCCGCGTCCAGGAACCGGTCCCAGTCGGCGTCGTCCAGCGTCCGCACCCGAACCTGGACCCGGTACGGCCGCGGGCGGCTCCCCCGTACGTACGCCAGGACGAGGCCCGGGGTCACGGTGATGGCGTCCACGTGCCCCTGCTCCGCGTAACCCCGCCCTCGGGCCAGCCGCGCCGCGTGGAGGGCGCCCTTCTCCAGCGCGTCCAGCCACGCCTCGCCCCACCAGGTCCCGGCGAAGCCGGACTCCCCCGCCGTCCGGACGGGCGAGGCCGGAAAGGTCCGCCGCACATCACCGTCCCGCCGGGGGGAGGCCATGGTGCGGGGAACGGGGTGGGGTGCGTGGGGTGCGGTGGTGCCCCCGGAGGACTTCACCGCCGTCCGCTCCGACCCACCGGACTCGGGGCCGGCGCCGCGCCGGGCGGAAACCGCGGCACGCAGAGCCTCACGGGCCGCATCACCCGGCCGCTCCGACCCGGGAGACTCGCCAGGGTCGCGGTGGGGTGGGCTGTTGTCCCCGGAGGACGCCGCCGTCATCCCCTCCGGCCCGCCGGGCCCGGGACCGGCGCCGCGCCGGGCGGAAACCGCGGCACGCAGAGCCTCACGGGCCGCATCACCCGGCCGGTCGCCACCGCCGCCGGTGCCCTTCTGCTCCGGACGGTCGGCGTCAGCGGCCGGCCGCTCCGGCCGCTCCGACCCGCCGACCTCGCCGGCCTCGGGGTGGAGTGCTCTGTCGCCCTCGGAGGGCTCCGCCGTCATCCCCTCCGGCCCGCCGGGCCCGCGACCGGCGCCGCGCCGGGCGGAAACCGCGGCACGCAGAGCCTCACGGGCCGCATCACCCGGCCGGTCGCCACCGCCGCCGGTGCCCTTCTGCTCCGGACGGTCGGCGTCAGCGGCCCGCTGTTCCGGCTGTTCCGGCTGTTCCGGCTGTTCCGGCTGTTCCGGCCGGGGGGTCTCGTGGGACTCGGGCATTCGGGGGTCGTCCGGGCCCTGTGCCGGGGTCGGCCGCTGTTGCCTGGCCGCTCGGAGGGCTCGGCGTGCCGCGTCGGCGGGTCGTGGGTTCATCAGCCCTCCCTCCGCAGCGACACCAGGTCGGACAGCTCGCGGTCGGTCAGCTCGGTCAGGGCCGACTCGCCGGTGCCGAGGATCGCGTCGGCCAGGGCGCGCTTGGCGGCGAGCATCTCGGCGATACGGTCCTCGACGGTGCCCTCGGTGATCAGGCGGTGCACCTGGACGGGCTGGGTCTGGCCGATGCGGTAGGCGCGGTCGGTGGCCTGCTCCTCGACCGCCGGGTTCCACCAGCGGTCGAAGTGGACGACATGGCCCGCGCGGGTGAGGTTCAGGCCGGTTCCGGCCGCCTTCAGGGACAGGACGAGGACCGGGGTCGCGCCCTCCTGGAACCGGTCGACCATGCGCTCGCGCTCCGGGACCGGCGTACCGCCGTGGAGGAGGTCGACGGGGACCGCGCGGGCGGCGAGGTGGGTCGTGATCAGGCGGGCCATGCCGACGTACTGGGTGAAGACCAGGGCCGAGCCGTCCTCGGCGAGCAGGGTGTCGAGCAGCTCGTCCAGCAGGGCGAGTTTGCCCGAGCGTGCGGCCAGGCGGTCTCCGCCGCGCGGGTGCTCCTCCTTCAGGTAGAGCGCCGGGTGGTCGCAGATCTGCTTGAGCGAGGTCAGCAGCTTGAGCACCAGGCCCCGGCGGGCGATGCCCTCGGCGGTCTCGATGGCGAGCATCGACTCGCGCACCACCGCCTCGTACAGCGCGGCCTGTTCGCGGGTGAGCGGGACCGGGTGGTCGGTCTCGGTCTTGGGCGGCAGCTCGGGGACGATGCCGGGGTCGGACTTCCTGCGGCGCAGCAGGAAGGGCCGGACCAGGCGGGCCAGCCGCTCCACCGCCTGCTCGTCCTCGCCGTTCTCCACCGCGCGCGCGTGCCGGGCGCGGAAGGACTTCAGGGGGCCCAGGAGTCCGGGGGTGGTCCAGTCGAGCAGGGCCCACAGTTCGGAGAGGTTGTTCTCGACGGGGGTGCCGGTGAGGGCCACGCGCGCGGGTGACGGGATCGTGCGCAGGGCCTTCGCGGTCGCCGAGTAGGGGTTCTTGACGTGCTGGGCCTCGTCCGCGACGACCATCCCCCACTCCTGCTCGGCCAGCCGGGGCACCGCCGATCGCATGGTGCCGTACGTGGTGAGCACGAAACCGCCGCCCAGGTCGTCCAGGGTGCGGTCGGGGCCGTGGAAGCGGCGGACGGGGACGCCGGGCGCGAACCGGGTGATCTCCCGCTGCCAGTTGCCCAGCAGGGAGGCCGGGCAGACCACGAGGGTGGGTGCGCGGTGCGGCCGCTTGAGGTGCAGGGCGATGACGGTGACCGTCTTGCCGAGACCCATGTCGTCGGCGAGGCAGCCGCCGAGGCCGAGGGAGGTCATGAGGTCGAGCCAGGCCAGGCCGCGCAGCTGGTAGTCGCGCAGGGTGGCGGCGAGTCCGGGTGGCGGTTCGGCCGGCCGTACGCCGGCCGTGATGCGGTCCCGCAGGGCCGCGAGCGCGCCCACCGGCACCGCCTCGACCGTCTCGCCGTCGACCTCCGCGGCGCCGGTGAGGGCGACGGAGAGCGCGTCGACCGGGTCGAGCAGGCCCAGATCGCGCTTGCGGGCCTTGCGGACGAGGGCCGGGTCGACGAGGACCCAGCTGTCCCGCAGCCGTACGACCGGGCGGTGGGCCTCGGCGAGCACGTCCATCTCGGACTCGGTGAGCGGGTCGCCGCCGAGTGCCAGTTGCCAGCGGAAGCTCAGCAGCTGCTCGGACTCGAAGAAGCCGGTGCCGTCGGTCGCGGAGCCCGGTGCGGGTCGCACCACGGCGGTGGCGGCGAGGTCCTGGGCCAGGTCGCGCGGCCAGTGCACCGCGACGCCGGCCGCCGCGAGCCGGGTCGCGGCCACGCCGAGGAGTTCGCTCACCTCGTCCTCGGACAGGGCGAGGACGTCGGGGACCTCCTGCTCGCCGAGCCGGTCCAGCGGGGGCCAGACGCGCGCCGCGCGGCGCACGGCGAGGGCGGCGTCCACCCGTGCGCGCGGGCCGAAGGACGCGTCGGCCTCCCCGGCCCACAGGGCCGCCGCGTCGGCGACGAGGGTGGGGTCGGCGAGGCTGTGCACCTGGACGATCGCCGCGCCCGCCCGGCGCGCCGTCCCACCGTCACCGCCGTGACGGCCGTCGCCGCCGTCGCCGTCGCCGTCGCCGTCGAACAGGTCGTACGCCGACAGGTCCAGGCGCAGTGAGATCCGCACCCCGGCGTCCATGCCGGCGGCGACCTCGGCCGCCCAGTCGCGGGCGGCCGGCAGGTGCTGCGGCCGGCGGTCGGCGAAGGGCCTGCCGGAGGTGTGAGGCGCGGCGGGGGTCCGGGGCAGGGTGTCGGCGACGGCGTCGAGGAAGGCGCGCAGCAGCGCCTCGGGTTCCGGCAGCCGGAGCGGGCCGGTGCCGGGCAGTGGCACGGCGTGGCCCTCGTACGGCAGGGCGGCTGCGATAGCGCGCAGGTGCGCGATGTCGTCCGGGTCGAGGGGGCCCGCGCGCCAGGCGTCGTGCCCGGTGGCGGTCAGGCCGGGCAGCATCCGTCCGCGGGCGGTGAGCCGCAGCGCGTGCAGCGCGGCCGCTCCCCAGCAGGCGGTGGCGGGGTGGGCCGCCGGATCGTGCCGGGCACGCACCAGGTGGGGCAGGGCCGCGTCGACCGGCAGGGTGAGGGCGGGTGCCGTCCTGCGGCGGACGCCCCGCCCGTGCGGTCCTACGACCGTGAGCTCGGTGCGCGCGACAGGGGCGCCGGGCGGCCGCTCGTCCTGCCACACCTCGCCGGCCGGGTCCCAGAAGGCGACGCGGCCCTCGCGCGGCAGGGGTGCGGGCAGGAAGACGGCGGCCAGCCGCACGGACACGTGGTCGGCCGTGCCGGCCGTCTCGGCCACGGCCATGTCGCTCATACGTCCTGTCACCTCCCCCTCACCGGTCGAGTCGGTCGTCTTCGACTCTACGGGCGGGGTCTGACAATCGGCTCCGGCTCCGGCCCGCAGGGCCGCTGGAGGACGCGGCGTCAGGGGACGGTGCGGGAGACGACGTAGACCATCGGCAGAACCGGGTTGGAGAGGTTCACGACGACGTCCTGGGTGGGGGCGGGGTTCTTCTGGTGGTGGCTCAGGCCCCACCAGGGGCCGGGGCCGGTGAACTTCCAGCCGCTGATCTTCTGGTCGCGGGCGCTGATGGTGATCGCGCCCTTCCTCAGGTCGTTCCGGTTCACACCCATGGCGTCGAGGTACGTGTCGAGGCCGGCCTGGGTGGTGCGGAACTGGACGTAGAGACGGCTGGTCTTCCAGTTGTTCGTCTCGTAGGAGGCGACCCGGTCGGCGGGGTGCGGGATCGGCACCTGGTAGAGGCGGCGCTGCACCTTGGCGGGGTAGGTGGGGGTGAGGCCGGTCGCCGCGTACTTGGCCTCCTTGTCCTTGCCGCTGTCGCGGCTCTGGTTGGCGGAGATCACCAGATAGCCGGCCGGCACGCCGATCAGCAGCACGATGATCAGCAGGGTGAGGGCCCGGCGGCGGTTGCGGTGCCGGCGGTCCTCGGCCGGCCGGGGCGGTGGTGCGTCCGGGGGCGTCGCCTGGCGTGGCAGCGACATCGTCACAGTGCCTCCCGGGCCGCCCGCCGGGCCTCGGCGTACCGCTCGTAGCGCTCGTAGCGCTCCACGCGGCGCCGCTTGGCGCGCCGGAAGCGGCGGGCGACGAGCCGGGCGAGGTCGGCGGCGCCGACCATGCCGGCCTCGGGGCCGAGCTGGGCGCGCACGATGCGGGCCTCGGGCCGGTAGCCGCGGCCGGTGAGGTGACGTTTGAAGGCGTCCCGGGCCGGGCCGATCAGCAGGTCGTCGGCCGCGGAGACGCCGCCGCCGATGACGAAGCAGGACGGGTCGAGGGCGGCGGCCAGGTTGGCGATGCCGACGCCGAGCCACTGGCCGATGTCCTCCAGCAGCTCGGTGCACATGGCGTCGCCCTCGCGGGCCAGCTCGGTGATCATCGGGCCGGTGATGTCGGAGATGGAGCCCTTGACGTGCTCGATGATCCCGTAGGCCACCGGGGAGTCGGCCGCGGCCAGTTCGCGCGCCTCGCGCACCAGTGCGTTGCCGGAGCTGTACTGCTCCCAGCAGCCGCGGTTGCCGCAGGGGCAGCGGTGGCCGCCGGGCACGACCTGCATGTGCCCGAACTCGCCGGCGACGCCGTACTTGCCCCGCTTGACCTGGCCGTCCTCAAGGATCGCGCCGCCGATGCCGGTGCCCAGCGTGATCATGACGAGGTGATCCTCGCCGCGGCCGGCGCCGAAGCGCCACTCGGCCCAGGCGGCGGCGTTGGCGTCGTTGTCGACCAGGACCGGCACCGACAGGCGTTCGGAGAGGCGGTCGCGCAGCGGCTCGTTGCGCCAGGACAGGTGGGGGGCGAACAGCACGCGGTTGCGGTCGGCGTCGACCCAGCCGGCCGCGCCGATGCCGACCGCGTGCACGTCGTGCCGGTCGGACAGGTCCAGGACCAGCTCGACGATGGTGTCCTCGACGACCTTCGGGCTCTTGGACTTGTCCGGGGTCTCCGTGCGGAGCCTCTCCAGGATGTTGCCGTCGGCGTCGACGACGCCCGCCATCACCTTGGTGCCGCCGATGTCGATCCCGACCGTGGGCACCCGGGGTGCGGTCAGGTGCGAGCGGCGCTCCCGGGTGCCGACCGTGCGCAGCACGGTGGCGCGGCGGGAGCCGATGGGGGCGGTGAGGTCGCGGTAGGTGCTCATCGGCCTCGATTCTGCCGCACCGCCGGTAAGGGTGTCGTAGGGGGCACCGGGGGGCGGGTGCCGCGTACGGCTCGCACGCGCGCGCGTGGAGGCCGTACGGGCGGGTCCCCGCCGCGCCCTACGGGGTGCTTTTCTCCAGCTCGTGACGGAGGTCGTCGAGCTCGCTGCCGCCCGCCATCTGACGGGTCAGCTCCTCCAGGGTGATCTCTTCCCGTGTGTGGCGGCCCACCATCGTGCCCCGCTTCAGCAGCACGAAGCGGTTCCCCACGAGGTACGCGTGGTGCGGGTTGTGCGTGATGAGAACGACACCGAGGCCCTGGTCCCGGGCGGCGGCCACGTACTTCAGGACCACGCCGGACTGCTTCACGCCGAGCGCCGCCGTCGGCTCGTCCAGGATCAGGACCTTCGCCCCGAAGTGGACCGCCCGGGCGATCGCCACGCACTGGCGTTCGCCGCCCGACAGCGTGCCGATGGGCTGGTCGACGTCCCTGAGGTCGATGCCCATGCGGAGCAGCGCCTCGCGGGTGGTGCGGCGCATGAGGTCGATGTCGAGGCGCTTGAACGGGCCCGCGCCCTTGCGGGGCTCGGAGCCGAGGAAGAAGTTGCGCCAGACCGGCATCAGGGGGACGACCGCCAGGTCCTGGTAGACCGTGGCGATACCGCGGTCCAGGGCGTCGCGCGGGGAGGCGAGGCGGGTCTCCTCGCCCTCGATGCGCAGGGTGCCGTCGTCGTGCTGGTGCAGGCCGGCGATCGTCTTGATCAGTGTCGACTTGCCGGCGCCGTTGTCGCCGAGGACGCAGGTGATCTCGCCCGCGTGGACCTCCATGGAGACGCCCTGGAGGGCGCGAACGGTGCCGTAGTGCTTGCTGACGTCGGTCAGCTCGATCAGCGGCGTGCGCTCGGGGGTTCCTGGTGTGCGCCCGGTGGTCCCCGGCGTGCGCTTGGCGGCCTCCGGCGTGCGCCCGGTGGTCTCGGTCATGTCGTCGTCGCCTCCGCGCGCTTGCGGACCCAGGCGTTCAGCAGGGTCGCGAGGAGCAGCATCGCTCCCAGGAAGAACTTGAACCAGTCGGGGTTCCACTCGGCGAAGACGATGCCCTTGCTGGTCATGCCGAACAGGAGCGCGCCGACCGCCGAGCCGACGGCGCTTCCGTGGCCGCCGGTGATCAGACAGCCGCCGATGACGGCGGCGATGATGTAGATCAGTTCGTTGCCGACGCCCTCGCCGGACTGGACGGCGTCGAAGGAGAACAGCAGGTGCTGGCCGGAGATCCAGGCGCCGAAGGCCACGCCCACGTAGAGGGCGATCTTGGTCCTGGCGACCGGTACCCCGACCGCGCGGGCCGCGTCCTGGTTGCCGCCCACCGCGAAGATCCAGTTGCCGGCGCGGGTGCGCAGCAGGATCCAGGAGGCGAGGGCGACCAGGCCCAGCCACCACAAGATGGTGACCTTGACGTCGACACCGCCGATCGTCAGGGTCGAGGCGAAGACTGCGTGGGCGCTCGGGAAGCCCTCCATGTCGGCGATGGTCTTGGTGGAGACCGTGCCGTCGATCAGCTTGGTGAAGCCGAGGTTCATGCCGGTCAGCATCAGGAAGGTGCCCAGCGTGATGATGAAGCTGGGCAGCTTGGTGCGGGTCAGCATGAAGCCGTTGAACGCGCCGACCGCGAGGGTCACCAGGAGCGATACGCCCACGCCGACCCAGGTGTTCGCCGTCATCTGGTAGCTGAACATCGACGAGATCAGCGCCGAGGAGGTCACCATCACGCCCGCGGACAGGTCGAACTCGCCGCCGATCATCAGCAGGGCGACCGGGACCGCCATGATGCCGATCGTGGAGGACGCGTACAGGACGGTGCTGAGGCTGGAGGCCCGCAGGAAGCCGTCCGCGGCGAAGGCGAAGACGACGAAGACGGCGAGTGCGCCGACGAGCGAGCCCAGTTCGGGGCGGGAGAGCAGCTTCCGCAGCGGAGAACCCTGCAGAATCCTTTCGTCAGCGGTTCGTTCCATGGTCGCGCTCATCGGGTGCCCCGCTTCGCGTACTCCTCCAGCGCGGCCGCCTGGTCCTTGGTGACGATCTGCGGGCCGGTGAGCACGGGCCTGCCGCCGCCGAGGACGTCGCCGTTGTACTTGTACAGCCACAGCAGGTCGACGGCCTGGTAGCCCTGGAGGTACGGCTGCTGGTCGACGGCGAAGCCGAGCGTGCCGTCCCTGAGCTCGGCGGCGACCTTGGCGTTGAGGTCGAAGGTGTCGATCTCCGCCGTGCTGCCCGCGTCCGCCTTCGCCTTCACGGCGGTGTCCGCGTACGGGGCGCCGAGGGTGACGACCGCGTCGACGGACTTGTCGGCCTGGAGCTTGGCCTCGATCGCGGACTGCACGTCCGGCATGTCGGTGCCGTTGACGTAGAGGTTCTCGACCTTGCCGGCGAACGTCTTCGCCACACCGGCGCAGCGCTGCTCGTGGCCGACGTTGCCCTGCTCGTGCAGGACGCACAGGGCCCTCTTCTTCCCGCGCTTGGTCAGCTCCTCGCCCACGGCCTCGCCGGCCACGGTCTCGTCCTGGCCGACGTGGGTGAGCGCGCCGAACGCCTTGGACTGAGCCGAGCCGGAGTTCACCGTGACGACCGGGATGCCCGCCTTCTCGGCGCGGGCCACGGCCGCCTTCAGCGCGTCGGGCTTGGCCAGCGTGACGATGATGCCGTCGACCTTCTTGTCCACGGCCGCGTCGACGAGCTGTGCCTGCTGCTGGGCCTCGTCGTCGTGCGAGTACAGGAAGTTGATGTTGTCCTTGACGGCGGCCTGCTTGGCACCGCTCTGCACGATGTCCCAGAAGGTGTCGCCGTCACCGGAGTGGGTGATCATCGCGAAGGTCCAGCGGGGAGTGTTCACCGCCGCCCTTCCCTGGGCCGCCGCGGCCTTGCGGGCGTCCTCCGCCCGTTTGCCGCCGGTGCTGCTGCATCCCGCGAGGGACAGCGACAGTGCCCCTGCCAGCGCGATGCCTACCCAGGTTGGAAATCGTGCCACGAGGCCGTGCCCTTCTTGCCGTGTTCGAACGTACGCACGGGGCTGACGGCAATCCCATCAGCCCCGAACATCCCATTATCGAACACGGGCACGGCGGGACGGACGGCCGGGGAGCAGGCCAGGGTCACATTGTCCGGACATCACGACGCGGCCACGCATGTGGGAGGCGGGAAATCCAGGCCTGCGGGAGGGGCGGTACCGGGGGCCGCTCAGGGCCGTACGAGCAGCTGGAACTCGAAGGAGTAGCGGGAGGGCCGGTAGGTGTGGGTGCCGAACTCCACGGCGCGGCCGGTGTCGTCGAACGTGGTGCGCTGCATGGTGAGCAGGGCGGCGCCCTCCTCCTCGCCGAGGCGCTCGGCCTCGTCGCGGGTGGCGGCCCGGGCACCGATGGACTGGCGGGCGCTGTGGAGGGTGATCCCGGCGGAGCGCATCAGCCGGTACAGGCCGGTGGCCTCCAGCTGTCCGGTGTCCAGGTCGAGCAGGCCGAGGGGGAGGTGGTTGACCAGGTACGCCATCGGCTCGCCGTGCGCGAGCCGCAGCCGTTCGATGCGGTGCACGTCGCCGTCCTCGGCCACGCCGAGGGCCGCTGCGACCTCGGCGGAGGCCGGGACGACCGTGTTGACCAGGACCGTGGTCGCCGGCCGCTGACCGGCCGCCTCCAGATCGTCGTAGAGACTGCTCAGCTCCAGCGGCCGCTTGACCTGGCTGTGCACGACCTGGGTGCCGACACCACGGCGGCGCACCAGCAGCCCCTTGTCGACGAGCGACTGGATGGCCTGGCGGACGGTGGGCCGGGACAGGCCGAGCCGCGCGGCGAGCTCGATCTCGTTGCCCAGCAGGCTGCCGGGGGTGAGGGCGCCGCGCTCGATCGCCGCCTCCAGCTGCTGCGCCAGCTGGAAGTACAACGGCACCGGCGAGCTCCGGTCCACACGGAGGTCGAGCGGGGCGGTAGGGTCCACGACTGGTTTCGGCACGGCCCGAGCGTAGCCCCGTGGCCGGTTGACGGGAAGTCGTGTAGTCAGATTGTCCGGACATGGAGATTGACAGGTGCCCGGGTCCGCCCCCACTTTGTTTCCATGCGCATCGGGGTCATCGGTACGGGCCGCATCGGCACCGTCCATGCGAACACGCTCAGCCGTCATCGCGAGGTCGGCTCACTGATCCTCACGGACGCCGACCCGGCGCGGGCGCAGGCACTGGCCCACCGGCTGGGCGAGACGGCGGCGCCCGGGGTGGACGAGATCTTCACCTGGGGCGTGGACGCCGTGGTGATCACCACGGCCACCTCGGCGCACGCGGAACTGATCGGCCGGGCGGCACGCTCGGGACTGCCCGTGTTCTGCGAGAAGCCGATCGCCCTGGACCTGCCGGGCACGCTGCACGCGCTCGCCGAGGTGGAGGCGGCCGGCACGATCCTCCAGATGGGCTTCCAGCGGCGCTTCGACGCGGGCTACGCCGGCGCCCGCGCGGCGGTGCGCTCGGGCCGGCTCGGCCGGCTGCACACCGTCCGCGCGCTGACCTCGGACCAGGCGCCGCCGCCCGCGGCGTGGCTGCCGCTGTCCGGCGGGCTGTTCCGGGACACGCTGATCCACGACTTCGACGTGCTGCGCTGGGTGACGGGGCGTGAGGTCGTCGACGTGTACGCGACCGGGTCCGACGCCGGGCCCGCGATGTTCCGGGAGGCGGGCGACATCGACACGGGCGCGGCGGTGCTGACCCTCGACGACGGCACCCTCGCCACGGCCACGGCGACCCGGCTGAACGGCGCGGGCTACGACGTCCGCATGGAGCTGGCCGGGGAGCTGGACCAGATCGTGGTCGGCCTCGACGACCGCACGCCCATCGCCTCCACCGAGCCGACCGGGCCGCCGGCCGCGGACAAGCCGTGGACCGGTTTCCTGGAGCGCTTCGGCCCGGCCTACGAGGCCGAGCTGTGCGCCTTCGTCGAACTGGTGCTCGGCGAGCGGCCCAACCCGTGCGACGGACGCGAGGCACTCCAGGCCCTGCGCATCGCCGAGGCCTGCGAACTCTCGCGCCGCGCACACCGGCCGGTCGCCCTCGCGGAGATCCCGGGAGGCACACGGGCCACGACCGGAACCGGGTGACGGCCGGACCAGCACGCGCCGCCACGGGGCGGGCCGCGGTCCACGGTGGTGGACGCCGGGCCTGCCACGCCGTTCGAGGCCGGTCCGCGCCCGTGGAGGCCGGTCGTGCCGGTGCAGGCCGGTCCGTGCCGGTGCAGGCCGGTCCGTGCCCGTGGAGGCCGGTCCGTGCCGGTGCAGGCCGGTCCGTGCCGGTGCAGGCCGGTCCGCTGTGGTCACCAGCGGACCGGGAGGCTTCGCAGGCCGCGGATCAGCATGCCGGGCAGCCACTCGCCCGGCGGGCCGTCGAGGGCGAGGCCGGGGGCGCGGTGCAGCAGGGTGCGCAGGGCGGTGCGGGCCTCCAGGCGCGCCAAAGGGGCGCCGAGGCAGTAGTGCATGCCGTGGCCGAAGGCGAGGTGGCCGCGGGTGTCGCGGTGGATGTCGAAGCGGTCCGGGGCGGGGAAGCGTCCGGCGTCCCGGTCGGCCGCAGCGAGACCGATCATCACCGGATCGCCCGGCGCGATGGCGGTGCCCGCGATCCGCAGCGGTCGCGCCGCGTACCGGAACGTGGCGTTCTCCACCGGGCCCTCGTGGCGCAGCGTCTCCTCGACGGCCTCGTCGACGAGATCGAGGTCGGCGCGCAGTGCGGCGAGCTGGTCGGGGTGGGTGAGCAGCGCGTACACGCTGTTGGTGATGAGGTTGACCGTGGTCTCGTGGCCGGCGATCAGCAGCAGGAAGGCCATGCCGCGCAGCTCCCCGGCCGAGAGCCGGTCACCGTCCTCGGCGGTGGTCCGGATCAGCTCGCTGAGCAGGTCGCCGGCCGGGCCGGCGCACCGCTTGTCCTCGATCAGCTCGGTGAGATAGGCGCCGAGCCGGTCCACGGCCTGTGCGTTCGTCTCCGCGCTGGTCGGCGCGACCACCTCGTTCGACATCTCGCGGAACGCGGCCCGGTCGATCTCGGGCACACCGAGGAGCTCGCAGATGACGGTGATCGGCAGCGGGTACGCGAAGTCCTCCACGAGGTCGGCGCGGCCGCGCGGCAGCATCGCGTCCAGCAGTTCGTCGGTGATCTGCTGTACCCGGGACCGCAGTGCCTCGACCCTGCGCGCGGTGAACGCCCGGGTCACGAGCGAGCGCAGCCGCGTGTGCTGCGGCGGGTCGGTGATCAGCAGGTGCTTGCCGATCACCTGCTCCTCCAGGAACGCCGCGTCCACCGCGCCGATGTCCTTCACCAGCCTCGTGTCGGCCAGGGCGGCGCGCGCCTCCTCGTGTCCGACGACGAGCCAGGTGTCGTAGCCCTCGGGCGGTGGCAGCCGCACCCGGTGGACCGGGCCGAGTTCGCGCAGTCGCGCGTAGACCGGGTGCGGGTCCTCTCGGAACGCCTCTCCGTACTCGGTCAGGTCGATCACGTCCGCCATCACCGCTCCCTCCGGAGCACGAAACTCCCCACGGAGCACGAAAGGCTCCCCCCTGACACGTCAACGCATGAGGTGTCCCCGAAGTGCCCCGGACCCCGATGCCGCTGGACCCCGATGCCGCCGGGCCCGGATGCCCCTGGGCCCGGATGCCCTGGGCTCCCAGGCCCGGTCGTCTTCGTCGAGGAGCCCGGCGTCGTGGGCGAGCAGCGCCATCTGGACCCGGTTGTCGAGGTCAAGCTCGGCCAGGATGCGCGAGACGTGGGTCTTGACGGTGGCGACGCTCATGTACGGTTCCGCGGCGATCTGCGCGTTGGCCAGACCCGGCCGACACGGACGGCGACCTCCCGTTCCCGCTCGTTGAGGGCGGCGAGGCGTTCGCGCGCGCGGGTGCGCCGGTCGTGGGCCGCGCCGCCGGCCGCGTGCCGTATCAGCCGGCGGGTGACGGTCGGCGAGAGCGCCGGGTCGCCCGCCGCGACCCGGCGCACCGCCTCGACGATCTCGGGTCGCCGACGATCTCGATGTCCTCGGCACCCCCAGCATGAGGGACAGCCCCGCCCTCACCAGCGGGTCGTCATCCACGAGGAGCAGTCGGATCGCGGTCATGGGCCCCACCCGACCAAACCGCCGACGCGCCGGCCACACCGGCCCGCCGTCGCCGGACGCGCGCCCGCCGGCCCGGTGGGAGAATGATCGGTCATGCGTGCCGCGTACATCGAGCGACTGGGTTCACCCGACGTCATCCGCTGGGGCGAACTGCCCGCACCCGTGCCGGGTCCCGGCGAGGTGCTGGTGGACGTGCTGGTGACCACGGTCAATCCGGTGGACGCCTTCGTCCGTTCGGGGGTGTTCCGTACGCCGATCCCCCTGCCCTTCGTCATCGGGCGCGATCTCGTGGGCACCGTCGCCTCACCCGGGTGCGGCTTCGCCGTGGGCGAGACGGTGTGGTGCGACAGTCTCGGCCACGACGGGCGGCAGGGGGCGACCGCCGAGCAGGCCGTGGTGCCCTCCGACCGCCTGTACCGGCTGCCGGCCGGCGTACGCCCGGAGGAGGCGGTGGCCGTGTTCCATCCCGCCGCCACCGCCCATCTGGCCCTCCACACCCACGGCGGGCTGCGTCCGGGCGAGACGGTGCTGGTCGGCGGGGCGGGCGGCAATGTGGGCAGCGCGCTGGTGGAGCTCGCGGCGCGGGCGGGGGCGCGGGTGCTCGCGACGGCGGCGCCGCGTGACCACGTCCACGTACGGTCCCTGGGGGCGGCGGAGGTCCTGGACTACCGAGCCGCCGGCCTCACCGAGCGGCTGGCGGCGCTGGCGCCCGACGGGGTGGACGTCCATGTCGACACCTCCGGCCACCACGACCTCGGGGCCGCCGTCGGCCTGCTCGCGCGACGCGGGCGTATCGTCCTCATGGCCGGTCCCAGGGCCGAGCCGGTCCTGCCGGTCGGCCCGCTGTACACGAAGCACGGGTCGCTGCGCGGTTTCGTCATCTCCCACGCGACGGTGGCGGAACTCGCCGAGGCGGCGGCCGCGCTCAACGAGCTGCTCGCGGCGGGCGGCCTGCGGCCCCGGTCGGTCGAGCACCGCCCCATGAGCGAGGCGGCGGACGTCCACCGCCGCCTGGAGCGGGGCGACCTGCACGGCCGGCGCGTCGTGCTTCATCCCTGACCGCTCGCGGCCCGCCCCGCTCCCCGCCTGCCCGACCGGTCGCGGTCCCGGCAAGTCCGGTGAAGTGGCGGGTAGTTCACCTGCGGCCCGGCACCGTCACATCACCTCCACAAGTGAGCGCCGGGCCGCGGGCGCGCCGCACGCCGCCCGGCCCGACCGGTCAGGTGTCCTCCGGGAGCTCGTAGGAGCCTTGACGCCCTCTCCTGCCCGAGGCAGGAGATTCTGGTCCGTACCGCTTGGCGGTACCACCTGGGGTTCCTGTTTCCCAGGCCACCGCCGACCGGTGAGGGTCGGTCTTACACGGCCTCCGCAGGCCTGACTTCCCGCCCGTCCGGCGGTAGGTCCGACAACTCCGTCGTCGGACAAGGCGATCTTAGCCATGTCCCTGCGCCCCTTCGGGCCGCTACGGGCAGGATGCCCTACACCTCCACCCTGAAGGTTGGAGCACTGGGCAAGCGTTCGATAGCGGGGACGGCCCGCGAGGTCGTACGACTGGATGGGCACGGTGTCGACGAGGTCCTGCGCCGGCAGGGAACGGGCGAGGGCGCCGCTGCCGTGGACCTGGAGTTCGCCGTCGGTGCGCTCCTTGATCTCGGTGACCTGCCGGCGAGGTCTTTCGGGGTGCGGTCCGTCGCCTGTCATGAGGTCAGGCCCCACCGGCCCGCAACTCATCGGTGGTTCCGGAGCGGGTCCGGCCGGCCGGCCGACGTCGGTGTCCGTTGGCCGCCAGCGTCCGCGCCGCCCGGCCGCTGGGATGGGGGCATGACTTCTTCAGCGCAGACGAACGGCAAGGTGGCTCTTGTGACCGGCGGCAGCCGTGGCATCGGCGCGGCGACGGCGGTACGCCTCGCTCGCGAGGGCCACGACGTGGCGGTCACCTATGTGAACGCAAAGGAGGCGGCGGCGGAGGTCGTACGGGCCGTCGAGGGGCTCGGGCGGCGGGCGGTGGCCCTGCGGGCGGACGCGGCCGACCCGCGGGAGGCGGCGGGGGCCGTGGGCCGTACGGTGGACGAGCTGGGCGGACTCGACGTGCTGGTGAACAACGCGGGGGTCGGGCTGCTCGGGCCGGTGGAGTCCCTGACGCTCGCCGATGTCGACCAGGTGCTCGCCGTCAACGTGCGCGCGGTGTTCCTGGCCTGCCAGGCGGCTGCTTCCCGCATGGGGCACGGCGGCCGGATCGTCACCATCGGCACCTGCATGACCCAGCGCGTCCCCGGGCCCGGCGGGACCCTCTACGCGACGAGCAAGGCGGCCCTGATCGGCCTGACCAAGGCGCTCGCCCGGGAACTCGGGCCGCGCGGGATCACGGCGAACATCGTCCACCCCGGTCCGATCGACACCGACATGAACCCCGCCGACGGCCCCTACGCGTCCGGCCAGGCGCAAATGACGGCCCTGGGCCGCTTCGGCACCCCCGCCGAGGTGGCGTCCACGGTGGCGTACCTGGCGAGCGCCGAGGCGGCCTACGTCACCGGAACCGAGTTCGCGGTGGACGGCGGCCACGCCGCCTGACGCGACGGCGGCCATCGCGGGGCACGCCGGTGCTGTCAGGCCGGCGCGCCCCGCGAGTTCGGTGGGGCCCCGAACCTCCGGGCCGGCCCGGGGCCGGCAGGGGCAGTCGGCCCGGGGGGCGGGCCGGTGGCCGTAGGCCCGTCGGTCCGTGGTGGCGGGGGGGTCAGCCACCCAGTTCCTGGTGGTGGGCCGTGAGGTGGGTTGCGCCCTGCTGTGTCAGGGTGCCGAAGAGACGCAGGCGGGAGATGCCTCCGTCCGGGAAGATGTCCACGCGCGCGTGCGTGCCGACGGTGGGCGTGGGCAGCACGAAGCGGTGGTTGGTGTCGGGCTGGAGGCGGGTGCGCGGGAGGATCTCCGTCCACTCGCCGTTCTCGCCGTCCTTCACCGACACCGACGCCCAGCCCGCGCTGTTGCCCTTGAGGCAGGCGGTGTCGATCTCGAGGGCACGGATCTCCGACTGGGCGGCCAGCCGGTAGCGGATCCAGTCGTTGCCCCGGTCGCGGCGGCGCCGGGTCTCCCAGCCGTCGTCCATCTTGCGGGAGCGGCCCGGCTGGATGGTGTTGGTGGCCGGTGAGTAGAAGAGGTCGGAGGCGTCCTCGACCCGGCCGCCGTTCTCCAGGGCGACCACGTCGAAGGTGCCGAGCGCCGCGAGCCACTTCGGGTCCGGGACCACCTCGCCGTACACCCGCAGCCGGGCGATGCCGCCATCGGGGTGCTGCTTGACGCGCAGGTGGGTGAAGCGCTGCTCGACGTCGACCGCGAAGCCGTTGGCCGCGTGGCCGCCGACGGCGGTGCGCGGGACCAGCGTCGCCCACTTGACGTCGTCGGCCAGCAGCTCCTCCGGCGACGGGGAGCCGGGCACCGAGGTGCCCTCGACGGACACCGCCTGCGGGTAGTTGCCGCGGAAGTGGGCCGTGTCGACGACGATGCCGCGCACGACGCCCGGCGCGCCGAGCCGGATCAGCGCCCAGTCGTGGTCGTCCTCGATGGGCCAGGGGTGGTCGGCGGAGGCACCGCGCCGCCGCCGGGTCTCCCAGCCGTCCATGATCTTGCCCTTGTGCCCGAAGTGCTCGGGGTCGAACTCGGCGCGCTCGGGCACCAGCAGGTTCTCGCGCTGGGCGAAGAACTCGTCGTTGGCGGCGACGACACCGGCGCCGAGCTGCCGGTCGGCGAGGTTGGCGTACTGGGTGAAGGGGAAGTCGGCGGTGCGGTAGTCCGCGTACGGGTCACCGCCTCCGTAGGGGTTCGCGTCGCCGGTGAAGCTCGCCCAACTGGATTGATGCAGCGCCGTCACGGTGATCAGTTCTTCCTTTCGGTTCGGTGGTGGGCCGGTGCGGGTGGGTCGGGAGGCCCGGTCAAACCCGGTCAGGCCCGGTCAGGCCCGGCCGAGGAGGCGGCCCTTCGGCTCGGTGAACTCGCCGTCCGCCACGATCCGCTCGCCACGCAGCCAGGTGGACTTCACGACGCCGCTGAGGGTCCTGCCCGCGTACGCCGTGACGCGGTTGCGGTGCTGGAGGGCCGCCGGATCCACGGTGAACGTCTCCTCGGGCGCGAACACCGCGAAATCGGCGTCACGGCCGGGTGCGACGGCGCCCTTGCGGGCGTCGAGGCCGACCAGTCGCGCGGTCCGCTCCGACATCCAGCGCACCACGTCCTCCAGGCCGTGACCGCGCCTGCGCGCCTCGGTCCACACGGCGGACAGGCTCAGCTGCAGCGAGGAGATGCCGCCCCAGGCGGTGGCGAAGTCGTCGGTCTTCAGGTCGGCGGTGGAGGGCGAGTGGTCGGTGACCACGCAGTCGATGGTGCCGTCGGCCAGCGCCTGCCAGAGCAGGTCCTGGTTGGCGGCCTCGCGGATGGGCGGGCAGCACTTGAACTCGCTGGCCCCGTCCGGGACCTCCTCGGCGGTCAGGGTCAGGTAGTGCGGGCAGGTCTCGACCGTGATCCGCACGCCCTCCGCCCTGGCCTCGGCGATCAGCGGCAGGGCGTCGCCGGAGGACAGGTGCAGCACGTGGACGCGTGCGTTCAGCCGCCTGGCCTGCGCGATCAGGGCGGCGACGGCGGTGTCCTCGGCGTCGCGCGGACGGGAGGCGAGGAAGTCGGCGTACCTGGGGCCGCCGTGCTGCGGCGCGGCGTCCAGGTGGTGCGGGTCCTCGGCGTGCACGATCAGCAGGCCCCCGAAGCCGGATATCTCGGCGAGCGAGCCGGCCAGCTGGTCCTGGCTCAGATGCGGGAACTCGTCCACGCCCGAGGGGGACAGGAACGCCTTGAAGCCGAAGACGCCGGCGTCGTGCAGCGGGCGCAGGTCCTTGACGTTGCCGGGCAGGGCGCCGCCCCAGAAGCCGACGTCGATGTGCGCCTTGTCGCGGGCCACGTCCTGCTTGACGCGCAGGTTGTCCACCGTGGTGGTGGGGGGCAGGGAGTTGAGCGGCATGTCGATGAGGGTGGTGATGCCGCCGGCCGCCGCCGCTCGCGTGGCTGTCCAGAAGCCCTCCCACTCGGTGCGGCCGGGGTCGTTGACGTGCACATGGGTGTCGACCAGGCCGGGCAGCAGGGCGTCGTCGCCGAGGTCCTCCAGGCGGGCTCCGGCGGGCACGTCCGCGTCGTGGGGCAGTACGGCCGTGATGGTGCCGTCGGCGACCGCGACCGACGCGGCGCGCGTCCCCTCGGGCGTGATGACGCGCGTCGAGCGCAGCACCAGTTCAGCGTCGGACACCCGGACCCCTCTCTGCCACTGTGTGCTTCCGTGGAACGGAAACTGGATGTACGCGGATGGACGCCCACGTAACGCATTTCAACGTTCTGTTGAAGGAGTCTTCACTCCCGCCTTCACCCCGTCAAGGGGGCACACTGCTGAACAGCGGCTCACCGCGTTGCAGTCTGGACGTTTCCACAACGCGGAATTAGAATTCCGATAGACAGAACGTAGTTCCGTACAGGCAGGGAGTCAACCGTGCCCCGGGTAGGCTTTGGCCCTTCCTGCCCGCCTCGAAAGGAACGCGCCGTGCCGACGTCCAGCGCCAGCACCACCGACTCCGCCAAGTCCTCCGCCAGCGGTGGCGTCCAGTCCCTCGAGCGCGCCTTCGATCTGCTGGAGCGGATGGCCGACTCGGGCGGCGAGGTCGGTCTCAGTGAGCTCTCCGCGAGCAGCGGACTGCCGCTGCCCACCATCCACCGCCTGATGCGGACCCTCGTGGCCTGCGGATACGTCCGTCAGCAGCCGAACCGGCGGTATGCGCTCGGCCCCCGGCTGATCCGCCTGGGCGAGTCCGCCTCACGGCTGCTGGGCACCTGGGCCCGCCCCTATCTCGCCCGCCTGGTCGACGAGACCGGTGAGACGGCGAACATGGCCCTGCTGGACGGCGACGAGATCGTGTACGTGGCGCAGGTGCCGTCCAAGCACTCGATGCGCATGTTCACCGAGGTCGGCCGGCGCGTGCTGCCGCACTCCACGGGGGTCGGCAAGGCGCTGCTCGCCCACACCCCGGACGACGAGGTGCGCGCCCTGCTCTCCCGGACCGGCATGCCCGCCGCCACGGAGAAGACGATCACCACTCCGGACGGCTTCCTGGCGGCCCTGGAGGACGTACGCCGGCTCGGTTACGCGATGGACGACAACGAGCAGGAGATAGGGGTCCGCTGCATCGCGGTCACCATCCCGGACTCCCCCACGTCCGCGGCGATCTCCATCTCCGGTCCGGCGGGCCGGGTCACCGAGGCCGCGAAGGAGCGGATCGTCCCGGTGCTCCAGCAGGTGGCGAAGGAGCTCTCCCAGGCACTGGCCAGCTCGGGCCCGACGAGCTGAGCCGGCCGGGCGGCGGCCTGATCCACCCGGGGCCCAGGCCCGACCCGGGCGGCCCTGAAGCGTGCGGGCGCCGGCCGCCCACGCCGGCGGTGGAGCGCGCGGACGCGGCCGCGCCCGTGCCGTTGTGTACGTGTGTGCCGCGCGGGCCGTCAGCCGGGCGGCTGCTGCCCGAACAGGTCCACCGCGGCGCGGACCTCCGACAGGCCGCGGGCCAGGGCGCTGACCGAGCCGATCGATCCGGCGATCAGCAGCAGGGAGCGGCGCAGCCGCGGGAGCTCGGGGACGCCGTGGGCGGCCATCGCGGCAAGGGCGGCGAGTTCGTCCTCGGCTATCGCGCGGTCGGGGAACTCGACGGGGTGGGTGGCGAGTTCGCGGCGTAAGCGGGACACGGCGGCGCGCAGTTCCGCCACCCTGGGGTCCTCTCCGCTCCCGGTCACCGGCGTCTGTTCCAAGCTCCGCAACACAGTCCTCCCCCTCGCACTCCGTCGTGCGCAGTCCCCGGACCCGGGCCAGTAAACGCCACCCGGGGCGGGGTGCGCCAGCGCGCGGACCGAAATTCAGCCCCCCGTTCCCCGGCGCGGCCGACGGACCGTCAGGTATGCAGGACCCATGACACGTACAGATGACGAGGTCGCCGGGCTGGTGCTGGCCGCCGGCGGCGGGCGGCGGCTCGGCGGGCGGCCCAAGGCACTGCTGGTCCACCGGGGCCGGCCCCTGGTGGAGCACGCGGTCGCGGTCCTGCGCTCGGCCGGGTGCGCGCGCGTCCATGTCGTCCTCGGCGCCCGGGCGGACGACGTACGGCGGCAGGCCCGGCTCGACGGCTGTGTCCTGGTGGACAACGCGGACTGGGAGCAGGGCATGGGCTCCTCGCTGCGGGCCGGGCTGGAGTCGCTCTCCGGTACGGGCGCCCGGGCGGCGCTGGTCTCGCTCGTCGACCAGCCGGGGATCACGGCGGAGGCGGCGGCGCGGATCCTGGCCGCCTACCGGGACGAGACGTCGCTGGCCTCGGGTGCGTACGACGGTGTGCGCGGCCACCCCGTCCTGCTCGGCGCCGACCACTGGGCGGGCATCGCGGCGAGTGCCACCGGGGACCGGGGGGCACGCGCCTATCTGAAGGAGCACGCGGCCGCGATCACCCTCGTGGAGTGCGGGGACGTGGCGCGGCCGTACGACATCGACACCGAAGCGGACCTGGGCCACCTCGAGTGAGCGCCGTGGCACGGAGCGCCGCCTTGCCTCGACCAAGAGAATCTCGACATCAACAAACCATTGAACTTCCACTATGAGGAAACTAGTATCCACTGCTCAGAAGCGCCTGACGGGTCCGCAGGCGCCAAACGCCCCCTTTGGCCCGATTGGCATCCAGTGCCACGGCATGGTGGCGATGCACGTGGTTCGCTGAAGAAGCTCCCCCGAAGGAAGTGACAGCTGATGTCCGCTCCAGCGCCGTCCCCGCTGGCCATCGTCGACGCCGCGCCCCTGCCCCGGCAGGAAGAGGTCCTCTCCGACGCGGCGCTCGCCTTCGTGGCGGAGCTGCACCGGCGGTTCACGCCGCGACGCGACGAACTCCTCGCCCGCCGTGCCGAGCGCCGCGCCGAGATCGCCCGCACCTCCGCCCTCGACTTCCTCCCCGAGACGGCCGCGATCCGCGCGGACGACTCCTGGAGGGTCGCGCCGGCCCCGGCGGCCCTGAACGACCGCCGGGTCGAGATCACCGGCCCCACCGACCGCAAGATGACCATCAACGCGCTCAACTCGGGCGCGAAGGTCTGGCTCGCCGACTTCGAGGACGCCTCCGCCCCCACCTGGGAGAACGTCGTCCTCGGCCAGCTCAACCTGACCGACGCCTACACCCGGAACATCGACTTCACCGATCCCGCGTCGGGCAAGTCCTACGCCCTGCGGCCGGCCGAGGAGCTCGCCACGGTCGTCATGCGCCCGCGTGGCTGGCACCTGAACGAGCGCCACCTGGTCGACGCCGACGGCAAGCAGGTCCCCGGCGCCCTCGTCGACTTCGGCCTGTACCTCTTCCACAACGCCCAGCGCCTGCTGGACCTCGGCAAGGGCCCGTACTTCTACCTGCCGAAGACGGAGTCGCACCTGGAGGCCCGCCTCTGGAACGAGATCTTCGTCTTCGCCCAGAACCACGTCGGCATCCCGCAGGGCACGATCCGCGCCACCGTCCTGATCGAGACGATCACGGCCGCGTACGAGATGGAGGAGATCCTCTACGAACTGCGCGACCACGCCTCCGGGCTGAACGCCGGCCGCTGGGACTACCTGTTCTCCATCGTCAAGAACTTCCGTGACGGCGGGGAGAAGTTCGTCCTGCCGGACCGCAACGCGGTCACGATGACGGCCCCGTTCATGCGCGCGTACACCGAACTCCTGGTGCGCACCTGCCACAAGCGCGGCGCGCACGCGATCGGCGGCATGGCGGCCTTCATCCCCTCCCGCCGCGACGCCGAGGTCAACAAGGTGGCCTTCGAGAAGGTCCGCGCCGACAAGGACCGCGAGGCGAACGACGGCTTCGACGGCTCCTGGGTCGCCCACCCCGACCTGGTGCCGATCGCCATGGAGTCCTTCGACAAGGTGCTCGGCGACAAGCCGAACCAGAAGGACCGGCTGCGCGAGGACGTGAACGTCAAGGCCGAGGACCTCATCGCGATCGACTCGCTGGACGCCAAGCCCACCTACGGCGGCCTGGTCAACGCCGTCCAGGTCGGCATCCGCTACATCGAGGCCTGGCTGCGCGGCCTCGGCGCGGTCGCCATCTTCAACCTCATGGAGGACGCGGCCACCGCCGAGATCTCCCGCTCGCAGATCTGGCAGTGGATCAACGCCGGCGTCGAGTTCGAGAACGGCGAGAAGGCCACGCCCGAGCTGGCCCGCGAGGTCGCCGGCGAGGAACTGGCGAACATCCGCGCGGAGATCGGCGAGGAGGCCTTCACGGCCGGGCACTGGCAGCAGGCCCACGACCTGCTGCTGAAGGTCTCCCTCGACGAGGACTACGCCGACTTCCTGACGCTGCCGGCGTACGAGCAGCTCAAGGGCTGACCCCACCACCGCATCCGTGCGTGTGGCCCCGGCGACGTCCGGGGCCACACGGCCGTCCGGGGCTGCACGGCCGTCACCCCAGGTGGGCCGACCAGTCCTGTTCGGCGGGCGGTTTGCCGTGCAGGTCCGGGACCCGCTTGAGCCACTTCGGCCGGCCCTGCTGCGTCTTCGCCGCGCGCAGCGCCTCCTCGGCCGCCAGTTCCTCGCGGCTGGGGAAGTCGGTGGGCAGCCAGGCCGCCGAGACCGCCACCCGCGCGGCGAGATAGGCGACGTAGGCGGCCCTGGCCGCGCCCGGGCCGGCGAACCCCGGTTCGTCGGTGAGCCAGGCGTCCGGCACCTCCGCAAGGACCTCCTCCAGCAGCTCCCGCGTCACCCTGGGCGCCAGTTCGGCGTCGGCGGCGCGGACGTCCGGCGCGTAGTGGCCGAGGGCGTGGTGGCGGAAGTCGTACGCCTTCTCCGGCGCCGAGGTGTCCCAGCGGTGGTGGAAGACGAGGGCCGCGCCGTGGTCGATCAGCCACAGGCGCGGGGGTGCGACGCCGAGGGTGGGCCAGACCATGAGGTTCGAGCTGTGCACGGTCCGGTCCACGTTCACCGTCAGCGCGTCCAGCCAGACGATCCGTCCGGCCTCCAGCGGATCCACCGGGAAGGTCTTCGCCACCTCCGGGGTGAAGTCGCGCGCGCCCGGCAGATAGTCCATGCCGAGGTTGACGCCGTGGCTGGCGTCGAGCAGGTCGCGCACCTCCTGGTGCGGTTCGTGCGCGGCCAGCTCCGGGTCGAAGTGGACCAGGACCAGTTCGGGGAAGCGCAGTCCGAGGGCGCGTGCCAGCTCCCCCACGATCACCTCGGCGACCAGCGCCTTGCGGCCCTGCGCGGAGCCGGTGAACTTCACGACGTACGTGCCGAGGTCGTCGGCCTCGACGACTCCGGGCACGGAGCCGCCGGAGCGCAGCGGGGTCACGTATCGAACAGCGGTCACGTCGCGTAGCACACCGGCCAGGGTACGTCAGGCGCCCTGCCGACCGGTCCGGAACTCTGGACTGACCAGGGGATTGCTCACCGGCCGGTACCGGGCGTCGGCTCCGTCGGCGCCGGTCCAGCGCAGGAGCAGGTTCGTCTTGCCGGGCAGGGTCGGGGAAGTGAGCAGCGCGGAGGCTTCGGGCAGGTCGTGGCGGGCCAGTTCGCGGCGGACGGCCGGCCATGGATCGAGGGCCGGGTGGCGTTCCACCAGGGCGGCGGCGATCTCGCTGAGGTTGTTGACGAACAGGCAGTACACCAGCCGCTCCCAGCCGGCCGCCCGGGACACCTCCGGCAGCAGCTTCACGCCCTCGGCGTCCCTGAACAGCGCCTGCACGGGAAGGCCGCCGGCGTCCACCGCGACCAGCGAGTTCTGCAGATGGGCCTCCAGGACGACGCCGTGCCGGGCGAAGGCCGTCAGGGCCGGCGGGACGACCTGCCGCAGATACGCCGCCCACCACGCCGCCGGATCCACCGGGCCGTCCAGCGGGTTGCCGTGGAAGACCTCGGCCAGGGCGGCGGCGAGCAGCGGGGTCGCACCGGGCAGCAGATGCCCGCGCAGCCCGTCGCGGACGACCACGGCCAGTTCCTCGAAGGCGAAGCCGGCGGTGCGGTAGCCGCGGTCGCTCAGCCAGGCCGCCGGGCCGCCGAGGGCCGCGAAGGCCGCCGCGACGGCCGAGTCCGTGCGGCGCAGCTTCAGCAGGTCGTGCCGCCACAGCCGCCGTACGTCGTTGGTGATGCGCACGTCGAGGCTGAACTTCAGGAAGAGATCGGCGTCCGGGGCGCGCACGGTGCGGATGGCCGCCGTGGGCCAGACGTCGAAGGGGGTGGTGCCGAGCCGGATCAGCCGGCCGTCCGCGAAGGCCTCGGCGAGGTCGCGGCCCACCAGCTCCAGCTGCCACGGGTGGGCGGGCAGCAGCCGGTAGCCGGGCGGGGCCTGGCCGAGGGCGTCGAGCGCAGAGGTGTCTCCGTCCTCCACCACCGTGTCCGCCCGCACCCCGAGCAGCACCAGCGGAAAGCGGGCGTACGCCTCGGGCGCGTACGGCAGCCAGGAGGCGACCGGGGCGCCGCCGCGCGCCTTGGGCGCCGGGTGGTGGGGGTGCCCGGTGACGAGGGACTGCTCGGAGCGCAGGTACGCGTCGCCGGGCGGTGTCGCCCGGTCACGGGCGGCGAGCAGCGCCGCCACCGCCTCCCGGCTGTCGATCATCTCGGCGGGCAGTTCGTCGTTGGACAGGCCGGTGTGCCGGCGCAGCTCCTCGGCCACCAGTTTGACCAGTTCGGTGTGGTCCACGCGCCGCCAGCGGCCCGCCGCGTACACCTCCGGTTCCGCGGGGCGCCGCCCCTCGCGGACCCGCAGCAGCCGTCCCCCGCCCGGCAGCCGGTACACCCGCCGTCCCCCCTGGCCCGCGCACGGCTGTGCCACCTCGCGGATCAGGCAGTTCAGCAGGGGCGCGGACGCGTAGGCGTCGGCGCGCCGGCCGACGTCGTCGGTGGGGGGCATGGGCTCCACGGGTTCCATTCGTTCCCTACGTCCGCACGGTGCGAAGGTGATCAGTATGTCCGCCCGGCGCGCTAGCGTGGCGCCGGCGTCCGACCCGTACCCGAGGAGCCCGACCGTGCACCGTCTCCCGAGCGCCGAGGCCGAGATCGGCGAGGAGCTGGCCGTGGTGCGTCCCGACCTGGTCTCACGGTACGCGGGCGAGCTGAGCGGTGCGCGGGCCTCCGTGCTGACCCGGCTGTGGCGGGCGCTGGCGCACGAGCCGCTGCCGTGGGTGACGGACCGGGAGCGGGTACGGGACGGGCTGGTGCTGCGCCTCGCCGACGGCCGCGCGCTGCACGGGCCGCCGTCGGATCCGTACACCACGGCCGCCTACGTCACCGCCGTACGGCTCGGCGGCAGGTCCTACGCGGATCCGGCGCGCCTGATGACCGGCCTGGCCGTGCCGCACGGCGAGGCCCTCGCCGCCGAACTCCGGTACAGCGCCGCCTCGTTGGCTCTGTCGCGGGCCGATCAGCCGCTGGACCCCGAGGCCCCGCCGCCGGCTGGGACCGCGCCGGACTGGGTGTGGGAGCAGCGGGTGGTCGACGGTCATCCCTTCCACCCCAACTGCCGGTCCCGGCCGGGTTTCTCGGTGGCCGAGCAGCTGGCGTACGGCCCGGAGCACCGACCGCTGGTGGAGCTGTGCCTGCTGCCGGTCGCGGCGGAGGAGTGCCTGGTGACCGGGACGTGGCCGCGGGAGCTGCGGGACGGCGGGCGGCTGCTGGTCCCCGTGCATCCCTGGCAGGCGGAGCACGTGCTCAAGCGGCCCGGCGAGGGCGGCCGCCTCGCCGCGCACCCGCTGATGTCGCTGCGCACGCTGGCCCTGCCGGACGGGCCGCACGTCAAGACCGCGCTCTCCGCCCGTCTGACATCGTCGGTGCGGGACATCTCGGTCGGCTCGGTGGCCGCCTCGGCCGTCCTGTCGGCCTTCGCCGAGGACCTGGCCCCCCGCACGGAAGGCCTGCTGCACTTCACCCGCACCCTCGGCGCGGCCACCGCCCACTCCCCCGATCTGGCCGCCGTGTGGCGCGAGTCGCCGCGGACGTACACGGCACCCGGCGAGCAGGTGCTGCCGGTGGCGGTCCTGCCCGTCACCGGCCTTGCGGACTCCCCGTCCTGGCTGGCCGCCTTCGCACGGCTCGCGCTCACCGCCGGGCTGCGCCTGCTGGAGCTGGGGGTGGCCCTGGAGGCGCACGGCCAGAACCTGCTGGTGGTGCTGTCCGGTTCGGGCGCCCCGCTGCGACTGGTCTACCGGGACCTCGCCGACATCCGCGTCAGCCCCGCACGGCTGGCCCGGCACGGCATCGCGGTCCCGGAGCTGCCCGCCCGCAACCTCACCGACGACCCGATCGCCCTGCGCCGGAAGCTGTTCGGCTCCCTGGTGGCCGGCGCGCTGGCGGGGGCGGCGGGTTCGCGGACGGCCTTGCGGGCGGCCCTGGCAGCCGCCGTAAGTGACCTTCCGCGTACGGCGGATGTCCGGGCGCTGCGGGAGGAGCGGCTGCCCGCGAAGGCGTTGACGCTGATGCGGCTGTCACCCGGGACGCCGGGCGACCGGTGGACCACCCTGCCCAACCCGCTCGTTTTGGATCAGGGCGCCTCCGATCAATAAGATCCGCCGATGATCACAAGACAACGGCTGGCGGCAGGAGTCTGTGCTCTGCTCGCCGCCCTGACGGCCGGGATCGCCTTCCCCGCTGGCGCGGTCGCCGACGAACCGGACGGCCGGGCCGCCCCGAAGGTCGAACTCGTCCTGGACGTCAGCGGTTCCATGCGCACCCGGGACATCGACGGCGGAACGCGGATGGCCGCGGCGAAGCAGGCGTTCAACGAGGTGCTGGACGCCACGCCCGAGGAGGTCCAGCTGGGCATCCGCACCCTCGGCGCCAACTACCGCGGCAACGACCGGAAGACGGGCTGCAAGGACACCGCGCAGCTGTACCCGGTCGGCCCGCTGGACCGCACCGAGGCCAAGACAGCGGTGGCCACGCTGGCGCCGACCGGCTGGACCCCGATCGGACCCGCCCTGCAGAAGGCGGCGACCGACCTGGAGGGTGGCGACGGCACCCGCCGAATCGTCCTGATCAGCGACGGCGAGGACACCTGCCAGCCGCTGGACCCGTGCGAGGTGGCCCGCGAGATCGCGGCCAAGGGCATCGGGCTGACCATCGACACCCTCGGCCTGGTGCCGGACGCCAAGACCCGCGACCAGCTCAGCTGCATCGCGGACGCGACCGGCGGCACGTACACCTCCGTGCGGCACAAAGAGGAACTCTCCGACCGTGTCGGCCAGTTGGTCGACCGGGCGGCCGATCCGGTGGTGACACCGGTCGCCACCCAGGGCGCCGGGGACTGCGCCAAGGCACCGGCGCTCAAGTCCGGCCTGTACACCGACCGTGAGGAGTTCGGGCAGCAGCGCTGGTACCGGGTCGATGTCGACCCCGGCCAGGAGCTGCGGGCCTCGGTGAGCGTCGCCGACGACCGGACCGTGAACCCGGACTACGGGCTGCTGCTGCGGGCCGTGACGGTGCACGGCCGGGAGATCGTGCGCGGTGAGGCGGCCGGCACCGGCCGTACGGACGTGATATCGACCGGACTTCGCTACCCGAGGCCCGAGAGCGACGACGAGAACGCCCCGGCCGAGACGGTGTGCCTCCAGGTCACCAACTCCTTCTCGCCGGCCCCCGGTGTGAAGACCACGCCGGGTCTGCCGCTGGAACTGACCGTCGACGTGGTGGACGGTCCGGACAGGGCCGGTGACGTGGCGGCGTTCGGTCTGGGACGCGGCTGGTGGCTGCTCGGCGTACTGGTGCTGGTCGGCTTCCTGGCCGGGCTGCTGTGGGGCTGGCTGTCGCGCTGGCGGGTCGCGGTGTGGAGGACGAACTGATGCGTATCACTCGTGTGCTGGGCGCCACGCTGCTGGTGCTCGGGCTGGCCGCCGGGCCGGCCGCGGCCGACTCCTCGCCCTCCCCGAGTCCCTCCGACGACGGCAAGGCGCCCACCCGGGCGGGCACCTCCTTCCGTACGGCCACGGAGATCGAGCAGGGGCAGCAGGCCACCGCGAGCGGCTCCACCGGCGACTACCTCTACTGGTCGTTCCCGGCGGACACCGGGCAGCGCCCCACCGTCAAGGCGACGGTGAAGCTCCCCGAGACGCACGGCTCGCAGACCTGGCAGCTCGACGTGTACGACGGGCTGCGGCGCCGCCAGGCCTGCCAGTACGGCGCCCAGACCCGCACCGCCGCGCAGGACGCCCCCTCGGTCGAACTGGCCTGCGTGCTGCGCACGGTGCGCGGCTGGTCTGAGCCGTGGGCGAACGACCCGCTGCAGGGCACCTACTACATCCGGCTGACGGTGGTGAACCTCGGCGCGGCCGACCTCGGTCTGCCGGTGAACGCCGAAGTCCGTGTCGACTCCAAGAACATCGGCGGCGCGGCGGCGGTGGACGGCTCCCTGGCCGAACCGCTCGTCCCCGGGATCGCCGTCAAGTCCGCGGAGGACGACAAGGACGGTTCCAAGCCGGTGCTGTCCAGCTTCGGTTCGGACGACGGCTGGTCCTCCGGCTGGTGGTCCGACCGGTGGGTGTGGACCGGGATCGGTGCGATCCTGGCCGCGCTCGCGGGCATCGGCGGGTACACGCTGACCCGGGGGTCGGGCCGGCCCTCGCGGGTGCCGCCGGGAGCCTGACACTCCGTCAGCACCGATGTGCCGGAAGGCCCGTCCCCTCGGGGCGGGCCTTCTCTCATGCCTGCCGCAGGAATTTGGCCAGGGTGCCGTCCCCGGTGACGTCGACCCGGCCGCTGCGCACCGCGTCCGCCAGGCCCAGCTCGCCCCGGGCCACGGCCGTGCAGGACGCGGGATCCAGTGCCAGCACGGCGTCGGGCTCCGACGGGGCGGGTCCGTCGCCGTACACAGGGCCGTGCTCCGGCCGGACACCCTCGCCCGCGTACAGGTGGAAGACTCCTTCCTCCAGCCGCACTTCCACCATCCCCTCGCCCGCCCCCGCATCCCGCAGGGCCCGCAGCAGCGGCAGCGCGAACCAGTGGGCGCGCAGGGCGTCCGTCGGCCGCGGCTCGCCCAGCTCGGCCTGCCCCCACTCCCCCAGCGCCTGGAGGACCGGCAGCAAGGCCCGTCCGCGTGCGGTGAGTTCGTAGACGTAGGCGGCGCCCGGCGGCGGCAGCCGGCGCCGGCCTGCCAGCCCGTCCCGCTCCATGTCCTTCAGCCGTGAGGCCAGCATGTCCGTGCTGACGCCCGGCAGATCCGCGTGCAGGTCGGTGTAGCGCCGCGGTCCGGCCAGCAACTCCCGGACGATCAGCAGGGTCCAGCGATCGCCGACGAGGTCGAGCGCCCGGGCGGTGGAGCAGTACTGGTCATAGCTACGGCGAGTGCGGGGTGACATGCGACGCAGTCTAGACATGTTGTTGGACTTTCCAAGCTCCTACTTGGTAAAACCAAGCAACACCAGTTTCCGGAGGGGCGCATGGAGTTCCGGCAGTCGAGCAAGCTCAGCGAGGTCTGTTACGAGATCCGCGGTCCGGTGATCGAGCACGCCGACGCACTGGAGGAGGCGGGCCACAGCGTGCTGCGCCTGAACACGGGCAACCCCGCGCTGTTCGGCTTCGAGGCGCCGGAGGAGATCCTCCAGGACATGATCCGGATGCTGCCGAGGGCGCACGGCTACACGGACTCGCGCGGCATCCTGTCCGCCCGCCGGGCGGTCGCCCAGCGCTACCAGGAGCGGGGGCTGGAGGTCGGGGTCGACGACGTCTTCCTCGGCAACGGCGTCTCCGAACTGGTGTCGATGGCGGTGCAGGCGCTGGTGGAGGACGGCGACGAAATCCTCATCCCGGCCCCGGACTTCCCGCTGTGGACGGCGGTGATGACCCTCGCCGGAGGCAAGGCGGTCCACTACCTGTGCGACGAACAGTCCGACTGGTACCCGGACCTGGACGACATGGCCTCCAAGATCACGGACCGCACGAAGGCGGTGGTGATCATCAACCCGAACAACCCCACGGGCGCCGTCTACCCCAAGGAGGTCCTGGAGGGCATCCTCGATCTCGCCCGCCGGCACGGACTGATGGTCTTCGCCGACGAGATCTACGACCAGATCCTCTACGACGACGCCGTGCACCACTCGACCGCCGCGCTCGCCCCCGACCTGGTGGTCCTGACCTTCTGCGGCCTGTCGAAGACCTACCGCGTGGCGGGCTTCCGCTCGGGCTGGCTGGTGGTGACGGGCCCCAAGCAGCACGCCAGGGACTACCTGGAGGGCCTGACCATGCTGGCCTCCATGCGCCTGTGCGCCAACGCCCCCGCCCAGTACGCCATCCAGGCCGCGCTCGGCGGCCGCCAGTCCATCCGCGAACTGACCGCACCCGGCGGCCGCCTGCTCGAACAGCGCGATGTGGCCTGGGAGAAGCTGAACGAGATCCCCGGCGTGTCCTGCGTGAAGCCCAGGGGCGCCCTCTACGCCTTCGCCCGCCTGGACCCCCAGGTCCACAAGATCCACGACGACGAGAAATTCGTCCTGGACCTTCTCCTGCGCGAGAAGATCCAGGTCGTCCAGGGCACCGGCTTCAACTGGCCGTCCCCCGACCACTTCCGCATCCTCACCCTCCCGCACGCCGACGTACTGGAGACGGCGATCGGACGGATCGGACGGTTCCTGAGCGGGTACCGGCAGTAGGCGGGCCGGCGCCAGGCATACCGGCAGCAGGCGCACCGGCGGCAGGAGGCGCTACGCCGACACCCGGCCGGCCCTGGACCGATCAGCCCCGCGCGGCCTCCTCGGGCGGCGGCGACGGCGGGTCGTCGGCCGTGACGCGGGCCAGCAGTGCGCGGGCCTCCCGGATCCGGGGGTGGTCCGGGTACAGACTCCGCTCGCAGTCCTCCAGGGCCTCACGGGCCGCCGCCTCCGCCTCGCTCCTGCGTCCCAGACCGTGCAGGGCGACCGCGATGCCCATACCCAGGCGCCCGCTCAGGCTCCGGTCCCGGAGCGGGACGAACCGGCGCGCCTCCGTGAGCGCCTCCTGGTACCGCCCCTGTCCGTTCAGGCTGATCACCAGGCCGCAGTGCAGAGCGGCGAGCGTACCGCCCTCGGCCCGGGGCAGATTTCCCCGGGCGACGGCCTCGGCCTCCTCGTAACGGTCTTGTCCGCACAGGGCGTCGACCAGGTTGTCCAGCACGCACAACTCGGTGTGGGACACGGAGGTCAGATGCTTGATGCGGGTCAGGCCGCGCAGTGTGTCCAGCCCCTCGCTCTCCGCCTCGCTGTAGCGTCCCTGACTGTTGAGGACCAGCATGCGGTTGCTCCGGACCATCAGCAGCAGCGTCCGCCCGGACCCGGTGATCCCCTCCAGCTCTGCCGTGAGGGACTCGAGTTCGGCCAGCACCTGCGTCCCGCGTCCCTGGGCGCAGGCCGCTGCCGTGGCCAGGCCCCTGGCGTGCCACCCGACGGCCAGACCCCAGGCCCGCTTGCGCAGACGCCCCGCTCGCGCCTCGATTGCCCTGGCCCCGGCCTCCGCCTCCTCGTACTCGCCGTCCCTGTACAGCTGATGGAGACGCTCCAGGGCGGCCACCTCCCGCGAGCGGCCCCGTATCACGCGTGCGATCTTCACAGGCCGTGAGGTTACGCGAGGCCGCCTGCTCCCGGAATCCGCGGTTCGGGCCGCGGCGGTCCGATCGGCCGACGGGAATGATCGGGCGTGCGCCTCTGTTGCCTGACCCAGCGGATGATCAACGAACAGGGGGACCGGCATGGCGGTCGGCGTCCAGGGGACGGTGGCGGAAGGGTTCGAGGGCGTGCGGGAGGAGTTCGCAGCGTTCCTCGCCGGGGAGGCGCACGAGCCCGGCGCGCAGCTCGTGGCGTACCACCATGGCCTCGCCCGAGAACGGCCGTCTGGCCCAGTCCGTCCTGCGGGCCGCCGCGGCCCTGTGACATTTTTCTGACGTTGACCAGGAAGGGAGGGCGGACATGGGTGATCTCTTTCTCGTCCGGCACGGGGAGACCGAGTGGTCGCGGTCCGGGCGGCACACCGGGTGGACGGACGTGCCGCTGACCGAGCACGGCCGTGAGGAGGCGCGGCGGCTGGTGCCGCTCGTCCGGTCGCATCGGATCGGCGCGGCGTTCGTCAGCCCGTCGCAGCGGGCCCGGGAGACGGCCGAGCTGGTCGGGGTGCACGACGCGCGGGTGGACGCGGACCTGCGGGAGTGGGACTACGGCGGGTACGAGGGCATCACTACCGCGGAGATCCAGCGGACCCGGCCCGGCTGGTTCCTGTTCAGGGACGGGGTGGCGCCGGGACCGCCGGACCATCCCGGGGAGAGCGTGGAGCAGGTCGGGGAGCGGGCCGACCGGATGCTGGCGAAGGTCGACGCCGCGTTCGCCAACACCGAGGGGATCGTGCTGCTGGTGGCGCACGGCCACTTCCTGCGGGTGCTCACCGCGCGGCGGCTGGGGCTGCCGCCGTCGGCGGGGGCGCTGTTCCAGCTGGCCACGGGCACGGTGTGCCGCCTGGGCACGGAGCACGACCGGCCGGTGATCGCGGGCTGGAACCTCCGGGCGGCCGAGCCGTCCGTGTGACGGCGGGCGCGGGGGTGGTTGTCAGACCCGGGTCGTAGGCTTCGAGCGGGTGGAGGAGCCTTCGGAGGACGGTGGAGGAGCCGTCGGAGGACGGGGAGGGAGGACGCCGTGACACGACCGCCGACCGCCGCGCAGCGCCGGGTCATCGACGCCGCCGACCCCGTGACCGGGCGGGTCAGGGGCACCCAGGCCCAGCTGGCGGCCCTGATCGAGCGGGGCCTGGCCTTCCGTCATCCGCGCCCGCCGCACGACCACTTCCTGACGCCCGCGGGGCATCGGATACGGGAGGCGGGGCCGGAGGCGGACGCCGCCGGCCGTCCCGCCTCCGGGCCGGAGCGGGTGGCCTCACCCGGCGGTGTGTTCGCTGCCCGCGTCGGCGGCGAGGAGGACACGGCGGGGTACGAGGGGCCCTCGCGGGTGCGGGAGGTGCACAGCGCCTGGCAGGGGCTGCTGGAGCTGCGCCGGATGACCAATCCGGACGGGGCCACCGACCGGCCGTGCGGCTGGGAGCGTACGCATCTGGTGCGGTCCGCGGCGCTCGCCCTGGAGGCGGCCGGACATCCTCCGGCCGGCCCCGGCGGTGACGGCTACCGGGTGCGGGCGACGCCGCAGCCGGAGGCGGTCGCGGTGTACGGGCCGCCGGATCCCGGGGCGCTGCGGGACCTCGCGGCCACGCTGGAGCGGGCCGGGTGGCAGGCCGGGGAGTACACCGAGCCGCGGACCAGGACGCGGTATCTGCTGGCGTCCCCGCGCCGGGTGTGAGGTCCGTGCCAGGATCGACGGGCCGGAGTGTGCTGTGCGAGAGGGACGAGAAGGGGACGCAGTGAGCGAGCCGTTTTCCGTGCGGGTGACCGTCCGCGGATACGAGACCGATGTGCAGGGCCACCTCAACCAGGCCGTGTACCTCAACTACGCCGAGCACGCCCGCTGGTCGCTGCTGCGGGCGGCCGGGATCAGCCAGGCGGGCCTCATCGCCAGGGGCATCGGCCCGGTGGCGCTGGAGACGACCATCCGCTACCGGCGGGAGCTGCTCGCGGGCGACGAGGTCGACGTGACGTGTGCCTTCGAGTGGGGCGGGGGCAAGACGTTCCGGATCGAGCAGACGATACGCAAGCTCGACGGCACGGTGGCGGCCGAGATCACGGCGGTCGGCGGGCTGATGGACCTGACGGCACGCAAGCTGGTCGCCGACCCGCAGGAGCACTTCAAGGAACTCACCACGGATCCCGCGCTGTTCGGCCTGTGACCCGCCCAGGTCCTTCGCAACACGCCCTGGGGATACGGCGGCTCGGGTGCCGTACCCCCGGGGCGGTCGGGTGGGTCAGTGTGCCGGTGCCGTCTGCGCCGACTCCGCGATCTCCTGGCCCGCCTCCATCGGGTGGGTGACGTCCTCCGCGTCGCGGCCCTTGCCGATGTGGTTGAAGAGCAGGTTCAGCAGGACCGCCACGACGCAGCCGGTGGAGATGCCGGAGTCGAGGACGATCCGCGCCGTCTCGGGGAAGGCGTGGTAGAAGTCCGGCGTCGTGATCGGGATGATGCCGACGGCGAGCGAGACGGCCACGATCAGGACGTTGTTGTCCTTGTCGAGGCCGGCCCGCACCAGGGTCTGGATGCCGCTCGCGGCGACCGAGCCGAACAGGACCACACCCGCGCCGCCGAGCACCGGCCGCGGCACGACCGCGATGAGCGAGGCCGCCATCGGGCACAGGCCCATCAGGACCAGGAAGCCGCCGCCGACGGCGACCACGAAGCGGCTGCGGATGCGGGTCATGGCGACCAGGCCGATGTTCTGCGCGAAGGCACTGCACATGAAGCCGTTGAACAGCGGGCTGATGGCGGAGCCGAGGGTGTCGGCGCGCAGACCCGCCTTGATCGTCTCCTCGCCGGAGGGACGCTCGACGATCTCGCCGAGGGCCAGCATGTCGGCGGTGGACTCGGTCATCGAGACCACCATGACCACGCACATCGACAGGATCGCGGCGATCTGGAACTGGGGTGCGCCGAAGTGGAACGGGGTGGGGAAGCCGACCACGTCGGCGTCCGTGACCGGGGCGAAGTCCGTGACGCCGAACGGTATCGCGATCACCGTGCCGGCGACCAGGCCGATCAGGACGGCGATCTGCTTGACGAAGCCCTGGGTGAAGCGGCGCAGCAGCAGGACGAGGAGGAGGGTGATGCCGGCCAGGGTGAGGTATTTCGCCGAGCCGTAGTCGTGCGCGGCGGGATTGGGCCCCTGGGCCCAGCCGAAGGAGACCGGCAGCAGCGAGACGCCGATCAGGGTGATCACGGATCCGGTGACGACCGGCGGGAAGAAGCGGACCGCCTTGCAGAAGACCGGCGCCGCGAGGAAGCCGAGGAGGCCGGCGACGATGACCGCGCCGAAGATGACCGGCAGGGCGTCGGACTTGTCCTTGGTGGAGGCGACGATCGCCGTCATCGGCGCGACACCGGCGAAGGTGACGCCGTTGACGAAGGGCAGCCGGGCGCCGATCTTCCAGATGCCGAGGGTCTGCAGGAAGGTGGCGAGGCCCGCGGTGAACAGGCAGGCGCCGGTGAGGAAGGTCAGTTCGGTGCCGGACAGCCCTACGGCCGCGCCGACGATCAGGGGTGGGGCGACCACTCCCGCGTACATGGCGGCCACGTGCTGCAGGCCGCTGGTCGCCATTTTCAGGGCGGGAAGCTTCTCGTCGACGGGGTGGGGGGACACGGCCGGGGGTCGTGTCTCCTCGCGGGATGTGGGGTGAGCGGCCACGGCTGCTCCTCCGGTCGGTTAACACGTCGGCTGACGTGGGTGTCAGGGAGGTGGTGCGTGTGGTCGTGCGGGACCGGGGACGGGTCCTGGGAAGGACCCGCGGGGGGTGGCGAACGGAGACCGTTCCGGGGCGCGCGTCCCCGCGCGCCCCGGATCCGGCCGCCGTGGACCCCGCTCGGGTCCACGGCTACCGGCCGGGAGCCGTCCCTCCCGGCCGGAGCTCTTCGACTGCTCAGAGCCTGTGTCGCTTCCCCGGCCGGGGAAGCGACACAGGCTCTCAGCCCTGCGCCGCGATCCGCGCGAGCCGCTGCGCCTCCTCGCGGGTGGAGCGGGCGATCGCGTCCTCGTCCACGGTGAGCAGGCGGTTGTCCTCGACGATCTGCCGGCCGTTCACGAAGGAGGCCGTGACCGGGGCGGCCGCGCCGAAGACCAGCGCGGTCACCGGGTCGGCGATCGAGGCGTGGGCGAGGGTGTCCAGCTTCCACAGCACCAGGTCGGCGAGCTTGCCGGGCTCCAGGGAGCCGATCTGCCCGGCGCGGCCGAGGACCTCGGCGCCGCCGTAGGTGCCCAGGCGCAGCGCCTGGCGCGCGGTGAGGGCGGCCTCGCGGTGCGGGCCCAGGCGGTTGATGAGCAGCGCGTTGCGCAGCTCGGTGTGGAGTTCGCCGGACTCGTTGGAGGCGGTGCCGTCGACGCCGAGGCCGACCGGCACGCCCGCCTTCAGCATGTCGGGGACCCGGGCGATGCCCGCCGCGAGGCGGGCGTTGGAGGACGGACAGTGGGCCACACCCGTCCTGGTGCGGGCGAAGGCCTCGATGTCGGAGTCGGTCATGTGGACGCAGTGCGCCATCCACACGTCCTCGCCCAGCCAGCCGGTGGACTCGAAGTAGTCGGTCGGGCCCATCCCGAACAGCTCGTGGCAGAACTTCTCCTCCTCCACGGTCTCCGAGCCGTGGGTGTGCAGCCGTACGCCGAGCCCGCGAGCCAGCTCGGCGCCCTGGCGGAGCAGTTCGGTGGAGACGGAGAACGGGGAGCAGGGGGCCACCGCCACCTGGGTCATGGCGTCGAAGGAGGCGTCGTGGTGCTTCCTGACGGTCTCCTCGGTGGCGGCGAGCGCACCGTCCAGCGTCTCGACGGCGAAGTCCGGCGGCAAGCCGCCGTCCTTCTCGCTGCGGTCCATCGAGCCGCGGGCCAGCGTGAACCGGACGCCCGTCTCGGCGGCGGCCCTGATGATCGCGCCGGACAGGTCGCCGGAGCCGTGCGGGTGGACGTAGTGGTGGTCCATGGCGGCGGTGACTCCGCCGCGGGCCATCATGCCGAGGGATCCCTGCGCCGCCGAGTAGCACATCTGCTCGTCGATGCGCGCCCACGTCGGGTACAGCGCCACCAGCCAGTTGAACAGGTTGTGGTCGGTGGCCAGGCCCCGGGTGATCCACTGGTAGAAGTGGTGGTGGGTGTTGACCAGACCGGGCGTGGCCAGGTGGCCGCTCGCGTCGATGCGGCGTACGACGTTCTCCAGGTCCGCGGGGGCCCGGCCGGCACCGACCGACTCGATCCGGTTGCCGGCGATGACGACGTGCCCGGAGGCGTACTCGGTGTCGCCCGCGTCCACGGTCGCGATCGCGCAGTTCTCGATGACGATGCGCTGGGCTGCCGATGATGCCATGGCGCTTCCTCTTGTCTTTCGGTGGCGGACCCGTGAACAAGGGGGACGGGGTGTCCACGGGGAGGGCACGGCAGGACCCTAGGAGGATTTGAGTGCCGGAGCCGTGCGGCTCCGGGTGCCGAGATGGTGGAAGAACAGGTTGAGCAGGACCGCGACGAGCGCGCCGGCGCTGATGCCGGAGCCGAGGACGGTCTGCGCCCGGGCCGGGAACTCGGCGTGGAAGGCCGGCGCGGCCAGCGGGATGATGCCGGCGCCGAGCGCCGCGGCCACCAGGATGATGTCGGAGCTGTCGTCCAGCCCGGCCTCGGAGAGCGTACGGATGCCGCTGACCGCGATCGAGCCGAACAGCACGATGCCCGCGCCGCCGAGGACCGGCATGGGGACCAGGGAGACGACCGCGCCCAGCACCGGGAAGGCACCGAGGACCAGCAGGGCGCCCCCGGCGACTGCGACGACGCAGCGGCTGCGCACCCGGGTCAGCGAGACGACGCCGACGTTCTGGTGGAGCTTCTCGTCCACCGGGTGCACGGACATGACGGCGTCCTCGGTGTGCACCGGCGGGGTGGAACCCGGGGCTTTGGCGGGCCCCGTTGCAGGCTGTGCCATTTCGTTCCCTCCGGTGTGGCGCGTCACCGGCCCGGGTGGCGGGGCCGGTGGCACGCGTCCCGCGTCAGAGGTTGGTCATGTCGACCGGGATGAGCTGCTCGGCGCCGTCCCGCAGGATGGTGGCCTCGATCAGGCCGTAGGGGCGGTCGGCGGCGAAGTAGACCGCGCCGTCCTTGGCGTCGTTGTCGATCCCGAAGGGCGACAGGTCCGAGCGGAAGTGGTGCTTGTTGGGCATCGAGAAGCGGATCTCGTCCACCTCGTCACGCGAGTTCAGCACCCGCACACCCATCTCGAACAGGGTCTGCTGGAGCGAGTACGAGTAGGTCTCGGCGAACGCCTGCAGCGCGTGCTTGCGCACCCCGTTGTAGGAGCGGTCCCAGTCCGGGGCGTGCGAGTCGATGCCGTCCCAGTTGTGCCGCCACCAGGTGGAGACGGTGGTGGCGAGGATGCGGTCGTGGTCCTCCTGGAGGGTGGTGTACTTGTCCTTCAGGAAGCCCCAGAACTCGGAGTTGGTCGTGTTCAGGACGGTCAGGTCCTTGAAGCCGGAGAGCACCTGGACGCCGTGGCCGTCGTAGGTGATCTGCGCGACGCGGGTCTCCTGGCCCTTGCGGACGAAGGAGTGGGCGATCTCGTCCGCGCCGACGAAGCGGGCGCCGGACTGCGAGGTCTCGATCCGCTCCCAGGCGTACTCCTCGACGCGGATGCGGGCCCGGTGGATGGGCTCGTTGTCGTCCACGAAGTGACGGGCGAGCTTGACGCCGAAGTCCTCGGCGCTCTGGATGCCGTACTCCTTGGCGAAGGCGTACACCGTGTTCTTGGTGGTGTCGGTCGGCAGGACGTTGGCGTTGGAACCGCTGCGGTGGACCTCCTCCATGTCGCCGGAGAGGGCGACGGAGACGTTCAGGTCCTTGATGTGGTGCGTGTCGCCGTCACGCGTGATCTTGACAACGCGGTTCTCGGACTTTCCGTACTGGTTCTGTCCCAGGACGAAGCGGGTCATGGTGTCGGTCAGCTCCCTCGGTAAACGGAGTAGCCGAACGGGTTGAGCAGCAGCGGAACGTGGTAGTGCTCACCGGGCACCACCGCGAAGGCGATGGTGACCTCGGGGAAGAACACCGGCCGGCCGTTCTCGCTGTCCCGTAGCGCGGGGGCGTCCTGCTGGGCCGCGGCTTGTTTCTTGGCGAAGTACGGCTCGACCTCGAAGTGGAGCCGTACGTGGGTGGTCCCCTCCGGCAGGGCCGGGAGGTCCTTGCACCGCCCGTCCGCGTCGGTCGCGGAGCCGCCGAGCGCCTGCCAGTCCGCGTCCCTGCCGCTGCGGGCGGAGAGGTGGACGGCGACGCCCTCGGCGGGGCGGCCCACGCTGGTGTCCAGGATGTGCGTGGACACGGAGGCGGTGGTCTCGGTGCTCATGGTTTCCTCTTCGGGCGTCTTCGAGCCGTGGGGCTCAGGCGTCGTCGAGCAGTCGGGCGAGCCGGATACGGTTGATCTTGCCCAGCTCGACGCGGACGATCTCCCGCTCCTGCTCCGGCGGGTTGCCGATCCGCTCCAGAGCCGCGTCCCGCATCTGCTCGCCGGTCCTGCCGGTGGCGCAGATGAGGAAGACATGGCCGAACTTCTCCTGGTAGGCCAGGTTCAGTTCGAGCATCTCCGCCCTGAGGTCCTCGGAGGCGCCGGCCATGCCGCTCTGTTCGCGGGCCGAGGCCGGGTCCCCGGGCTTGGGGCGGCCGATCGGCGGGTGGCCGGCCATCGCCTCCTCCAGGTCGGCCGTGGTCAGCTCGGCCATGGCGGCGTCACTGGCGGCGTAGAGGTCCTCGGGTCCGGCGCAGGGGCGGGCGGCGAGCAGCCGCTCCGCCCACGCCGTGGAGGCGCACGCCTCCAGGAGCGCGGCGCGGGCCGCGTCCTTGGGGAGGGCGTTGAAACGGGCGAGGCCCGACGGCGTGGAACTCGTAGTCACGGGAGCCTCCGTGGCCGCGAACGGCCTGTGTGCTGAACGGGCTGCGGATAGCTAACGCCCTCCGAAACGACACGTCAACACTTTGTTGAAAATTCTGGGTAAACCCAGGAGCCCCCGGGGACGGCACCGCTGCGGGCGGCTCAGGCCCCCTTCTCCCGGTTGAGGTAGTTGTAAACGGTGAAGCGGCTGACGCCCAGCGCGCCCGCCACGGTCTCCACCCCGTGCCGCACGGAGAAGGCGCCACGCGCCTCGAGGACCCGTACGACCTCCTGCTTGGCCTTGCGGTCCAGGTCCGCGAGCGGCATGCCCCGGCGCCGCTCCATGGCGGCCAGGATGTGGTCGAGGGAGTCGGCGAGCTGCGGCAGGCGCACGGCGACGGCGTCCATGCCCTCCCAGGCGAGCACGACGTCGTCGGGACCGGCCTCGTCGGGCGGGAGCAGCTCGCCGCCGATCGCGTCGACCAGCGGTTTCACGGCCGCGATGAAGGGCTCCTCCCCGGTCACCGCCCGTCCTCCCCGATCACGTTGACCTGGAGCGAGATCCGGGTGGCGCCGGCCTTCAGGGTCTTGCGCAGCAGCGCGTCCACGGCCGTCAGCACGGCGTCGGCGCCCCCTTCCGCGGTGTTGCCGAACGGGCCGACGTCCACGGCGTCCAGCTCGGCGGCCTCGACGACCTCGCGCGCCACCACCGCGTGCGCGGGCGCCTCGTCCAGGTCGAAGGGTTCGGTCGTGAACTCCACTCTCAATCGCACGCGCTCAACCTAACGCGCGGGGCCGGATTCCGGGCGGCCTCGGCCGGCCCGGAGCCCGCCGGCCACCGCCCCCTCTTGACAAGCCGCGACGCCCGACGGCAGTCTTCCATTACGCAGAAATAAACTTCCGTAATACGGAATACGAGAAACGGAAGGGAGCGCGGCCCTGATGCCGGCTTTTGAATCGAGCACAGCCGCAGACCAGCGCTTCAACGTGAACCTGTCGATCCTCTTCACGGAACTCCCGCTCCTGGAGCGCCCCGCGGCCGCCGCCGCGGCCGGCTTCACCGCGGTCGAGCTGTGGTGGCCCTGGATCGACACGCCCACCCCCGAGCGGTCCGAGCTCGGCGCCCTGAAGAAGGCGATCGAGGACGCGGGCGTCCGGCTCACGGGCCTGAACTTCTACGCCGGACGGCTGCCCGGCCCCGACCGCGGCGCCCTGTCCGTCCCCGGTGAGGAGTCGGAGAGGTTCCGCGCCAACATCGACGTGGCCGCCGACTTCGCCCGGTCCCTTGGCTGCACGGCGCTCAACGCGCTGTACGGCAACCGTGTGGAGGGGGTCGACCCGGCCGAGCAGGACGCGCTGGCCCTGGAGAACCTGGTGCTCGCGGCCCGCGCCGCCGACCGGATCGGCGCGATCCTGCTGATCGAGGCGCTGAACCAGCCCGAGTCGCCGCTGTACCCCCTGGTCAGCGCGCCGGCCGCGATCGGCGTCGTGGACAAGGTCAACCAGGCGACCGGCCTCGGGAACGCGAAGTTCCTCATGGACCTGTACCACCTGTCCATGAACGGCGAGGACCTGCCGTCGGTGATCGAGCGGTACGCCGCGAAGACCGGCCACGTGCAGATCGCCGACAACCCCGGCCGCGGCGCCCCCGGGACGGGTTCACTCCCGCTGGAGGAGCTGCTCGGCCTGCTGCGGAAGGCCGGTTACGACGGCTGGGTCGGCCTGGAGTACAAGCCGGGCGACCGCCCGAGCGCGGAGGCCTTCGAGTGGCTGCCGCGCGAAGCACGCGCGGCGCGCTGAACACCCCTGACTTGCACGGCAGCTGAGAGAGGCACCCTCACATGAGCAATCTTCCCGATTCCTCCCACCCGACCCGCCCGGCGATTGCATGGATCGGCCTCGGCATCATGGGCTCCCCCATGTCCGAGAACCTGATCAAGGCGGGCTACCAGGTCACCGGCTTCACCCTGGAGCAGGAGAAGCTGGACCGCCTGGCCGCCGCCGGCGGCACCGCGGCCGGCTCGATCGCCGAGGCCGTCAAGGACGCCGACGTGGTCATCACGATGGTGCCCGCCTCCCCGCAGGTCGAGGCGATCGCCTACGGCCCGGACGGCATCCTGGAGAACGCCAGGTCCGGCGCGCTGCTGATCGACATGTCCTCGATCACCCCGCAGACCTCGGTCGACCTGGCCAAGGCCGCGAAGGACAAGGGCGTCCGCGTCCTCGACGCCCCGGTCTCCGGCGGGGAGGCCGGCGCCGTCGAGGCCGTACTGTCGATCATGGTCGGCGGCGAGCAGGCCGACTTCGACGAGGCCAGGCCGGTCTTCGAGGCTCTCGGCAAGACCATCGTGCTGTGCGGTCCGCACGGCTCGGGCCAGACCGTGAAGGCCGCCAACCAGCTGATCGTGGCCGTGAACATCCAGGCGTGCGCCGAGGCCGTGGTCTTCCTGGAGAAGTCGGGCGTGGACCTCCAGGCGGCCCTGGACGTGCTGGGCGGCGGCCTGGCCGGCTCCACCGTGCTGACCCGCAAGAAGGACAACTTCCTCAACCGGGACTTCAAGCCGGGCTTCCGTATCGACCTGCACCACAAGGACATGGGCATCGTCACCGACGCCGCCCGCAACGTCGGCGCGGCCCTGCCGGTCGGCGCCGTGGTCGCCCAACTGGTCGCGTCGTTGCGCGCCCAGGGCGACGGCGGGCTGGACCACTCGGCACTGCTGCGGGCGGTCGAGCGCCTCTCGGGCGCCCGGCTGTAGAGACTTCCGGGCCGCGGCGCCGCTGACACCTGTTCTGTCGCGCCCAGGCGGCGCCGCGGCCCGGAATCCACTTCAACAAACTGTTGACGCACTGATCGCCCACTTCTAGGCTCCACGAAGCGGAAACAAGTTTCCGCTGCCCCTCGTACGGAAGGTCCCCGATGTCGAAGCGCGTGCTCACGACAGAGTCCGGCGCCCCGATCGCCGACAACCAGAATTCCGCCTCCGCCGGCATCGGCGGCCCGCTCCTCCTCCAGGACCAGCACCTCCTGGAGAAGCTGGCGCGCTTCAACCGCGAGCGCATCCCGGAGCGTGTGGTGCACGCCCGCGGTTCCGGCGCCTTCGGCCGCTTCGAGGTGACCGACGACGTCACGGGCTTCACCCACGCCGGCTTCCTCTGCGAGATCGGCAAGCGCACCGAGGTGTTCGTGCGCTTCTCCACCGTGGCCGACTCCCTGGGCGGCGCGGACGCGGTGCGCGACCCGCGCGGCTTCGCGGTGAAGTTCTACACCGAGGAGGGCAACTACGACCTCGTCGGCAACAACACCCCGGTGTTCTTCATCAAGGACCCGATCAAGTTCCCCGACTTCATCCACTCGCAGAAGCGCGACCCGTTCACCGGCCGCACCGAGCCGGACAACGTCTGGGACTTCTGGGCCCACTCCCCCGAGGCCACGCACCAGGTGACCTGGCTGATGGGCGACCGCGGCATCCCGGCGTCGTACCGCCACATGAACGGCTACGGCTCGCACACCTACCAGTGGACGAACGCCCAGGGCGAGGCCTTCTTCGTCAAGTACCACTTCAAGACGGACCAGGGCATCCGCTGCCTGACCGGCGAGCAGGCCGCTGAGCTCGCGGGCAAGGACCCCGACTCGCACCAGACCGACCTGCTCCAGGCGATCGAGCGCGGTGTGCACCCGTCCTGGACCCTGTACGTCCAGATCATGCCGGCGGCCGAGGCGGCGGACTACCGCTTCAACCCGTTCGACCTGACCAAGGTCTGGTCGCACAAGGACTACCCGCTCAAGCGGGTCGGGCGCCTGGTCCTGGACCGCAACCCGGACAACGTGTTCGCCGAGGTCGAGCAGGCCGCGTTCTCCCCGAACAACTTCGTGCCGGGCATCGGCCCGTCGCCGGACAAGATGCTCCAGGGCCGGCTCTTCGCCTACGCCGACGCCCACCGCTACCGGCTGGGTGTCAACCACACCCAGCTCGCGGTGAACGCCCCGAAGGCCGTGCCGGGCGGCGCGCACAACTACGGCCGCGACGGTCTCATGGCGTCCAACTCCCGGGGCCGGCACGCCAAGAACTACGAGCCGAACTCCTACGACGGCCCGGTCGAGACCGGCCGCCCGCTGTCCGCCCCGCTGGCCGTCACCGGCCACACGGGCACCCACGAGGCTCCGCCGCACACCAAGGACGACGACTTCGTCCAGGCCGGCGAGCTGTACCGGCTGATGTCCGAGGAGGAGAAGCAGCGCCTGGTCGCGAACATCGCCGGCGGCCTGTCCCAGGTCTCCCGCAACGACGTGATCGAGAAGAACCTCGCACACTTCCACGCCGCCGACCCCGAGTACGGCAAGCGCGTGGCGGAGGCGGTCCGCGCCCTGCGCGAGGACTGACCCGGCAAGCCGCGTCCGGCGCCCTGACGGGGAGGTCGGGCACCGGACGCGTACGCCCCGCGCGGGCGCCGGCCAACCCGGATGAGGGGTGGCCGGCCGGCGACGCGCGGTCAGGCGAGGACCGCGGCGGCGTGTGAGCCAGTGCGGTGGTGAAGGTCCCGGGGACCGCCTTCTCGACCAGAGGGAAGGCCTCCCGGCACCGTCGCACCCGCCGCGGTCCCAGCCGAACCACCTCGCGCAGCTAGGCACCCCCTCCCCGGCTCCATCCGGCGGCGCGAACGTCCTGTCGCGCCCAGCCTCGCGCCGTCGGACGGTCTCAGCAACCACATAGTTCACCGGGCCGAGGGGCGCCGGATGCGGACGGTCCCCGCATCCGGCGCCCCTCGCTTCGCTGCCGCGGTTCTTGCCGCCTCCGGGGTGCGGACGGGCCCCGCACGCAGGACGCTGAAGGCATGGACCACCTCACGCAGCATCCGCACATCGTGGTGCACGCGCCGGCCCTGGACGGCTCCCGGCGGGTCACCGAGGGCGACGTGACCCTCGGGCTGGCGTCGCACCTGGACGACGTCGTCGAGATCCTCCGGCTGGCCGACCTGGACCGTATCGAGGTCGAGGAGAGCGACCTCATCGAGTGGCAGGGCGGCGGCCCGGACGACTGGCCGGGCCTGTCGGAGCACGAGGACCGCTGAGCGGCGCCTACGACAAGGGACGTAGGGCCGCTACGGCATGCTCAAATCAAGCTCTGAAACCGGCTCGGGAGGTATCGAGCGTCCCCGCTCGCGGGCAGATTCCCTCACACGGGGCCCGCCGGCACGGGGGCGGCGGGCCCCGTCGGACGGCGGGGGCTCGCTCATGGACAGTGCCGACAGTGCCGCGACGGACCGGCCGGCGCCGCACGAGATCGCGTTCCTGCGCGGTGGTCGCCGCGCCGCCCTCACCGTCGCCGTCCTCACCCTGCGACTGAGCGGAAGCATCGGCCCCGGGCGTGGGGGCACGTTGCGCACCAGGAGACCGCTCGACGACACGGAAGCGGACCTCCCCGCCCTGACGCGGGCGGTGCACGCCTCCCTCCTCCACCAGCCAGCACACCTGCGGCAGTTGCTGGTCCGGGAGGCCGTCGCCCTCGCCCTCATCGATCTGCGGTACCAGCTCACGGTCGCCGGACTGGCGCCCGTCTTCCTGCCCGGCCGCACCCGGGCCGGCCGGCGCGTCCTGAGGACCCTGCGGGCCCGGCACCCGCTGCCCGGGAGCCGCAGGGGCCTGTCGGCCGAGGACCGGCTGCTCGCCGTGGCCCTGTACGGCGACCGAGCGCTGACCACGCTCATGCCCCGCTTCGCGCGGGAGGGCCGGCCGGTCGGGCGGCGCGGGAAGGCCACCGAGCAGAGGCGGGAGTACGGGCAGTCCTGGGGCAGCGGCGGCGGCTTCAGTTGCGGCGCCGTGTGACGCTCCGCGGACCGGCGCGGCGAAGCGACGAACAGCGGCACGACAAGGGGTGGCCCGTCCCTCGGACGGGCCACCCCTTGCCGGCGTTCCGGTGTGTCAGGCCTTCAGCGTCCTGATCGCCGTCGGCGCGTGGCCGGGCTCGGTGGCCAGTTCCTCGAACTCGACGACGTTGCCGATGTCGTTGGTGCCCGACATGGAGATGTTGGTGACCCGCTCCAGGATCGCCTCGACGACGACCGGCACCTGGAACTCGGCGGCGAGCTTCTTGGCCTCCTCGAAGGCGGCGCCCAGCTCGTTCGGGTCGGTCACCCGGATCGCCTTGCAGCCCAGGCCCTCGGCGACCTTGACGTGGTCGACGCCGTAGACGCCCAGCTCCGGCGAGTTGATGTTCTCGAACTCCAGCTTGACCTGGAAGTCGATGTCGAACGCCCGCTGCGCCTGGCGGATCAGGCCCAGGTAGGAGTTGTTGACGAGGACATGGACATAGGGGATCTTGTGCTGCGCGCCCACGGCCAGCTCCTCCAGCATGAACTGGAAGTCGTAGTCGCCGGAGAGGGCGACGACCGGGGACTCCGGGTCGGCCTTGGCGACGCCCAGGGCGGCCGGGATGGTCCAGCCGAGCGGGCCGGCCTGGCCGCAGTTGATCCAGTGCCGCGGCCGGTAGACGTGCAGCATCTGGGCGCCGGCGATCTGCGAGAGGCCGATGGTGGAGACGTAGCGCGTCTCGGGACCGAAGGCCTTGTTCATCTCCTCGTAGACGCGCTGCGGCTTGATCGGGATGTCGTCGAAGTGCGTACGGCGCTGGAGCGTGGCTTTCTTCTCCTGCGCGGCGGCGGCCCAGGCGGAGCGGTCGGGCAGCCGGCCGGCCGCCTTCAGCTCCGTGGCCACCTCGACGAACAGCTCCAGGGCGGCCCTGGCGTCGGAGGCGATGCCGTAGTCGGGGGCGAAGATCTTGCCGATCTGGGTGGGTTCGATGTCCACGTGGACGAACGTGCGGCCGGCCGTGTAGACGTCGAGCTTGCCGGTGTGGCGGTTGGCCCAGCGGTTGCCGATGCCGAGGACGAAGTCGGAATCCAGGAAGGTCGCGTTGCCGTAGCGGTGCGAGGTCTGCAGGCCCACCATGCCGGCGTTCAGCTCGTGGTCGTCGGGCAGGACGCCCCAGCCCATCAGGGTCGGCACGACCGGTGTGCCGGTCAGCTCGGCGAACTCGACGAGCAGATCGGCGGCGTCGGCGTTGATGACACCGCCGCCGGCCACGATCAGCGGCCGCTCGGAGGCGGTCAGCAGGGCGATCGCCTTCTCGATCTGGGCGCGGGTCGCGGCCGGCCTGTAGACGGGCAGCGGCTCGTAGGTCTCGGGGTCGAACTCGATCTCCGTCATCTGGACGTCGATCGGCAGGTCGATAAGGACCGGGCCGGGGCGGCCGGAGCGCATCAGGTGGAAGGCCTGCTGGAAGACGCCGGGGACCTGCGCGGCCTCCAGGACGGTGACCGCCATCTTGGTCACCGGCTTGGCGATGGAGGCGATGTCGACCGCCTGGAAGTCCTCCTTGTGGATCACGGCGGTCGGGGCCTGGCCGGTGATGCACAGGATCGGGATGGAGTCACCGGTGGCCGAGTACAGGCCGGTGATCATGTCGGTGCCGGCCGGGCCGGAGGTGCCGATGCAGACGCCGATGTTGCCGGGGTGCGTCCGGGTGTAGCCCTCGGCCATGTGCGAGGCGCCCTCGACATGGCGGGCGAGGGTGTGGGTGATGCCTCCGGAGGCCTTGAGCGCCACGTAGAAGGGGTTGATCGCCGCGCCCGGCACACCGAACGCGTCGGTGACGCCCTCACGCTTGAGGATCTCAACTGCCGCTCGGGCAGCGGTCATACGAGCCATCGAGTACTCCTGCTTCGGCTGTCTTCTGCTGTCTCGGCTGCCGGATTCGCACTCCCGTCGCGCCCTGCGGTGAGCTCTTCCGTACTTCCGTATAGCGGAAAGTAATTTCTACGATCTGGAAGCAATGTAGGGGGGTGCGTGAAACGCGTCAAGAGAGGGCAAGGGGCAGCCCGCCACGCGGAGAAGCAGCGGACAGCCGGGGGCCCGCCGGAGCACCATGGGACGGCTTCCTCGACGGCCGGCCCTGGGGCGGCCTCGAACGCGACCTCGATGCGACGCCTTGGAGTTGGGTCATGCCCGAGAGCGTGCCGGTGCGCTGCCCGGTCTGCCGACGCGAACTGGTCCGCGGCGGCCACGACCAGTGGCCCCGGCCGGAACTGGCCTGCCCCTGCGGCACGGCCCTGCGCATCCCGCCGGGCGGGTCCGACACGGAGGAGACCAGGGACCGGGCGGGGAAGGGGAGCGCGGTGCGGTCCGGGGACGGCATCCCCGGACGCGGCGACCGCGGGCGGCGGGGAGGAGAGGGGACGCAGCACGGCGACAACGGGATGCGCGCGCCCGGGACGGCGCACCCCTTCGGCCCCGGGAGCCGGGACGCGGCCGGGCGGCGCCCTCGTACCGGGGGGCGCGGGGTGTTCCGTCCCGTGGTGATCCGCACGGCGCGGGACGCGGTGACCGATGCCGTGCTCTATCTGCGGTGGCTGGGCTACGAGGACATCCGGCGCGCGGACCAGCGGCCGCCGTCCGGTATCGGGCTGGCCGCCCGGGGGCTGGTGGCGCAGGTGGACCCCGCGGCGCGGCGGGCCTCGCTGCGGGACGTGGAGTGCCTGTGGCTGACGGCGATGACGGAGTCCGCCGGCTGCGTGTACTTCTCGCTCACCGGCTACAGCGGCCAGGCCCGTACCCGCGCGGACGAGCTGGGCATCGCGTTGTTCGTCCCCGCGCCGGACGGCGTCCCGCGGCCGGTGAACGGCCCGGCCCACGCGCTCGGCGGCGCCCCCGGCGCCTGACGGGTCCTCGCACTATGCCCGCCCGGGTCGCGCGGCCTGGCACCGCACCTCGCCGCGTTGCCGAAACGCCCAGGTAGCTCCGCTACCAGGGCGCTCCGGCGCCTTGCGATGCTCCCCCGCTGCCTGAACGGCGCGGGAGGTACCCCCACCACCGGACCACGCGACCTGATCGGACGCTCATAGTGCGAGGACCCCTGAGACCGGGCGGCCGCCGCCGGCGCGGAGGTTCACGTCCCGTCAGGCACCGTACCTCTCGCGCAGCTCCACCTTGCGGACCTTCCCGGACACCGTCATCGGGAAGGAGTCGAGGATCCGCAGCCGGCTCGGGATCTTGTAGTGCGCCAACCGGCCCGCGCAGAAGGCCCGCAGCTCATCCAGCGTCAGCCGTTCCTCCGCGTCGAGCGGGATGACACAGGCGAGCACCTCCTCGCCGTACGTCTCGTGCGGTACGCCGACGACCTGGACGTCACGGATCTTCGGGTGGCCGTGGAGGAACTCCTCTATCTCGCGCGGGTAGATATTCTCCCCGCCGCGGATGATCATGTCCTTGATACGGCCGACGATCTCGACGTACCCGTCCTCGCGCATCACCGCGAGGTCCCCGGTGTGCATCCAGCGGCCGGGGTCGATGGCCTCGGCGGTCTTCTCGGGCTCCTCCCAGTAGCCGAGCATCACGCTGTAGCCGCGGGTGCACAACTCGCCCGCCGTGCCGCGGGGCCGGGTCGTCCCGGTGGCCGGGTCGATCACCTTCACCTCGATGTGCGGCAGCACCCGGCCGACCGTGCCGGTGCGGTGTTCGAGGTCGTCGTCCATCCGGGTCTGCAGGGAGACCGGGGAGGTCTCGGTCATGCCGTAGCAGATGGAGACCTGCTCCATGTGCATCTCGGCGACCACCCGCTTCATCACCTCCACCGGGCAGGGCGAGCCCGCCATGATGCCGGTGCGCAGGCTGGACAGGTCGTAGGCCGCGAAGCCGGGGAGGCCCAGCTCGGCGATGAACATCGTCGGGACGCCGTACAGCGACGTGCACCGCTCCTGCTGGACGGCGTCCAGGGTGGCCTTCGCGTCGAAGGACGGTGCCGGGATGACCGTGCAGGCGCCGTGCGAGGTGGCCGCCAGATTGCCCATCACCATGCCGAAGCAGTGGTAGAAGGGGACCGGGACGCAGATCCGGTCCTGCTCGGTGTAGGCGATCGACTCACCCACGAAATAGCCGTTGTTGAGGATGTTGTGATGGGAGAGGGTGGCCCCCTTGGGGAAGCCCGTCGTGCCCGAGGTGTACTGGATGTTGATGGGGTCGTCGCAGGACAGGGCCTCGTAGGAGACGTCCGGGGTGGCACGGGAGAGCAGTGCCTCCCAGCTCGGGTCGCCGATGTACACGACCTCGCGCAGCGCGGGGCACCTCCCGCGGACCTGGTCGACCATCGCCCGGTAGTCGCTCGTCTTGTGGCCGAGGGAGGCGAAGAGCAGCGAGATGCCGGACTGGTTGAGGACGTACTCGACCTCGTGGGTGCGGTAGGCCGGGTTGATGTTGACCATGATCGCGCCGATGCGGGCGGTGGCGTACTGGACCAGGACCCACTCCGGGCAGTTGATCGCCCAGATGCCGACCCGGTCCCCCTTGCCGACCCCGCTCGCGGCCAGCGCCCGCGCCAGCTCCTCGACGTCCGCCCCGAACCGGGCGTACGTCCAGCGCCTCCCGGACGGCACGTCGACGAGTGCCTCACGGTCCGGCCAGGCCGCGACGGCCCGGTCGAGGTTGGCGCCGATGGTGTCCCCGAGCAGGACGGTCCCGCTCGTTCCGTGCGTGTACGACAGCTCGGCGGTCACCGGAAATCCTCCTCGCGGTACTCGTTGTCCGACCCCGTGGCCGTGGCCTCGCGCAGCTCGATGCGGCGGATCTTGCCGGAGACGGTCTTGGGCAGATCTCCGAACTCCAGGCGGCGGACGCGCTTGTAGGGGGCGAGGACCTGGCGGGAGTGCTCGAAGAGCACCTTCGCGGTGTCGGGACCGGGCTCCCAGCCCTCCGCGAGCACGATGTACGCCTTCGGCACGGCCAGACGCAGCTCGTCCGGCGCGGGCACCACCGCGGCCTCGGCCACCGCCTCGTGCTCGAGCAGCGCGCTCTCCAGTTCGAACGGGCTGATCTTGTAGTCGGAGGCCTTGAAGACATCATCGGAGCGTCCGATATAGGTCAGATATCCGTCTTCGTCCCGTGCGGCGACGTCTCCGGTGCGGTAGTAGCCGCCGGCCATCGCCTCCGCCGTGCGGTCGGCGTCGCCGTGGTAGCCGGCCATCAGGCCGACGGGCCGTACGGACAGGTCGAGCGCGATCTCGCCCTCCGTCGCTCCCGGGGCGCCGGTCACCGGGTCGAGCAGTTCCACCCGGAAGCCGGGGCTGGGCCGTCCCATGGAGCCCGTCTTCAGCGGCTGGCCGGGGCTGTTGGAGACCTGGACGGCCGTCTCGGTCTGCCCGAAGCCGTCCCGGACGGTCACGCCCCAGGCCCGGCGGACCTGCTCGATGACCTCGGGGTTGAGCGGCTCGCCGGCGGCGACGGCCTCGCGCGGCGGGGTGGCGAGCCGGTTCAGGTCGGACTGGATGAGCATGCGCCACACCGTCGGCGGGGCGCAGAAGGTGGTGACGCCGGCGCGGTCCATCTCGGCCATCAGCCGGGCCGCGTCGAAGCGGGTGTAGTTGTGGATGAAGACGGTCGCCTCCGCGTTCCACGGGGCGAACAGGTTGGACCAGGCGTGCTTGGCCCAGCCGGGCGAGGAGATGTTCAGGTGCACGTCTCCTGGCCTCAGGCCGATCCAGTACATGGTGGCCAGGTGCCCGACCGGGTACGAGGTGTGGGTGTGCTCGACCAGTTTGGGGCGGGCGGTGGTGCCCGAGGTGAAGTAGAGCATCAGCGGGTCGTCGGCGAGGGTGGGGCCGTCGGGGACGAACGCGGCCGGGGCGGCGTAGGCGTCCTCGTACGGCTCCCAGCCCTGCTCGGGCGTGCCTCCGACGCAGATCCGGGTGTAGGAGCCTGGCACGTCCGCGAACTTGGCGGTGTCCTCGGCGCGAACGATCACGTGCCTGACCCGGCCGCGCTCGACGCGGTCGCGCAGGTCGGCGGGGCCGAGCAGCGGGGTGGCGGGGATGACGACGGCGCGCAGCTTCATCGCGGCGAGCGCGGTCTCCCACAGCTCGGCCTGGTTGCCGAGCATGACGAGGATGCGGTCCTCGGCGGCGATGCCGCGTGCGCGCAGCCAGTTGGCGGCCCGGTCGGAGCGCTCGGACATCTCGGCGAAGGAGAGCCGGGTCTCGGTGCCGTCCTCCTCGACGATGTGCAGGGCGGTGCGGTCGTTCCCGTCGGCGACGACGTCGAACCAGTCCAGCGCCCAGTTGAAGTGCTCCGGCCGGGGCCACTCGAAGTCGGCGCAGGCGGTGGCGTAGTCCTCACGGTGTTCCAGCAGGAAGTCCCGGGCCCTGCGGAAGCTCTCCGTCGCCGTCGTCATCTGTCCTCCATGGGTGGTCCCGGGTTGGCTCCGGACCATTGCGGGGCGGCTCTGTCACATCGTGTAATCCGTGATGCGGGTCTCACCACCCCCGAACGGGGGTGTGGTGGGCACAGGTCCGTGACGAAAGGGCGAGCAGGTGACGGCGAACGCGTCCGGGGCGGCGGAGATTCGGGGTGCGCTGGTGCGGCTGCGGCGCGCGACGGGCCTTCCGGTCGCCTTCGGCGGCCTGGTCGAGCCGGGCCGGCCGCGGATACGGATCAGCGAACTGACGGGCACGGCGACGCTCGCGCTCAGCGCGCTGGCGGTGACCTCCGGCAACGGGCTCGGCGGCAAGGCGGTCGCGCTGGCCCGGCCGTGCGCGGTGACGGACTACTCGCTGTCCCGGCAGATCAGCCACGAGTACGACGCGGCGGTGGCGGCCGAGGGGCTGCGGTCGGTACTGGCGGTGCCGGTGGTGGTGCGGCGCCGGGTGCGCGGTGTGCTGTACGGCGCCCTGCGCACGGCCCTGCCGCTCGGTGACCGGGCGCTCGGCGCGGCGGTGGCGGTGGCGCGGGACGTGGAGCAGGCGCTGGTGGTGCGGGAGGAGGCGCGGGACCTGCTGGCGGCTGCCCGTCCGGAGCCGGCGGACGGGGACGCGGCGGGCGGCGCGGCCTGGGAGCGGGTCCGCGAGGCCCACGCGGCGCTGCGCGCGCTGGCCCCCCGGATCGCGGACCCCGCCCTGCGCGCGGAACTCCTGGACGCGTGCGGCCTGCTCACCGCCGCCGCGGCCCCGGCCCGGGCCCCGGTCGCGGCGGAGGGCGTGACCCTGGCCCCTCGGGAGCTGGACGTCCTGACGTGCGTGGCCGCGGGCGCCACGAACGCGACGGCCGCCGCCCGCCTGGGCCTCAGCCCGGAAACGGTGAAGAGCTACCTTCGTTCGGCCATGCGCAAACTCGGCGCCCACACCCGCGGCGAAGCGGTGGCGACGGCCCGCCGGGCGGGCGTGCTGCCGTAGGGCCGCGGCCGCACGGCGTCCTGGTGCGGGGGCCGGGGGCCGGGCGGCCGCTGCAGTGGGTTCCCGTGAGCGGCAGTGGGGTCCCGTGATCGGCAGGCGGGAGGCCTCCCGGGTGCCGTGGGGCGCGGTACCTTCGAGGGGGCGCGCTTGCGGGTTGTCTATTCAATCCGGTGTGGTTTGAATTCGGTTCTGCCGGGAGTGCTGTTATTTCCCTCACCATGCCGGGAGTCCGAAATTCAGGGGCGCGTTGCCTAGAATTTGGCCAGAACACGACACGAGGGGAGCGGTGACCGTGCGACGGGACTTCAAGGGCCCTGCGGGCCGCCGCTCAGACCTGGTCATCGGCCAGGAGGAGCCGTCCGCGGCGGCGCGCGAGCAGCTCGGCCGCGGCGGCAGTGTGCTGCTGCACGGGCCGGCCGGAATAGGAAAGTCGACCGTGCTGCGGGCATTGGCCGCCGAATATGCCCCGCCGGGCCGCACCGTGTTGCGCTGCTCCGCCACCGAGTCCGAATCCCACCTGCCCTTCCTGGCACTGGCCGACCTCTTCGGTCTGGTCGTGGACGAGGTGGCCGGCAGCCTGCCCGCCGCGCAGCGCACCGCGCTGGAGTCGGCGCTCACCGGCCGCGGCGAGTCCACCCTCCAGCGCGACGGCCTCGCGCTGCGCCTGGCGGTGCTGTCGGTGCTGCGCGCGCTCGCGGCGAAGGGCCCCGTCCTGATCGTCGCCGACGACCTCCAGTGGCTGGACTCGGCCAGCTCGGAGCTGCTCGGCTTCGCCGCCCGCCGGCTGGGCGACACCCCCGTGCAGATGCTGTGCGCGGTGCGCACCGAGGACGAGGAGTACGACCGCCACCTGCGCGCCTGCCCGCCGGACACCCTCTCGGTGCGCCTCGGCCCGCTCTCGCGCGCCCAGGTCTCCACCCTGCTCGACCAGCGCGGCTACACCGGCCTGCCGCGTTCCACGGTCCGTGAGATCCACCGCACCAGCGGCGGCAACCCCCTGTTCGCCCAGGAGCTGGGCCGTGCCCTGGCCGAGAACCCCACTCCGCCCCGGCCGGGCGAGCCGCTGCCGGTGCCCACCTCGCTGCGCGCCCTGGTGCTCAGCCGCCTGGAGATGCTCTCCGCCGACGCCCGCCGCACCCTCCTCGTGGCCAGCGCCGGCGCCCGCCCCACCCCGGCCCTGCTGCACGCGGCCGGCCGGGAGAACGCCGAGGCCGAGTGCGCCCAGGCCGCCGAACTCGGGCTGCTGGCCACCGAACCGGAGGGTCCGGCCGTACGCTTCGCGCACCCGCTGATCTCGGCCGCGCTGTACGCGGAGGCGCCCGCGCAGGAGCGCCGCGCCGCGCACGCCGCCCTGTCCACCGCCGCCTCCGACCCCATCGAGCGCGCCCGCCATCTGGCCCTGGCCACCACCGGCACCGACCCGGACGTGGCCGCGCGGCTCGCCGGAGCCGCCGTGCTGGCCCGGGACCGCGGCGCCCCCTCGGTGGCGGCCTCGCTGGGACTGCTCGCCGCCCGGCACACCCCGGCCGACGGCGCGCCGGGCCCGGACGAGCGCCGGCTCAGGGCGGCCGAGGACGCCATCACGGCCGGCGAGGTGGACCTCGCCCGGGACATCGCCCGTGAGGTGCTGACCCGGGCCACCGTGCCCGCGCAGCGGGTGCGGGCCTGGATGGTGGTGATCGAGGCGGCCGGGCAGGCACTCGGCGACGTGGACACCGCCTTCCCGCAGGCGCTGGCCGACGCCGGCGACGACCCGGGGCTGCTCGCCCTGGTCCGCTACCAGCTGGCCTGGCGCGCCCTGGTCGTGCAGGGCGACTTCGCCGAGGCCCGCCAGGAGGCCGCGCACGCCGCCGAACTGGCCGCGCGCGGCCGGGACCGGCGCACCGAACTGATGGCGCTGGCCTTCCAGGCCTCCACCGAGACCCTGATGGGGCACCCCGACGCCCCCGCCACCATCGGACGCGCGCTGAAGGAGCCTCAGGACCCCTACGTCGCCTGCCACCACAACGGCGTCGGCTCCGCCCGCTTCCGCTGGCTGCTGATGAGCGACCAGCTGACCGAGGCGCGGGCGACCATCACCGCCCTGCTGCGCGAGGTGCGGCGGCGCGGCATGGTCGAGAGCGAGGTGCACTTCCTGCGTCTGCTCGCCGAGACCGAACTGCGCGCCGGGCACTGCGGCCGGGCCCTGGACCTGGCCCGGGAGAGCCTGCGGCTGGCCCGGGACACCGGCATCGGCGAGGGTCCCACCGCGATGCTGGCCTGCTTCGCCGAGGCCTCCGGCGGCGACACCGGGCGGGCGCTGGCACTGGCCCAGGAGGCCGTCCGGCACGCCGAGGAGGACGGCGACCAGATGTACCTCTCGCGCGCCCTGGCCGCCCTGGGCCACGCCCAGTTCGTGGCCGGTGACGCCCAGGCCGCCGTGGCGTCGCTGAGCCGGGTGCGGGAGCTGGAGCAGGGACTCGGCGTCACCGACCCCGCGCGCGGCCGCTGGCACGGCGACCTGGCCGAGGCACTGGTCCTGGTCGGCCGTCCGGACGAGGCCCAGCAGGTCGTCGACGCCGCCCGGAAGCACGCGCGGCGGCTGGGCCGGGAGAGCGTGCTGGCCGTCCTCGACCGGTCCGAGGCGCTGGTGCGCGCGGCCCGGGGCGAGACCGAGGCCGCCGTCACCCAGCTGACGTCCGCACAGGACCGGCTGGCGAGACTGGGCACCGGCCTGGAGGAGGCGCGGGCCGCCTTCGCGCTGGCCCGGCTGCGCACCCGGCGTCCGGGCCCGACCTCGTACGAGGAGGCGGCGCGGCTGTTCCGGCGCTGCAGGGCGCTGCCCTGGCTGCGCCGGGTGGAGGCCGCCGCCACCCGTCCGGCGCAGCCGGACGCCGCCCCGGCGGGACCGGAGGGGCCGGCCGTGCTGGACGGACTGGCGGCGATGGAGCGTCAGGTCGCCGCGCTCGTCATGGAGGGCGCGACCAACCGGGAGATCGCAGGACGGCTGTTCGTCAGTGTGAAGACGGTCGAAGCCACCCTGACCCGGGTCTACCGCAAACTGGGGATCCGTTCGCGGGTCGACATCGTCCGATTGGCGGCGGGCCGGCGCGCGAAGTGAGCGCGGCCCGGGTTGACTTACCGCGTGCATCCAGTGAGGGCCCCGGCCGGGGCGACCGAGGGTTTTCCCTGCCCAACTCCCCTAGGGGGTTCCCTCATTGGAGGCGGGTGCGCCGGACCCTAGCGTGAGGGACGTGCCGCTCGCCCGGGCACACGGGAGTCCGCGCACCGGATCCTTGGACTTCCGTGCTCCACCCCACCCGTGCGAACCCCCACCGGCCGGCCCCCGAGGAGACGCATGTTCGGCCCCACCCGCGCCAGACGGGCGCGCGGCAGACGGACCGCCGCCCCGCTCGCGGCCTGCGCCGCCGGCGCCGCGACCGTGCTGCTCACCGCCCCCGGCGCCGACGCGGCCTCCCGCCCCGCCCACGACGTCCCCCTGCCGGTCGTCGGCGGCACGCCCACCACGACCACCGCGTACCCCTTCGTCATGCAGGTCACGGACGCGTCCGGCAGTCAGTTCTGCGGCGGCACCCTGGTGGCGGCCAGGAAGGTGGTCACCGCGGCGCACTGCGTGGCCGGCGAGTCCGCCGCCGGTGTGCGGGTGGTCGGCGGGCGCACCTACCGCGACGGCACCGACGGCACGGTGAGCGAGGTCAGCGGCATCTGGACCGACCCGGGCTACACGGACGCCGCGAGCGGGGACGACGTGGCCGTCCTGACGCTGTCGACGGCGATGCCGTACGCCACGGCGCCGTACGTCTCCCCCACCGACACGGGCGCGTACGCGGCCGGCACCACCGCCCGCGTCCTCGGCTGGGGCACCACCTCGGAAAGCGGCAGCTCGTCCGACCAGCTGCGGACCGCGACCGTGCCGGTCGTGTCCGACGCCGACTGCGCGAGCGCCTACGGCTCCGACTTCGTCGCGAGCGACATGGTTTGCGCCGGATACTCCTCCGGCGGCACAGACACCTGCCAGGGCGACAGCGGCGGTCCCCTGCTAGTCGGGGGCGTCCTGGCAGGGATCACTTCCTGGGGCAACGGCTGTGCCAAGGCGGGTTATCCGGGTGTGTACACCCGGCTGACCACCTTCTCCCCGCTGGTCACGGCACAGATCGGCTCCTGAAGGCCCCCGAGGACCCCTCGGGTGAATGCCAGGGGGCGTTGCGAGCCACCACGAGCGGCCCGCAACGCCCCCTCTCCACGCCGGTGTTCCGCGCTCAGCGGCCGGCGGCGGACCTCCCGGTCCCGGCGGGGGCCGCGGCTCGCCCCACGACGGTGCCGAACCGGATGTCGTACGACGCACCCGGGTGCATGACGGACAGCGTCCGCCGCCCCTCCTCGGTCACGTCCCGGCGCTGGGCCGGTGTCAGCTCGCCGAAGGCCTCGACGACCAGCGCGTCGTCCGTCAGCTGCCACAACCCGGCCAGGAAGCCGTCGACGAGGAGGGTGCGGTGGGCCTGGTTGCCCGTCGCGGCGCGACCCTTGTACCCGTGCGGGACGACGCGGGTGCGGTCGGCGTGGGAGAGGAGCAGGTCGTCGTACTCGGGCAGGAAGCGGGGCGGGGCCGGGGTGCCGGGGTCGGGGCGGGGCGCGTCGGGGAGGTCGAACAGCTCGGTGCCTGCCTCGTCGCGAAAGGTGACCAGCCGCGGGCGCAGGCGTTCGAAGGCGTCGCGCAGCCGGGTCAGGCCCGCCCAGGTCTGCGTGTCCTTCACCGAGGCCGGGCCGAACGCGCCGAGGTAGCGCAGGACGGCGTCGTCGATGGTGGGTGTGTCCCCGGGGGACCGGCCGAACCAGTGTTCGGCGGTGGTCAGGGCCACCTGGCCGCTGCGGCCCCACAGTCCGCGCGGGGTGACCTGGACGAGCGGCAGCAGGCAGCGGGCGGCGACGCCGAGGGCCCGCGGGTCGGCGTCCGGCCAGGTCGCCGACAGCGCCTCGCGCAGTTGCCTCATGGTGCGCGGCTCGGCCTCGACGAGGTCGCGGGCGAGCGCGGCGAGCCGGTCGAGGTCGACGCCCGCGAGACCCCGGCGGAACAGGGCGAGTTCACGCTCGCGGGCGGGCTGGACGAGGGAACGCAGGGAGAGGCAGTCGTCGGCGGTGTGGGTGTGGATGGTCGAGCGCAGGGTGACGATGCGGGCGACCTCGCGGCCGGCCATCAGCCGCGACAGCTCCTCGGGTGCGAAGCCGTCGAGCCGGGCGGCCAGGGCGTAGTACGGCGGCCTGACGTTCTGCGCCTGGAGGCCGACGAGGTGCCGCACGGCGGCGCCGGCGTCCAGCGCGGAGCGGCGCAGCAGCAGCTGCCGGGCCAGGGTGGCCCGGTTGAGCGCGCGCACCCCGAGCACGGGGGCCGTCGGGGAGGTCTTCGTACGGCTCGTCGCAGTGGTCGTCGCCCTCTTGGTCATGCCCGGCACGGTAGCGCTGATCGAGGACAGGTTCTGTCCGCTTGTATCCGCCTCGTATCCGCTTGTCGGGCGTCACGGCGTCGGCGACTCCGGTCGGTCCGCCGTGCCGTCGAACTGTGGGTCCGCCGCGCCGCCGTGCCGCCGTGCCGTCGTGCCGTGGATGTGCCGTCAGTCCGCCTTCCGGATGTCCGCCAGGGTCGACTCCGGTTCCTCCGTGGCGGCGAGGTCGCCGAGGCTCACCATGCCGACGGGGCAGCCGCCGTGTTCGACGACGGGCAGCCGGCGCACGGCGTACTGGCGCATCAGCTCGGCCGCGCGGTCGGTGGTGTCGTCGGGCGACAGGGTGACGACCGGGGGCCTGGTGCAGACCGATCCGGCGGTGGTGGTGTGCGGGTCGCTGCCGTAAGCCACGGCCCGGATCACGATGTCGCGGTCGGTGAGGACGCCGAACAGGTCGCAGTCGTACACCACCAGGACGTCCCCCACGTGCTGCTCGCGCATCGCGCGGGCGGCGTCCTCCAGCGTGGCCATCGGCTCGACGGCCACCGCGCCGGGGGACATCACATCGCGTACTCGGTGGGTCATGGGGCACCTCCCGCAACGGGTCCACGGACGGCCTGCTGCCCGCCGCGTAGCCAGAAAGGACGGTCCCAAACCGGCCGCCGGCGCCATGAAGCCGTGCGGGCAAGCCCCCTGGGCCTTCCCTCGCGGGCGCCCCGGCGGCACGCCTCATCCCCCCGGGTCCGGCTCCGGTGCGGGGCCCGCCCGCCAGCCGGTCCAGTGGTGGACGGCGACCGCGATCACCGGTCCGTCCGGCGGGGCCTGCCGGTACTGCGGGTACTTGCGTCGCAGCCCGGCGAGGGCGGCCTCGTACTGCTCCCGGGTCCCGGCGTCCGGTGCGTCCGGCGGCAGGATCCGGGCGTCGCCGTCGGCGCGGGACCACCACAGGCGGTCCCAGTCCTCGTCGAAGGCGTCGGCGAGCAGGCAGACGGCCGGGTTGGCCTCGATGTTGCGCAGCCGTCTGAGGTGGGTCGTGCGCTTCGGCTTGCGGTCGACCGCCGTCACGATGCCGTCGGCGCCGTCGGTGGCGAACACCACCGGCACCAGGTGCGGGCGGCCCGTCTCGTCCACCGTAGCCAGCCGGGCCACGCGGGCGGCCGCGAACCGGCGCCGCGCCTGGTCGGGATCCATCCGTGGCACGGGCCTCACCTACGTCCTCGCCGCCGTGTCGGTGTCGGTGACCGTGTCGGTGTCACCGAACCGTGTCCGTGTCCGTGTCCGTGTCCGTGTCCGTCCGCCGCGCCGGGTACCCGTCCCGGAGCCGGTCGGCCACACAAGGGTCGGCGGAGGCCGGTGGGACCCCCCGACGAAGGGAGAGGCATGCCGTGACTTGCGGTTCCGCTGTGGGACGTGGCCAACGGTCAGGGTCTGCGCCAGCTGGCCGAGCTCGGGCCCGCGCTGCTGCTGTCGAGCCTGATCGGCTGGGAGAGGGAGGCACAGCAGAAGAGCGCGGGCCTGCGCACCCACACACTGGTCGGGGTCGCCAGCGCGCTGATGATGGAGGTGTCGCAGCACGGCTTCACCCATGTGCTCGGCCTGCCGAACGTGTCCTTCGGCCCGTCCCGCGTGGCCGCCCAGATCGTCTCCGGCATCGGCTTCATCGGCGGCGGTCTGATCTTCGTACGGCGCAGCGCGGTGCGCGGGCTGACCACCGCCGCCACCATCTGGCTGACCTGCGCGGTCGGCATGGCCTGCGGGGGCGGACTGCCGATCCTGGCCCTGGCGACGACCGCGCTGCACTTCCCCGTCGTACGCGGCTATCCCCATATCGCGAGGCGGTTCACCGGCGGCGGGGTGCCCGGCACGGTCGAGGTGCGGCTGACCCAGCGGGGTTTCCGCATCCTGCAGGTAAAGGCCGACCGGCTGCCCGGCCGCACGGACGCCGCCGCCCGCGTGCTGCTGCGTCTGGAGGGCACCGCCGACGCCGGACAGCCGGCCTCCGAACTGTTCCACGACGAGGGGGTCACGACGTGCGACTCGCTCTGGGCGAGGAGGACGACACGTAGGGGGTGGGTTCCGCCCGAGCGAGCGTGCGCGGTGCACGCGGTGCATGGCACCGGGCTCGGGAGGGCACCCGGGGCGCACTGTGCACCGGCGACAGGACGAGCCGCGGACTCTGCTGACGGGGTGGTTCAGCTTCCCGGACGGGGAGGCGACCGCCGGGGACGTGCTGGCGCTGCACCGGGTGGAGGACGTGCTGCGGCGGTCCGGGCCGGCGTACGACGTCGCCTGGAGCCCCGGGTTCCGGGCCGGCGGCCTGCATCTGGAGGACGTACGGCCCGAGCGGTACGGGTGGCTGGTGTTCGTGTGCGGACCACTGCACGGGCCGCAGATCGAGCGGCTGCACCGCAGGTTCGCGCACTGTGTGCGGATCGCGGTGGGCGTCTCGGTGATCGACCCCGGCAGCCCGGCCGTCACCGGCTTCCACCGTGTGCTCGCCCGCGACGCCCCGGCGGCCGAACCCGCCCTGGACCTGGCGGCGGGCGCCCCCGCCCTGCCGGCGCGGCCGGTGGTCGGTGTGGTCCTCACGCACGGGCAGCACGAGTACGGGCGGGCCCGCCGGCACGACGTGGTCGCCCGGGAGGTGACCGCCTGGCTGCACGGCAGGGACTGTGCGCGCCTGGAGCTGGAGACCCGGCTCGACACCCGCGACTGGCGGCTGTGCGCCACCCCCGCCCAACTCCAGTCGGTGCTGGCCCGCCTGGACCTGGTGGTCACCGACCGGCTGCACGGGATGGTGCTCGCGCTTCGGGCCGGTACGCCCGCGCTGGCCGTGGACCCCGTCGCGGGCGGCGCGAAGGTGACCGCTCAGGCGCGTGCCTGCGGCTGGCCCGCGCTGGTGCCCGCGGAGCGGCTGGCCACGGCAGAACTGGACCGCTGGTGGGACTGGTGCCTGACGTCGGGCCGGGCGGCGGCGCGGCGGCTGTGCGACGCGTTCGCGGCGGACGCCGGGCGGGACGGCGCCGAGGGCCTGCCGGCGGCACTGCGGCCGCCGCGCACCGGTTAGCACGAGGGCGTGCGGGCACTCGGAGCAGGACGCGGCAGGTAGCTCGGTCCCTGTAGGAGCAACAGTGTCGACAAGCCGACTCCCCGATCACGAACAGCGGATACTGGACGAGATAGAGCGCGCCCTGAGCCGTGACCGCCGGCTGGTCCGGCGGCTGCGCGTCTCGCGCCGCCGGGGCCCGGACCTCGCCAGAGTGGTCTCCCGGGTGGCGCGGTACGCGCCCCGGCCGTGGACGGTGGTGGCCCTGCTGGCCGTCTCCGTCGCCCTGATGACGGCGGGCATCGTCACCTCGGACCCCGGGGTGATCTGGGCCTTCGCCGTGGTGTGGCCGGTGGCGCTGTACGCCGTCCTCCGGCTGCTGTGCCGGCGAACGCGAACATCCTGAACGAGCCCGCCCCGGGCTCGTCAGCCTTGTTCGACCCGTTTGTCCACCGAGGTCGGGGGGGGACCCGCGTGGGCAGGAGGTGATGGTCGTGCCCGAGCCCGGAAGCAAGAAGTACGACGTCAAGCGCGCGAGGATGCGCAAGGAGGCGGAGCAGTCGGGTATCTCCGACCAGGACGCCGACAAGGCCGCGAACGAGGAACTCCAGCAGGACCCGAAGCTGCGCAGCAGCGGCCCGCGCACGGAACGCGGCCGGGGCCCGAAGAGCGAACGCTCCGGAAGGTCCGGCCGGTCCGGGAGGACGGGCTGAGTCCACGGTCGGCGCCGCGACGCCGAGTCCAGTGCTGTGGCCGGAAAGGCTTGCCGGGCGTCGCGAGCCGGTGAACCTTTCCGGTCGCAGCACCAGCGGCGCTGAGCCTTCGGTCCGCACCGCGGCGGGGCTTCCCGTCCCGGTGCGGACCGTCCCCTCCACACCCCGTCCGGCACACCCCGTCCGACCTACCCGCTTCAGCCCGTGTAGCGGCGGGCCTTCGACCGGCGCTGGCTGTCCTCCAGGAGCCGCAGCCGCCCCTCCACCTCGGGCGGCAGCACGCGCCGCTCGCGCAGCACCCAGGGCAGCGCGGCCGCCGCCGCGGCGAAGGCGCGCAGGGACGCCGTGTCGCGGGGCACCGTACGGGCCAGATGCAGGGTGCGGCGCAGCGCGGGCCCGGCCGGGCGGCGCAGCCAGGTGAACCACAGGGTGTTGCGGATGCCGTCCCGTCGGCGGCGGGTGGAGTCCCTTACAGGCGAGGGACGATGATGGGTCGTCAGCTGCTCGGCGTACGTCAGCCACCAGCCGTCGGCGGCCAGGTCCGCGGCCAGCAGTTCCTCCTCGCCGCCGAGCCACAGCCGTGGGTGGAAGCCGCCCGCGCGCCGGAACGCGTCGGTGCGCAGCACGGTCGCCGCGGCGAGGAACGAGCCGAGCGCCGGGCCGGGCAGCCAAGACGGCCCCGGGACGGGCGAGTTGCGCAGCTCCTCGACGATCGGGTCCTCGGTGCCGCCGGGTTCGACGAGGATCCGGGCGGTGACGGAGCCGAGCGCGGCGTGCCGGTCCAGGAGGTCGGCGGCGCCCGAGAGCGCGCCGGGCGCCCACCAGGAGTCGTCGTCGCAGAAGGCCACATACGGGGTGTGGACCTGACGCACGGCCAGGTTGCGGCCGACGGCGCCGAGGTTGCGGCCGGGGCGCAGCAGCCGTACCTGCGGGTGGTGGTGGGCCACGGCGGCGGAGGTGCCGTCGGTGGAGCCGTTGTCGGTGACGATCACCTCGGGCTGTTCGGGGAGCCGGGCGAGGTGGTCGAGGGTGCGCAGGAGTTCGGGACGCCGGTTGTGGGTGATGACCACGACGGTGGTGCGGGGATCGGTCACCGGGTGCCTCCGCGGTCCGTGTCCAGCAGACGGGCGGCGCGCTCGATGTGCGGGGGCAGGGCGCGGCGGGCGCGGAGGGCGGCGGGCAGCCGGGTGAGCGCCTCGTGCAGGGCACGCCGGGCCTGCGGGTCGCGGCGGGCGTCGGCGGCCAGGGCGCGGGTGCGGGCGAGGGCGTGCGGCAGGGGCCGGCGCAGCCAGGCGGTGAGGAGTTCGTTGCGGCGCATGACCGCGGGGCGGTCGGGGCGCGGGCCGGATGCCGGATGGTGGTGGGCGACCACGTCGGGGCAGTGGGTGACGCCCCAGCCGCGCGCGGCGAGGTCGTAGGCGAGCAGGGTCTCCTCGGCACCGAAGAAGAGCACGGGGTGGAAGCCGCCGGCGTCGAGGTAGGCGGTGCGGCGGACGACCGAGGCGCAGGCGAGGAAGCCGAGGACCTGGGTGCCGGGCAGGTCGGTGGCCTCGCCGAGCGGGGAGTCGGCGAACACCTTGTTCAGCGGGTCGGGTTCCTGCTCGGGGCCGACGAGGGTGCGGGCGGCGATCAGGCCGAGCCGAGGATGGTCGTCGAAGAGGCGGGCGGCCCGCGCCAGTGCGCCGGGGGCCCACCAGGAGTCGTCGTCGCTGAAGGCCACGTACGGGGTGTGCAGGGCGCGGACGCCGTGCGTGCGGGCGAGGGCGCCGCGGTTGAACGGCAGCGACAGGACCCGCACCTGCGGGAACTCCCGGGCGAGCAGGGCGCGGGTGTCGTCGGTGGAGGCGTTGTCCGCGACGACGATCTCGGGGTGTTCGGGGAGGGCGAGCAGGTGGCGGAGGGTGACGGCGAGGCCTGCGGAGCGGTTGCGGGTGGCGATGACCACGCCGACGGGTGCGTGTTCCATGGGTCTGGTCCACCTCGGTCAGCCCGGCGGCTCGGGGAGCGCGTCGAAGGCGTCCAGGACCTCTTCGGTGCCGATCCTGAGCAGCGCGGGGTCGGGGCCGCGGCCGTGCGGGTCGCCCTCCGGGCCGTGCCACAGGGCGCGGTGGCGGGGGTCGTCCGGGGGCGGTCCCCAGCGGCTGGGCGGGACGGGGCCGCACAGGGTGAGCGACGGGGTGGCGTGGGCGACGGCGAGGTGTGCGATGCCGGTGTCGCCGCTGACGACGGCGCGGGCGTGGGCGACCAGCGCGGAGAACCGTGCGAGGGGCAGACCGCCGCCGAAGACGTCGGTGTCGGCGAGGCGGGCCCTCTTGGCGAGGGTGGCGACCAGGTCGCCCTCGTCCGCTCCCCCGGTGACGACGACGCGGTGGCCGCGGGCGCGCAGGGCCTCGGCGGCGGCGGCGAACCGTCGTACGGGCCAGCGGCGGGCCGGTGATCCGGCGCCGGGGTGCAGCACGACCGCGCCGGGGGCCGGGGAGTGGGCGGTGGGCGGCGGGAGCCGCAGGTCGGTGGGGTCCGCGGAGACGCCGTACCACCGCAGCAGCCTGCACCAGCGGTCCCGCTCGTGCTCGTCGGCGTACCAGGGCGGCCCCTCGATGCCGGGTGTCTCCGGATGGGCGAAGGCGAACAGCCGCCCAGGGCCCAGGTCCGCGAGGAGCCGGTGGCTGGGCGGCCCGTTGCCGTGCAGGTCGACGGCGACCTGCGGGGGCGGGCCGGTCCAGTCGAGGGCGCTCGGTACGGCCCGTCCGGGCGCGGAGGCGGGAAGCAACCGGTCCACGGCCCCCGTCGCCGCCGCGAGCGGCCCGAGTCCGGCGGGCGCGGCCAGCACGATCTCATGCCCGGGAAACCCCCGACGCAGCCCCCGCAACGCCGGAACCCCGGCCAGCAGATCCCCGAGCCCGAGCGCCCGGAGCACCAGCAGCCGCCGCGCGCCGACCGCCCGGGTCCCAGCCCCCACCGCGGGCTCCCTCTCACCGGACCCGCTCGCAGGACCACCACCGACCACCGACCACCCGGCGCCGACCACCCGAGTCCCGACCCCCACCCCGGCTTCCCCCTCACCGGACCCACTCACAGGACCACCACCGACCACCGACCACCCGGCGCCGCGCGCACCCACCGACCCGCGGGCGCCGGACCCGCCCGTGGATCCGCGGCCACCGGCCACCGGCCCGCGTGCGCCGGCCGCGCCCGCGGGTGCCAGGCCCCCGGCGCCGGGCCGGTCGCCGAGGGATGTCCGGGGCCTCCCGGCACCGCGCACATCTCCGGCCCGAGGACCTTCCCCGGCTGCCGTCCGGGCCGTGGGTGGCCGCTTCCGGCGCACTCCCCCGGCGGGCACCCGGCCGCCTGTGCCGGGGGACCCGGCCGCACGGCCGCAGGCCGCACACAGCGCGCCGCGCACGTCTCCGGGCTCCGCACGCCCGAGGCCGGCCGCGCCCCCGGACCCGGACCCCGAGCCCATGGCGCCCGCGGGTGCCGAGGGCCCGGCTGCCGGGCTCGCCAGGGCGCCCACGCCTCCCCGCCCGGCCGCCGGGCGCCGCAGGCCGTCCCCGGCCCCGGTGCGGGCCGCCGCGGCCCGGGCCCCGGGCGTGTCCTCGGGCGTGGGTCGCGCGGGGCCGCGCAGGTGCCCACGCGGCCCCGTCGGCGCGTGTGCCGCCACGGGCCGCTCGGAAGGGATTCGGGTCATCGCGCGCCCTCCGCAGCCCTGGCCATCAGGGCCGTCGAGGAGCGGCCGTCGAGGTAGGGGAGCAGGACGGCCTGGCCGCCCCATTCGTCCAGGAGGGCCGCTTCGGGGAGTTCGGCGCCGGCGTAGTCGCCGCCCTTGACCCAGACGTCGGGGCGGAGTTCGGCCAGGAGGCGTTCGGGGGTGTCCTCGTCGAAGACGGCGACGGCGTCTACACAGGCCAGGGCGCGCAGCACCCGGACGCGGTCGGCGAGCGGGTTGACCGGCCGGCCCTCGCCCTTGCGGCGGCGTACGGAGGCGTCGGAGTTGACGCAGACGACCAGGCAGTCGCCGATCCTCCGCGCGGCCTGGAGCAGGCCGACGTGTCCGGCGTGCAGCAGGTCGAAGCAGCCGCCCGCGGCGACGACGGTGCCGCCGGTCGCCCGGACCTTGGCGACCAGGCCGGCCGGGTCGTCAGGGTCGTCCGGGTCGTCCGGGTCGTCCGCCGAGGGCGCGGTGCCGGCGGCGCGCGGGGGGCCGAGCAGGCCGGCCGCCCCGCCGGCGCCCACGAAGGCGGTCGCCGCGGTGACGGCGCCCTCCACGGCCTCCCCGACGAGCACGCCGTCCGCGAGCTGTCCCGCCGCCGTGGCGGCGAAGCGGTCGCCGGCGCCGCACGGGTCGCCGTGATGGGCGGCCGACACCGGCACCAGAAGGGGGTGTTCGCCGTACGACAGCAGGGCGCCGCGCGCGCCCAGGGTCACCGTGACCGCGGCGACCCGCCAGTGCCGTACGAGCGCGCAGGCCTCGTGGGCGACGGCGCGCAGGTCGCTGCGGGGCGCGTCACCGCCGCCCCGGTTCCGGTCCGCGGGCAGTGCGGCCGCGAAGCCGTGGGCCTCCGCGCGGGCCGGGGTGACCAGGCGGGTGCCCGCCACCGGCGGGCCGCCGCGCGGGTGCGGGTCCCAGACCTCCGGGGGGCGCCCGTGCAGCTCGGCCCGCAGGGTGTCCGCCGCGCCCCGGCCGTAGTCCGAGACGAGGACGGCGGAGGCGGCGGCGAGCGCGGCGCGGGCCTCGTCGGTGGCCTCGCGGGCGTGGCCGGCGCCGTGGTCGAGGCGGACGACCGGGCGGCCCTGGGCCAGGACCCGGGTCTTCTGCGGTACCTCGCCGCTCATCGGGAGCGGGACGACGGTGAGAAAGGGGTCGAGGAGCCGGCGCAGCTCCCGGCCGGCCGGGCCGTCGTCCAGGGCGGTGATCAGGGTGACGTCGCGGCCGTCGCGGGCGGCCAGGTACGCGGCGAGGGCGGCGCCGCCCGGCCGTACCCGCTCCGCGCAGTCGGCGACGACCGGGACGGGCGCGTCGGGCGCCAGCCGGTCCGCGTGTCCGGTCAGGTCGCGGTCGAGCAGGGCGTCGCCGACCACGACCAGGGGTGCCTTGCCCGTCATGTCACCTCCCGCCCCGTGCCAGCGCCGCGTCGAACGCCGCGCAGATCATGTGCACCGCGACCAGGTGGAGTTCCTGCACGGTGGCCGTGGAGGCGCCGGCCGCGCAGAGCGCCTCGTCGCTGCCCGCGCTCAGGGGGTTGGGCGCCGGCCCGGTCAGCGCCCACACACGCAGGCCGGCGGCCCGGCCCACGTCGGCGGCGGACAGCAGATTGGCGCTGGCACCACTGGTGGACAGCAGCATCAGGACGTCGCCGGGGCGGCCGTGGGCGCGCACCTGACGGGCGAACACCTCGTCCACGCCGTAGTCGTTGGCGATGGCGGTCGTGCTGGAGGTGTCGGCGTGCAGGGCGATCGCGGAGAACGGTGGCCGGTCGTCGCGGTAGCGGCCCACGAGTTCGGCGGTGAGGTGCTGGGCCTGGGCGGCGCTGCCGCCGTTGCCCGCGGCCAGCAGCCGTCCCCCGCCGCCGAGGACGGCGGCGAGCCCTTCGCCCCAGCGCTGGGTGATGTGCGCGCAGCCGCGGAACCGTCCGAGGGCGGTGAGGAGTTCGTCGCAGTGCCCGGCGACGGCCGGTGTGTCGACGCTCATGACGTCACCTCCGGGGAGTCGGTGCTCATCACGCCACCTCCGAGTCCAGTGCACCGTCGGCGGTGCCACTGGCCCGCCGGTAGACCTGTTCCACGCCGTCGGCGACGCGCCGCCAGGTGAAGCGGGCGAGGACGCGTTCCCGCCCGGCCGTTCCGCAGCGGCGGCGCAGCCGGTCGCTGCCGAGCAGTTCGCGGGCCGCGGCGGCGACGGTGACGGGGTCGGCCGCCCTGACCAGCCGGCCGGTGCGCCCGTCGGCCACCGAGTCGCGGTGGCCGCCGACGTCCGTGGCGAGAACGGGCACCGCGCACGCCATCGCCTCCAGCGGCACGATCCCGAACGGCTCGTACACCGGGGTGCACAGCACCAGGTCGGCGCCGCGCATCAGCGCGGGCATGGCGGCCGGGTCGACGGCGCCGAGGAGCCGTACCCGGTCGGCGACGCCCTCGGCCACGGCCAGTTTCAGCAGCCGTTCGGCCTCGGGTTCGGTGTGCAGCAGCTCGGCCGGCGGGCCGCCGGCGACGAGGAGTTCGGTGTGCGGGATCCGGCTGAGGGCGCGGATCGCCTGGTCGTAGCCCTTGCGGGGGACCAGCCGGCCGCAGGAGAGCAGCCGGTGGCGCTGGGCGCGGGCGGGCGCGGGGGCCGTGGCGGGGTCGGCGCCGGGGTGGAAGTGGCCGGCGTCGACGCCGCAGGGCACGACGGACACCCGGCGCGGGGAGATGCCCATGTCGGCGAGTTCGTGGACCTCGTCGGTGCAGGTCGCCAGGACGCGCTCGCAGGTGCGTCCGATCTGCCGTTCCACGCCGATGCGTTCGACCGGGCTGGTGTCGGCGCGGCCCTGGTGGCGGCGCTTGACGGTGCCGAGGGCGTGGAAGGTCTGCACGACGGGGATGCCGTGCTGGGCGGCGCCGAGCAGCGAGGCCATGCCGGACATCCAGAAGTGGGCGTGCACCACGTCGGGCCGCTCGCGGCGCCAGACGCGCGCCAGGTACGCACCGAAGGACGGCATGTGCTCGAACAGGGCGTCCTTGGGAAGGGCTTCCGGCGGTCCGGCCGGTACGTGTTCGACGACGGCGCCGCCGGGCAGCGGCACCCGGTCGGGCAGGCCCGGGGCGTCGCGCCGGGTGTAGACGGTGACGTCGTGTCCGCGGCGCGCCAGTTCCTCGGTGAGCCGGGCGACGTACACGTTCTGGCCGCCGGCGTCGACCCCGCCGAGCGCGGCGAGCGGGCTCGCGTGCTCGGACACCATGGCGATCCTCATCGGGTCACCTCCTTCAGCAGCCGCTCCCAGTCGTCCAGGAAGCGGGTCAGCCCGTAGCGGGCGAGCGCGGCGGTCCGCGCCCGCTCGCCGGCCGCGCGGGCGTGCGCCGGGTCGGCGACGAAGTCCCGTACGGCGTCGGTCAGTACGTCGATGCGGTTGGAGACCACTCCGGCGCCCGGCGGCACCGCCTCGGTGACCTCGGTGGTGGCGAGGGCGACCACGGGCATGCCGAGGTGCATCGCCTCCAGCAGGGACAGCCCGAGGGAGGTCCAGCGGACCGGGTGGAGGTACAGGCGGCGCCGGGCCATCGCCGTGTGGAGCTCGCGCTGGACCAGTTCGTGCGAGCGGCAGCGCCCGGGCGGCAGGCCGAGGTGGCCGGCGAGCCCGTCGGTGCCCATGCCGAAGACGTCCAGCGAGGCGGCCCGCGCGAAGGCGGGCAGGAGGTCGGTGCCGGTCGTACGGCCGCGCCGGATCGGCTCGTTGACGACGACCGCCGCGTGCGGCAGCTCCCCGGTCCACAGCGGGCCGGGGTCGACGATGCCGTGCTCGATCACGGCGGTCTCGGCGCCCGCGGCGTCCCACATCAGCCGGTTGAAGTGGGTGACGTGCACGAGCGGGATGTCGCCGGGCAGGCCGGCGACGGGGTGCCGGGTGTCGGGGACGTCTCCGTGGGGGGCGTTGTGCTCCAGGTACACCATGGGCGGGCGGCGCCCCAGCCACCGCCGTACGAGGTCGTACTCGTGCGGGCGCTGCAGGACGACGAGGTCGACGTCGGCGTCCCGCAGACGCTCCGGCGGGAGTTCGATCACCGACTCGGGCCAGTCGAAGGTGCGGGCGCGGCCGAGGCCGTCGGGGCCGCGGCCGGGGGTGACGGGCACGAGATAGGTGTGCGGGCCCTGGACGAACGCGGTGGTCCAGGAGCCGTGCACGTGCCAGATGAGGATCATCACGTCGTCATCACCTTCTCCACGGCGGCGAGCACGTCGTGCACGGTCACCGACTCCAGGCATGGGTGCCCGGGCACCGGGCAGGTCCGGGCACGGCTGCCGGCGCAGGGCGCGTCCTGGTTGCCGAGCAGCACGTACGGCACTCCGTAGGGGCGCCAGCGCTCGGCGGGGACGACCGGCGCGAACAGGGAGACGACGGGGGTGCCGACCGCGGCGGCCAGGTGCGCGGGCCCGGTGTTGCCGGTGACGACCGCGCCCGCGCCCGCCAGGACACCGGAGAGTTCGGCGGCTCCGGTGCGTCCGCCGAGGTCGAGCCCGCGCCCGCAGGCCACGTGCGAAGTCAGGGCCTTCTCCCCGCGGCCGCCGGTGACCACCACCCGGTGTCCGGCCGCGGCGAGTTCGCGCACGGCCTGCGCGCAGCGCTCCGGGCTCCAGGCGCGCGCGGGGACGCTGGCGCCCGGGTGCAGCACGACGTACGGCTCGGGGCCGGTCAGGCCGGTGGTGTCCGGCGGGGGCAGCACCCGCAGCCGTCCGTCGTCGGCGCGCGGGAAGCCCGCTGCCCCGGCGAGGTCGAGCGCGGCCTCGGCCTCGTGGGCGTGCGGGGCACGCCGGTGGCGTACGTCGAGCAGGGAGCCCGGGTAGTCCACGCTGTCGGCGGCGATGTGCGGGACGCCGGCCAGGCGCAGCAGCAGCGCGGTGGGCAGCGGGGACTGGTGGTGCGAGGTCAGCACGAGGGCGGTCTCGGCGTCGAGGGAGGCGAGGGAGTCGAGCAGCTTGTCGGTCTCGGCGCGGTCGACGGGCGGCGGCTCGAAGGAGGCCCAGGGCGCGTCCCACACGAGGATCTCGTCGACGCCGGGCAGCAGCCGGGCGGCGGGTTCGCCGCGCGGCCCGCACAGGAGGGTGACCTGTTCGGCGCGGGCGGCCACGGCACGGACGGCGGGCCCGGCGAGCAGCACGTCGCCGAAGCTGTCGAGTCGGGTGACCAGAGCCTTCATCGCGGCCTCCGGGTCTTCATCGCCGCCTCCGGCCTGCTCGTCCGGGCGCGGGACGCCCGGGGGCGGTGGTGGCGGGGGCGGCCTCGGCGGGGTGCTCGCCGGTCAGGTCGCGGCCCCACGGCGGGCCGGTGAGCACGGCGCGCGCGGCCGTCAGCAGGTCCGGGGCCACATGGTCGGCGGCGGCCGTCTCCCGCGGGCGGGTGACCGGGGTGGGGACGAGGATGCCGTGGGCGCCCGCGCGGCGGGCGGCCTCCATGTCGGCGCCGATGTCGCCGATCACCACGACGGCGTCGGGCGGGGTGCCCATCCGCCGGGCCGCCCGGAGGATCAGACCCGGCTCCGGCTTGCGGCAGCGGCAGCCGTCGCCGGGGCCGTGCGGGCAGACGGCCCACGCGTCGAAGGGGCCGAGGAGTTCGTCGACACGCTCGTCGACACGACGGACGTCCGCGGTGGAGATCAGCCCACGGGCCACGCCGGACTGGTTGGTGACGACACCGGTACCGATGCCGCCCGCGCGCAGCAGCTCCACGGCCTCGCGGGCGCCCTCGACCGGGCGGACCCGTTCGGGGTCGCCGTTGTAGGGGACGTCCTCGACGAGGGTGCCGTCCCGGTCGAACAGCACGGCCCTGACCGGGTGCACGGACCCGCCTGGGTTCACGGGCCTGACCGGGTGCACGGCCCTGACCGGCTGCACACGCCCGACCGGGTTCACGGGGCCACCTCCTGCCAGGCGGGGGCGGCCCGGTGGCGCCACATCCCGCTCAGCCAGTGCCAGCTGGCGGCGGGCGGGATGAGGACGCTGGTGACGGCCATGGTGGTCACCTCGTACCGGGTGCGCGGGCCGGGCGCGATCCGCGCCCAGGCGAACTCCGCGGTGCCCGCCGCCCAGCCGAGCCCGGCGACGGCGGCGGCCCGCCGCCCCCCGGCCGCGGCCAGCGCGCAGGCGGCCACGCCCGCGGCGGTGACGGCGAGGTGGGAGCGGATGCGTCCGCGCGGGGCGACCGCCTTGTGCCACCAGTCGGGGCCGTGCAGACGCAGCATCAGCGCGTCGTCGGCGTTGCCGCGTTGGGCGCGCAGGGACACCCAGCGGTCGGCCGGGCGGACGGGGTGGCGGGTGGTGCGGCGGCCCTGGCGGATGCGCCAGCCCGCGTCGAGGACGCGCAGGGCCAGGTCGGCGTCCTCGCGGAAGGCGCGCCGGAAGCGTTCGTCGAAGCCGGCGACGTGCTTGAGGGCGTCGGTGCGGTAGGCCATGTCGGCGGTGATCCAGCGGGCGCGGGCGAGAGCCGCGGTGCCCCGTTCCCAGTCGGTGGGCCGGCGTTCCCCGGGCAGGGGGACGGCGATCACACCCTGGACGGCCGCGGTGTCGGGGCTCGCCTCGGCCAGGTCCTGGACCAGCTGGTCGCACCAGTGCGGGCCCACCTGCACGTCGTCGTCGAGGAAGGCCACCCAGGGCGTGGTGACCGCGCGCAGCCCGGCGTTGCGGGCGGCGGCCGGTCCCCGGCCGCCGCTGGTGAGCACGGTGGTGCGGGCGCCCAGGTCGCCGAGCACGCTCAAGGGGTGCTCCAGGGCGTCCGGTCCGGGCTCGGGCCGGTCGTCGACCAGCACGATCTCGTCCGGCTGGGGGCCGTGCGCGGCGGCCAGCGCGGCCAGGCAGTCGGCCAGGGTGTCCCGCGCCAGGGTGGGGATCACCACGGCGTAGGCGGGTCCGGTGGTGCGGGGGCCGGCGGAGCTGTCGGGGCGGCTCACCTGTACGCCCTTCCCCTGCGCACCGCGTACGGTCCGATCGCCAGCAGGTCGACGGGCGCGGAACCGAAGCACTCCAGCGCGTCGCGCGGGTCGTCGACCATGGGCCGGCCGGCGGTGTTGAGGCTGGTGTTGACGACGACGGGCAGCCCGGTGCGCCGCTCGAAGCCGCGCAGCATGCGGGCGACCAGCGGTTCCTGCCGCTCGTCGACGGTCTGGATGCGGGCGGTGCCGTCGACGTGCACCACGGCGGGGACACGGTCGCGCCAGTCGCGGTGGACGTCGTGCACGAAGAGCATGTACGGGCTGGGCAGCGGCCCTTGGAACAGTTCGTGGGCGCGTTCGGCGAGCACCATGGGTGCGACGGGCCGGAACTCCTCGCGGCCCTTGACCCCGTTGAGCCGTTCGAGGTTCTCGGCGCGGCCCGGGTGGGCGAGCAGGGAGCGGTGGCCGAGGGCGCGCGGGCCGTACTCGCTGCGCCCCTGGAACCAGGCGACGATCCCGTCGTGGGCCAGCTCCTCGGCGACCGCCTCGGCGATGTCGCCGGGCCGCTCGTAGGGTACGGCGGCCCGCTCCAGCCATCCGCGCAGCTCGTCGTCGCCCCAGCTCCGTCCGAGGTCCGCGCCGGGCATGGGGGCGGGGACGTCGCCCTCGCTCGCGGCCAGGTAGAGGGCGCCGCCGAGCGCGGTGCCGGCGTCCCCGGCGGCCGGCTGGACCCAGATGTGCCGGTAGGGGCCCCGGGCGGCGATCTTCGTGTTGGCCACGCAGTTGAGGGCGACCCCGCCGGCCATGGTGAGCGCGTCGCCGCCCGCCTCGCGGTGCAGCCAGTGGACGAGTTCGAGGAGCACCTCCTCCAGGACCGCCTGGCAACTGGCGGCGAGGTCGGCGTGCTCCTGGGTCCAGGGCTCGTGCGCGGCGCGCGGCGGGGCGAGGGCGGCCCAGTCGACCCCGTGGGCGCGGAAGCCGCCGTCGCCGGAGGCGTGGACGTGCGTGCGCAGCCGGGACAGGAACCGGGGCTTGCCGTAGGAGGCGAGCGCCATGACCTTGTACTCGTCGCTGCTGCGCAGGAAGCCGAGGTGGTCGGTGAGCTCCTCGTAGACCAGGCCGAGGGAGTCGGGCAGGGCCTGTGCGGCGAGCGTGTCGAGCTTGTCGTCGTGGAAGCGGCCGGCGAGGTGGGAGGCGGCCTCGCCGCGGCCGTCGAGGACGAGGACGGCGCTGTCGGGGTGCGGGGAGGCGGGCCCGGCGGAGGCGGCGTGCGCGATGTGGTGCGGCACGAAGACCACCTTGGCGGGGTCGAGTCCGGGCAGCGCCTCGGCGAGGAACTCGGGGGCGCGGCGCGCGTACTCCAGGCGCAGCGGGTCCCAGGGGTCGAACAGGCCCATGTCGGCGGCCGGACGGGCCAGGGCGGGGTCGAAGGAGTAGGTGACGGCGTCCAGTTCGCCGGGCCGGACGCCCGCGTGCTCCAGGCACCAGCGGGCGGAGCGTTCCGGCAGTTCCCACGCGGAGAACGGCACCGGGCGCTTGCCGTGCTTGCGTCGGCTGAAGCGCTCTTCCTCGGCGGCCGCGACCGTGCGGCCGTCGACGACGAGGGCGGCGGCCGGGTCGTGGAACAGGGCGTTGATACCAAGGATCCGCATGGGGGGGCTCCGTCCCGTTCGGCGATGGTTCAGCGAGGGGGACCGCTCGGTGCGCCGGGCACTTCGGGCTTCTGGGTGCCGCGGCTCAGCTGTCTCAAACACGTGAAACCAACTGATGCCGGGAGAAGCCGAATATTCGCACTATGTCAGCATTTACACACTCAAAGTGAAGGATGCTGGCCAGGAGGCGGCAGTACGGTTCGGGACACCGTGGTCTACTGCTGCCGCGAGTCTGCTGCTGCCGCGGCGGCCTCAGGCGGCGGCCGCGCGGGCGAACCAGCCGACGGTGCGTTCCAGCCCCGCGCTCCAGTCCACGCGCGGCTGCCAGCCGAGCCGCTCCCGGGCCAGCCGGGTGTCGGGCCGGCGCCGTGCGGGGTCGTCGACGGGGCGGTCGACGAACCGGATGCGGGAGGCGGAACCGGTCAGCTCCACGATCCGGCGGGCCAGCTCCAGCACAGTGATCTCCTCGCCGCCGCCGATGTTCACCGGGCCGGTCTCCGCGGAGGCGGCCAGCGCGAGGACGCCGTGCACCGTGTCGTCGACGTAGCACAGCGACCGGGTCTGGCTGCCGTCCCCGGCGACGGTGAGGGGCGCGCCCTCCAGGGCCTGCGCGATGAAGGTGGGTACGGCACGGCCGTCGCCGCTGCGCATCCGGGGGCCGTAGGTGTTGAAGATGCGGACGATGGCGGCGTCGGTGCCGCGGGCCGCCCGGTGCGCGGTGACCAGGGCCTCGGCGAAGCGCTTGGACTCGTCGTAGACGCTGCGCGGGCCGACCGGGTTGACGTTGCCCCAGTAGCTCTCTCGCTGCGGGTGCTCCAGCGGGTCGCCGTAGACCTCGGAGGTGGAGGCGAGCAGGAAGCGGGCGCCGTCGGCGCGGGCGCGCTCCAGGGCGTTGCGGGTGCCGCTGCTGCCGGCGTCGAGGGTCTGCAGCGGCAGCCGCAGATAGTCGGCGGGCGAGGCCGGGCAGGCGAAGTGCAGGACCAGGTCGAAACGCCCGGGCAGGCCGCGCAGGACGTCGGGGTCGGTGGCGTCCGCGCGGACGAAGCGGAAGCCGCGCCGCCGCTCCAGTTCGGCGATGTTGGCGTGGGCGCCGGTGGACAGGTCGTCCAGGCACAGCACGCCGGTGCCGGAGTCGAGCAGCCGCGCGCACAGATGGGATCCCACGAAGCCGGCTCCACCGGTCACCAGCGCCCGGCGCCAGTTGCGTCCGCTCACGGGGCTCTCCTCCCTCTCGCCTTCACTTGCGTGTCGGCTGAGTAACCGCGTGGCCGTACGGGCACACATCGACCCCCATGGGCCGGCCGGACGGCCATCGATTACTTGTTCGACTCCATGGGGTGCCGCGTCTGCTCGGTGGCGAGGTCGCGCCGGTAGCCGATTCCGGGCCGCAGCCGCTGAGGGGCCGGCATGGCCGCGAGCGTACGGCCGGGCGAGTGACCCGTGAACGAACCTGCCGGTGCGGGGCCCCGGTTGCCTACGATCATCGCGTGGTCGACTTCTTCCTCGAACGTACGGCACCGCTCCCCCTCGACGAGGCCTGGCGGCGGCTCACCCGATGGCACCGCCACGGCGACGGGGTCCCGCTGACCCGTGTCACGGTGGTCACACCCGGACCGACCCGTGAGGGCACACGGCTCGTGGCCCGTTCGGGGATCGGCCCGTTCGGTGTCGACGACCGCATGGAGGTGACGGTGTGGCAGCCGCCGACCGGGGACGAGCCGGGCCGGTGCCGCCTGGAGAAACGGGGCCGCGTGGTCCTGGGCTGGGCGGAACTGGAGGTACGGCCGGGCCCCGGCGGCCGCACCCGGGTGCGCTGGCACGAGGAACTACGGGTGCGTTTCCTGCCACCCCTCTTCGACCCGATCCTTCGGAGCGCGGGGCGTACGGTGTTCGGGCGGGCGGTCAACCGGCTGCTGCGAACGCCTTGAGCCGGGAGACAAGTGAAGGCTGTTGCAGCTCCTTGACCTCGGCTCTGACCGCGGTCCCGTGAAGCTCCAGGTCAGGACAAGCGACGAAACCACCCCCGGACGGCAACAGAGCGTTGGCCCGGAAGGGTCCGCTCCGCCCTTTGACCGGTCTTGGTCGCGACCGCCGAAGGACCGGGCGGACCCGCTTCACCTACAACAGCCGGCTCGCGGGCCGGGAACCATGGCCTGCCCGCACGGTCGGATCTCGGGGGCGGCGGTCGGTCTCCTTCCTGCCCCGCAGGCGTGCGGTGGGCCCGTGGCGGGCCGAGGGTGGTGTCGGGGTGGAGGGGGTCCGGGGCGAGCGGTGCCCGTACCAGGCGTTCCGGGTCGGTGACGTGGTGTGGGGCGTGCGGTTCCATCCCGAGACCGAGCCCGGAGCGCAGCTCCGGGTGTTACGGCGAACGCGTTGGCGCGCTACAGCGTCGACCGGGACGCGCCGCACCGCGCGGCGGTACGCGACGCCCCGTCCGCCGCGCCGGTACGGCAGGCGGTGGCGGGGCGGTTCGCCGGGATGGTCACCAAGGGTGGCCGTGCGCCCGGCGCCTGACCACAGTTCAGGCCACTGAACCGATCCGGGACGCCGGCGCCGTCGCCTGGTCGTGGTGGATCGGGGTGTGGGCGCCGGTGAGCGAGACGCCACTGCCGCCGCGCCGGGCGGCGACGATCTCCGCGGCGATGGACACGGCCGTCTCCTCCGGGGTGCGGGCGCCGAGGTCCAGGCCGATCGGGGACCGGAGGCGGGCCAGCTCCAGCTCGCTGACGCCGACCTCGCGCAGGCGTTCGTTGCGCTCGAGGTGGGTGCGGCGGGAGCCCATCGCGCCGACGTACGCCACCGGCAACCGCAGCGCCAGCTTCAGCAGGGGGACGTCGAACTTCGCGTCGTGGGTCAGGACGCAGAGGACCGTGCGGCCGTCCACGTCCGTGCGCTCCAGGTATCTGTGCGGCCACTCGACGACGATCTCGTCGGCCTCCGGGAAGCGCGCTCTGGTGGCGAAGACGGGGCGGGCGTCGCACACCGTGACGTGGTGGCCGAGGAACTTGCCGGTGCGCACCAGCGCCGAGGCGAAGTCGATCGCACCGAAGACGATCATCCGGGGCGGCGGCACCGAGGACTCGACGAGCACGGTGAGCGGGGCGCCGCAGCGGGAACCCTGCTCGCCGATCTGCAGGGTGCCGGTGCGCCCGGCGTCCAGGAAGGCGGCGGTCTCCGCGGCCACGGTGCGGTCGAGCTCCGGATGGGCGCCGAAACCGCCCTCGTGGGAGCCGTCCGGGCGCACCAGCAGGGCCCGGCCCATGAGTTCGGACGGGCCGGACACGATCCGCGCGACCGCCGCCGCCTCCCCTCGGGCGGCGGCGGCCAGCGCGGCCGCGAGCACCGGCCGGGCCGGAGAGCCGGCCCGTACCGGTGTGACCAGGATGTCGATGACGCCGCCGCAGGTCAGGCCGACGGCGAAGGCGTCCTCGTCGCTGTAGCCGAAGCGCTCCAGGACCGGCTCGCCGTCCTCGAGAGCCTGTTGGCACAGTTCGTACACCGCCCCCTCCACACAGCCGCCGGAGACCGAACCGATGGCCGTTCCGTCGCTGTCGACGGCGAGGGCCGCGCCCGGTTGCCGGGGCGCGCTGCCGCCGACCGTGACCACGGTCGCCACGGCGAAGTCACGGCCCTGCTCGACCCACCGGTTCAGCTCCTCGGCGATGTCCAGCATCTGTCGGTCTCCTTGGCATCACGTGAGCGGTCGGGTGAAGGGGGTTGCCGGACGGGTCAGTGCACGCCGAGCCAGCCCTCGACGGGATTCAGGGCGAAGTAGACGAGGAAGATCACCGACAGCCCCCACATGAAGGCGCCGATCTCCCGGGCCTTGCCCTGAGCGATCTTGATGATCGTGTACGAGACCACGCCGGCGGCGACGCCTGGCGTGATGGAGTACGTGAACGGCATGATCACCACGGTCAGGAACACCGGGACGGCCGTGGCGCGGTCGCCCCAGTCGACGTGCCGGGCGTTCATCATCATCATCGCGCCGATGACGACGAGGGCCGCGGAGGCGACCTCCGACGGGACGATCGCGGTGATCGGGGTGAAGAACAGGCAGGCCGCGAAGAACAGACCCGTGACGACGGAGGAGAAGCCCGTGCGCGCGCCTTCCCCGACGCCCGTCGCGGACTCGACGAAGACGGACTGGCCGGAGCCGCCCGCGACACCGCCGATCACACCGCCGGCGCCGTCGATGAACAGGGCCTTGGACAGGCCCGGCATACGGCCCTTGTCGTCGGCGAGGTTCGCCTCGGTGCCGACGCCGATGATGGTGGCCATGGCGTCGAAGAACCCGGCGAGGACGAGGGTGAAGACGATCACCGTGATCGTCATGACGCCCACGTCGCCCCAGCCGCTGAACGACACATGGCCGAAGAGCGAGAAGTCGGGCATCGACACGGGGCTGCCGTGCAGTTCGGGGGCGCCGTTCACCCACTGCTTGGCGTCGATGACACCGGCGGCGTTCAGGATCGCAGCGACGACGGTGCCGCCCACGATGCCGATGAGGATGGCGCCGGGGACGTTGCGGGCCTGGAGTGCGAAGATCAGCAGGAGCGTGGCCGCGAAGAGGAGGACCGGCCAGCCGGCCAGCTCACCGCCCGGGCCGAGGATGACGGGGCCGCCGCCGGGGGCCGGGTTGCGGCCGACGAAACCGGACTTGACCAGGCCGATGAAGGCGATGAACAGGCCGATGCCCATGGTGATGCCGTGCTTGAGCGGCAACGGGATCGCGTTCATGATCATCTCGCGCAGGCCGGTGACGACCAGCAGCATGATCACCACACCGTAGGCCACACACATGCCCATGGCCTGAGGCCACGTCATGTGGGGCACGACCTGGGTGGCGATGACACCCGACACGGAGAGTCCGGCGGCCAGGGCGAGCGGCACCTTGCCGGCGAACCCCATGAGCAGAGTGGTGAACGCCGCGCCGAGCGCGGTCGCGGTGATCAGGGCCTTCTGGCCCAGGGTGTCACCCGCCACGTCCTTGCCGGACAGGATGACGGGATTGAGCAGCAGGATGTACGCCATCGCCATGAAGGTGGTGACGCCACCGCGCACTTCACGCGCGACGGTGGATCCCCGCTGGGATATGTGGAAGTACCGGTCGAGCCAGGACCGTCCCGCCGGGACGCGGCTGCCCGCGCCCGCGTCTTCGGCGGTGGTCCTGGGCTCCACTGACTGCTGGGTCATGGGGCCATCTCCCAAGGTTCATAGGGGCACCCGTGTGGAAGCCTTCCGGGGCACGGGATTTGGGAATGGACGACCCGGGGGACGGCCCGAGACGAACCTCACTGCTGGTACTTCAAGACCGCGAGCGGAGCGGAGCTCGAAGAGGTGGGGGGTGCTCCGGGCGGCGTGGTGGAGTGTGACGTTCCGTGTGCCGCCCGGAGGGCTTTCAGCGTTCCTCGCTCACGCCTTGCCGGTGAGGTGCTCCGGACGGACGGGTGTGCGCGGGAGTTCCAGCCCGGTCGCGTTCCGGATCGCCGCGAGGACGGCCGGCGTGGACGACAGGGTGGGGGCCTCGCCGATGCCGCGCAGCCCGTAGGGGGCGTGCTCGTCGGCGAGTTCGAGCACGTCGACCGGGATGGTCGGCGTGTCGAGGATGGTGGGGAGCAGGTAGTCCGTGAAGGAGGGGTTGCGGACCTTCGCCGTCTGCGGGTCGACGATGATCTCCTCCATGACGGCGATGCCCATGCCCTGGGTGGTGCCGCCCTGGATCTGCCCGATGACGGAGAGCGGGTTCAGCGCCTTGCCGACGTCCTGGGCGCAGGCCAGTTCGACGACCTTCACCAGGCCGAGTTCGGTGTCGACCTCGACGACGGCGCGGTGCGCGGCGAAGGAGTACTGGACGTGGCCGTTGCCCTGGCCGGTGCGCAGGTCGAACGGCTCGGTCGGCCGGTGCCGCCACTCCTCCTCGACCTCCACGGCCTCGTCCTCCAGGACGTCCACCAGGTCGGCGAGGACCTCGCCGCCGTCGGTGACGACCTTGCCGTCCTCCAGGAGCAGTTCGGCGGTGGCCCAGGCGGGGTGGTACGTGCCGAACTTGCGGCGGCCGATCTCCAGCACCCGCTCGCGGACGAGTTCGCAGGCGTTCTTCACGGCGCCGCCGGTGACGTACGTCTGCCGGGAGGCGGAGGTCGAACCGGCCGAGCCCACCTGCGTGTCGGCGGGGTGGATGGTCACCTGCGCGACGCCCAGCTCGGTGCGGGCGATCTGCGCGTGGACGGTGACACCGCCCTGGCCGACCTCGGCCATGGCCGTGTGCACGGTGGCGACGGGCTCGCCGCCGACGACCTCCATGCGCACCTTGGCGGTGGAGTAGTCGTCGAAGCCCTCGGAGAAGCCGACGTTCTTGATGCCGACCGCGTAGCCGACACCCCGTACGACGCCCTCGCCGTGCGTGGTGTTGGACAGACCGCCGGGCAGCTGCCGTACGTCCGGGCCCTCGGAGCTCTCCCACTGGCGCTCCGGCGGCATGGGCATCGCCTTGACCCGGCGCAGGAGCTCGGCGACCGGGGCCGGGGAGTCCACCGGCTGCCCGGTCGGCATGATCGTGCCCTGGCTCATGGCGTTGACCTGGCGGAACTCCACCCGGTCCATGCCGACGGCGTCGGCGAGCTTGTCCATCTGCGCCTCGTAGGCGAAGCACGCCTGGACCGCGCCGAAGCCGCGCATGGCGCCGCAGGGCGGGTTGTTGCTGTAGAGGGCGATCGCCTCGATCTCGACGTCGTCGACCTCGTACGGGCCGATGGACAGCGAGGAGGCGTTGCCGACCACCGCCGGGGACGCGGAGGCGTACGCGCCGCCGTCCAGCACGATGCGGCACTTGACGTGGGTGAGCTTGCCGTCCTTGGTGGCGCCGTGCTCGTAGTGCAGCCGGGCCGGGTGGCGGTGGACGTGCCCGAAGAAGGACTCGAACCGGTTGTAGACGATCTTGACGGGCTTGCCGGTGCGCAGCGCCAGCAGACAGGCGTGGATCTGCATCGACAGGTCCTCGCGGCCGCCGAACGCGCCGCCGACGCCGGCCAGGGTCATCCGCACCTTGTCCTCGGGCAGGCCGAGCACGGGCGCGATCTGGCGCAGGTCGGAGTGGAGCCACTGGGTGGCGATGTAGAGGTGGACGCCGCCGTCCTCCTCGGGCACCGCGAGGCCGGACTCCGGGCCGAGGAAGGCCTGGTCCTGCATCCCGAAGTAGTAGTCGCCCGTGACGACGAAGTCGGCGCGCCTCGCGGCCGCGTCGGCGTTGCCGCGGATGATCGGCTGGCGGTGGACGATGTTGGGGTGCGGGACGTGACCGGCGTGGTGGTCGGTGCGGTTCTCGTGGACGAGGACCGCACCGGGGGCGGTCGCGGAGGCCTCGTCGGTGATGACGGGCAGCTCCCGGTACTCCACCTTGATCCTGGCGGCGGCGCGGCGCGCGGTCTCCGGGTGGTCGGCGGCGACGAGCGCGACCGGCTCGCCGTGGTGGCGGACCTTGCCGTGGGCGAGGACCGGGGTGTCCTGGATCTCCAGACCGTAGTGCTTGACCTCGGCCGGCAGGTCGTCGTACGTCATCACGGCGTAGACGCCGGCCGTGGCGAGCGCCTCGGAGGTGTCGATCGAGACGATCTCGGCGTGGGCGACGGTGGAGCGCAGGATCTGGCCCCACAGCATGTCCTCGTGCCACATGTCCGACGAGTACGCGAACTCGCCGGTGACCTTGAGGGTGCCGTCCGGGCGGAGCGTGGACTCGCCGATGCCGCCCTTGGTCTGCGAACCCTGTGTGATCTTCGTAGGTGCGCCGTTGGCCGGCATGTCAGACCCCCTCGGACTGCCGGGCGGCCGCCAGGCGGACCGCGTCCATGATCTTCTCGTAGCCCGTGCAGCGGCACAGGTTGCCCGACAGCGCCTCGCGGATGTCCGCGTCGGTCGGGTTCGGGTTGCGCTCCAGCATCTCGTCGGCGGCGACCAGCAGACCGGGGGTGCAGAAGCCGCACTGGACGGCGCCGGCGTCGATGAACGCCTGCTGGACGGGCGAGAGTTCGGTGCCCTCGCCGGTCTGCGAGTCGGTGCCCTGGGCCTGCCGGCGCCGCACCTCGTCGAGCGAGGCGCTCTTGGTGCCGCAGGAGTCCGTGCGGCACGCGCGCTGCTTGGCGTACTCCGCCAGCCCCTCGACGGTGACGACCTCGCGGCCCTCGACCTGGCCGGCCGCGACCAGGCAGGCGCAGACCGGCACGCCGTCCAGGCGGACCGTGCACGAGCCGCACTCGCCCTGCTCGCAGGCGTTCTTGGAGCCGGGCAGGCCGAGGCGCTCGCGCAGGACGTACAGCAGGGACTCGCCCTCCCAGACGTCGTCGGCCTCCTGCGGACGTCCGTTGACGGTGAAGTTGACGCGCATTACGCAGCTCCCTCCGAGGCGTTGCGGGTGCCGCGGTACGACTCCCAGGTCCAGGTCAGCGTCCGGCGGGCCATGACGCCGACCGCGTGGCGGCGGTAGCTCGCGGTGCCCCGGACGTCGTCGATCGGGTTGCATGCGGCGGAGCACAGCTCGGCGAACTGCTTGGCGACCGACGGGGCGATGATCTTTCCGTTGTCCCAGAAGCCGCCCTCTTCCAGGGCCGCGTTCAGGAACTCCTCGGCCGCGCGGGCGCGGACGGGGGTGGGGGCGGCCGAGCCGATCCCGGTGCGGACCGTGCGGGTGCCGGGGTGCAGGGCGAGGCCGAAGGCGCACACCGCGATCACCATGGCGTTGCGGGTGCCGACCTTGGAGTACTGCTGCGGGCCGTCGGCCTTCTTGATGTGCACGGCGCGGATCAGCTCGTCGGGCCGCAGCGCGTTGCGCTTCACACCGGTGTAGAAGTCGTCGACGGGGATCAGGCGGGAGCCGCGCGCCGCCGACTCGACCTCGACCTCGGCGCCCGCCGCCAGCAGGGCGGGGTGGGCGTCTCCGGCGGGAGAGGCCGTGCCGAGGTTGCCGCCGACGCCGCCGCGGTTGCGGATCTGCGGGGAGGCCACCGTGTGCGAGGCGAGCGCGAGACCCGGCAGCTCGGCACGGAGGTCTTCCATGATCCTGGTGTAGGGCACCGAGGCGCCCAGCCGCACGCTCTCCTCGCCCACCTCCCACTCGTAGAGGTCGCCGACGCGGTTCAGGTCGAGGAGGTACTCGGGCCGGCGGTGGTCGAAGTTGATCTCGACCATCACGTCGGTGCCACCCGCAATCGGCACAGCGGTGGGGTGCTCGGCCTTCGCGGCGAGCGCCTCCTCCCAGCTGGCGGGGCGAAGGAAGTCCATGACCGGCTCTCTTCTTCGTCTCGTGGGTCGTACAGATTGAGCCAATCCGTGTGCGGCGGGCCAGGCTCGTTCATGTGGTGGTAGGGACCTGCCCGGCAGATCCTGCCGGACACGCGGGGTCTGACACGCGCATCTGCGGCGTTGTCGTCAGTCGCCGACGCTCCGCGTCGACTCCCTCCTCCGCCTTGCATCTGCACGCGCCAGACCCCGCTCCCGTTGCTCGGCGGGAAGCCGTTTCCCTCCTCCGGCATGATCTGCCGGGCAGGCCCCTACGTGGAGTGGCCTCAGTAGACCGCCGACTGCTCCGCCGGAGTCAGTCACCGAAAACATGAAGGGTTTGGCTGGCCAGCGCGGACATCTTGTAGATTCGTATGAACGGAGGTCCTCGGCAACCTCTTGGTTTCCCCCTGGAAACAGAGGCCACGGCCCCACCCGCGGCGGAGCTGCCGTCCGGCCGTACGCCGGGTCGGTGACACCCGTCGTCCGGCCGCACGGGCCGGATCCTCGCCCACAAGATTCATCGTAGTTTTCGAGACAAAGAACGGCGGCGACGAGAATGCGGCTGCGCGCACTACTGGACACCGATGCGCTGGGCCTGAAGCTGCTCGGCGGCGAGGAGGAGCTCGACCGCACCGTCCGGGGCGTGATGACCACCGACCTGCGCGACCCCAGCCGCTATCTCTCCGGCGGTGAGCTGGTGCTGACCGGCCTGGCCTGGCGCCGTGGCCCGGCCGACTCGGAGCCGTTCGTACGGATCCTGGTGCAGGCCGGGGTCGCCGGGCTGGCATCCGGCACGGCGGAGCTCGGCTATGTTCCGGACGATCTGATCCTCGCCTGTGCGAAGCACCGGCTGCCGCTGTTCGCGGTGGACGAGTCGGTGGCGTTCGCGACGATCACCGAGCACGTCGTACGGCAGGTCTCCGGCGAGCGGGCCGGCGACCTCGCGGCCGTGGTGGACCGGCACCGCCGGATGATGACCTCCGGGCCGGCCGGCGGCGGCCCGGACGTGGTACTGGACCTGCTGGGCTCGGACCTGGACCTGCGGGCCTGGCTGCTCTCCCCCGCCGGCCGGCTGATCGCCGGTCCCAGGGTGGCCGGCCCCGCCCTGCCCCCGGGCGTGTGCGCCGAGCTCGCCGCCGAGCACCTGGCGGCCGGCCGTACCGGCCGGCGCGGCCCGCACCGCGTCGCGCTCGGCGGGACGACGTACTCCCTGTTCCCCATCCGCAGCAGCAGCCGCTCTCCGCAGACCGCGCCGGACCTGCGCGAGACGGTGCTGTCGGAGTGGCTGCTGGCGGTGGAGGCCGACGCGGGCGACTGGCCGGAGGAGCGGCTCGACCTGCTGCACGGCGTCACCCAGCTGATCGCGGTCGAACGGGACCGCAGGGACGCGGCCCGCACGGTGCGCCGCCGGCTGGCCCAGGAGGTCCTGGAGCTGGTCCAGACGGGCGCGCCGCCCGCCGAGATCGCCGCCCGTCTCAGGGTCGCGGCGCCCGTGCTGCTGCCCGGCCTCGGCGCGGCCCCGCACTGGCAGGTGGTGGTGGCCCGCGTCGAGTGGGACGACGCACCAGGCGTGCCAGGCGTACCGGGCGGCCCCGCCGGGGTCCCGGCCGAGGGGCCCGGCGGGCGACGGCCGGGCGGCACGGCCGACGCCGGACCGGTGGCCCAGTCGCTGCTGGAGGAGATCCTCGTGGACCCGCTCAGCACCGGACCCGAGCCCTCCGACCGCATAGCGGTCGCCCACACCGGCGGCGAGGCCATCGCCCTGGTGCCGCTCCCCGCCGTCTCCAGCGAGCACGACGGCTCGGAGTCCGGGATCCTCGCGGACGCGCTCCTGGAGGCCGTACGGGACCCGCTGTCGGCCGGTCTCGACGACGACGGGCGGCTCACGCTCGGCGTCAGCGCGGCCGTGCACTCGGCGGAGGGGTTGCGCGGGGCGCTGGAGGAGGCCCGGCACGCCCGGCGGGTCGCGGCGGCCCGCCCGGGACGCGTCTGCGCGGCCGGCCACCAGGAACTGGCCTCCCACGTCCTGCTGCTGCCCTTCGTCCCGGACGACGTGCGCCGCGCCTTCACCGCCCGCCTCCTGGACCCGCTGAAGGACTACGACCGCCGGCACCGCGCCGAACTGATCCCGACCCTGGAGGCGTTCCTCGACTGCGACGGCTCCTGGACCCGCTGCGCGACCCGTCTCCACCTGCACGTCAACACACTGCGTTACCGGGTCGGGCGGATCGAGCAGTTGACGGGACGTGACCTTTCACGCCTGGAGGACAAGCTCGACTTCTTCCTCGCACTGCGCATGAGCTGAGGTCAGGGCGGTCGACGGCGGCCGGCGCCGCCACCGCCGACACACCAGGACTTTGTGAAATCCTTCACCCACCCTCTTGGCCGGGCCGCGGAATTCGTGCTGAGATGCCGCCACCACTCAAGGCTCGAAGGCGTGCTCGGGGAGGGCAACGTGGCGCATACCGCCATGTCTGGTAACGGAACGACCCCAGGTGACGATCCACTCCAGACCGCGGTATGGCGGCTGCGCTCACGCGCATGCTGGGCCGACGCGGCGGCACTGCTGCCGTCGGCCACCGCCGCCGCCGCGCTGCAGCGCACCGTGCTGCTGGTGGAACGCTGCCTGTACACCGAGTCCGGCTGGCAGGAGGCCGAGGACGCGCTGCGCACCGCGGAGGCGCTCGCGCACTCCGACGAGGAGCGGGGTGCGGCCGCTTGTGAACGCGGGTACTTGGCCTACTCGGCCACCCTGCACGGCGTACGGGACCGGGCCGACGAGGCGCGCGCCGCGCTCGGCCGGGCGGCGGCGCTGATCCCGCCGGGGGCTCCGGGGCGGGCGCTGCTGGACTTCCGGCGCGGGCTGATCGCCGAGAACCTGACGCGCTCCCCGCAGGCCGCGCGCGCCGCCTACCGCCGCGCCCACGCGGCCGCCACCGCCCACGCCGACCCGCTGCTGCTCTCCTTCACCTGGCGCCATCTGGCCGGACTCGCCCTGCGCGACGGGGAGTTGGCCGAGGCGCGGCACGGCTTCGCCGAGTCCCTGCGCATCCGCGAGGAGCTCGGCTACCTCGTCGGCACGGCCCCGGCGCTGGTGTCCCTGGCCGACACCGAGCCGGAACCGGAGGCCTCCCGCCTGCGCGAGGAGGCCCGGCGCCTGTTCCGGCTCCTGGGGGGCGTACCGACCTGGCTGGCCCGCCAGTTGGCGCCTCCGGCGGCGGGCGCGGCGACGGCCTGAGGAGTGGGCCGGGCAGGGGCAGACGACCCCGGGCGCACGGCTCGGGGCGGCCGGTCCGGCTCAGAGGAATCTGAGAGGTTGCTGTGCCAGGCTGGCGCGCCCGAACACGCGGACGGATCCCCGGCCCGCGCAAACCCCCCACGTCTTACGGAGGAGCGCCCCGATGAGCCTGCTCAACGGCCTGCCCGCGCACGTCCTGCTGGTCCATGTCGTCGTGGTCCTCGTGCCCCTCACCGCGCTGGTCCTCGTGATCTGCGCGCTGTGGCCGCAGGGCGCCCGGCGGCTGGGCCCGGCACTGCCGCTGCTCGCACTGGTCACGCTGGCGAGCGTGCCGCTGACGACCAGCGCGGGCGAATGGCTGGAGCGGCACGTGGCCGACGACCCGCTGGTGCGGCGCCACGCCGAGCTGGGCGACGGGATGCTCCCGTGGGCGCTGGGCCTGTTCGTGCTGGCGGCCGGCGTCTGGCTGGTCTCCCGGCGGACGCCCGCGGCACAGGCCGGGGCGCGCTCCGGCGCGGTGCTGCGGGTGGCCGCGGCCGTGCTCTCCGTGGTGGTGGCCGCGGGCGCGGTCGTGGAGGTGTACCGGATCGGCGACTCCGGCGCGAAGGCCGCCTGGCACGACGCCTACTCGAAGACCGCCACGAGGCCGGGCGACGGGGACTGACCGACGACGGCCGCCCGCACCGGCACCATCACCGCCGCCTTCAGCACGCGGCCGCGAAGTGCTCGCGCACGAGCAGGTGCACCACGTCGGTCTCGTGCGCGATCAGCGCGTCGAGCAGGGCCGTGTGCTGGGCGGCGTCGGCCACCAGCCCGGCCCGCGTGGGACGACAGGAGCCGCCGACCGGGGGCCACTGGGCCCGGCGGTGCAGATCCTCGGCGATCTGCACGAGCTGTTCGTTGCCGGCCAGGGAGAGCATCGCGCGGTGGAAGGCGCGGTCGGTCTCGGCGTAGGTGGCCCGGCACCCCGAGGACGCGGCCCGCACGGTGGCCTCGGCGAGCGGCCGCAGCTCGGCCCAGCGCTCGGCGGGCACGGTACGGGCCAGCCGCAGCAGCACCGGGACCTCGATGAGGGCCCGTACCTCGGCCAGTTCGGCGAGTTCGCGGGCGTCGCGCTCGACGACCCGGAAACCGCGGTTCGGCACGACCTCGACGGCGCCCTCCAGCGCCAACTGCTGCATCGCCTCGCGCACCGGGGTCGCGGAGACCCCGAACCGCTCGCCGAGCGCGGGCGCCGAGTAGACCTCGCCGGGCCGCAGCTCCCCGCTGACCAGCGCGGTGCGCAGGGCGTCGAGGATCTGCCCGCGCACGGAGGAGCGCCGGACGACGGGGCGGGGCGGCGGGACGGGCCGCTCGCAGTGCGTGTGCTCCCCGCGAGCACCGTCCGCCACCGGAGTGTCCCGTTCCCGCCGTACGTCCGCCACCGGAGTGTCCCGTTCCCGCCGTACGTCCGCCACCGGGGTGTCCCGCTCCCGCCGTACGTCCTCCGCCTGCGGCTGCCGGGGCACCCGTACCGCGCCGCCGGCCGGCGGGAACCGCGGTATGCCGGCCCCGGTGGTCCCGGCGGAGCCCTGCGCGCCCTGCTTCACGGTTCTCCTCCGGGCTTGTGGGTGCTTGGGGTCATTACGGCGGGTTGCTACTCGCCCGTCAAGCACCTTAGGCGCAACTGACGGCGGGTTCACATTCCGGTCAAGTGAAGTAAGGTAAGGCTTGCCTTCGATCGCCCCTTCAGTCGAGTGCGGATCGGTGGTCCGGCATGCCCGTCTCCCCGTCGGTCACCGCGGACGCCTACGCCCGCCTCACCGAGGCCTGTCCGGGCCTGGCGGTGACGGTGCTCGGCCCCGGCGACCGGGCCCCGCGGGGCGGCGGCTGGGTCACGGCGGCCTCCCTCGCGCGGGGCGGGCCCGGCCTGGAGGCATTCCTGGCCTGGGACGACGCCCAGGTACTGCGGGACTACGGGGTGCGCGCCCGCCCGGACGTGGTGGCGAGCTTCGGCCTGCACCGGTACGCCTGGCCGGCCTGCCTGCCTGCTGTTCACCGTGCCGTGGTTCCTGCACCGCCGGGTGCCCCGCCTCCCTGTGACCCACGTCACCTACGACCGCACCGCCGGCCGCATGGCCGTACGCCCCGTCTCCTTCGCCTGTCTGCCGGACGACCCGGCGGCGGGGCGGCCCGACGCCCGTGTGGTGCCCGACGAGGAGGCGCTGCGGGCCGAGGTCCGGGCGGCCGTCGCCGAGCACCTGGAGCCGGTCCCGGCCGCCTGCGGACCGCGCATGCGGCGGCGCGGCCGGGCCCTGTGGGGCATGGCGACCGACGAGATCGTCGAGGGCCTGTGGTACGTCGCCCATCCGCTCGGCGAGGAACGGCGGGCGATGCGCGAGCTGGAGCTGCTGCTTCCGGGTGCGACCCGGCCGTACGCCGGCTCGGCGGCGTACCGCGAGCTGACCGGCCCGGACGGCGAGGTGCTGCCCACCCGGGACCGGGTCAGCTGCTGCATGTTCTACACGGTGCGCCCGAGGACACCTGCGCCACCTGACCGCGCACCTGCGACGCGGACCGGGTCGCCAAACCGGCTGCCAGGGCCGCCGCTTGACTCTCCTGAGCAACCGTCAGCGTCCGGAACGGACCGCCCTCCCCCGCGTCGGCGCGTCCGCCCAGATCCCGTAAGATCATCGGCCAGTAGAACACCCGTACGGGTGCCGGGGATTCACAACTTCCTCACCCGTCGCGGGAACTTTCCGTGGAACCACCCGTACGGGTAGTCTTATTCGAACTCAACTCCCGCCCCTCAAGCGGCAGTTCGAGCAGAACGCCGTCCCCGGGCATCCCCTTGCATCTTCCAGGCGGCCTCTTGCCCCGAAACCCCCTGAGGGCCGGCGGGATTGGGCCACTATGGCGGGCGTTACGCCCTATCCCCATGCAAGGGACCCCAGATGAGACTGACCGACATATCGCTGAACTGGCTGCTTCCGGGCGCCGTGCTGCTCCTGGGCGTGCTGGCGGCGGTGGCGGTGCTCGCGCGCGGCAAGCGGTCCGACGGGAACGCGCGTGCCGACGACTCGTGGGAGCGCAGCGAGGAGCGCCGCAGGCGCAAGGAGGCCGTCTACGGCACCGCCTCCTACGTTCTGCTGTTCTGCTGTGCGGCGGTCGCCGCCGCCCTCTCCTTCCACGGCCTGGTCGGCTTCGGCGAGCAGAACCTCGGCCTGACCGACGGCTGGCAGTACCTGGTGCCGTTCGGCCTGGACGGCGCGGCCATGTTCTGCTCCGTGCTCGCGGTGCGCGAGGCCAGCCACGGTGACGCGGCCCTCGGCTCCCGGATACTGGTGTGGATGTTCGCCGCCGCGGCGGCCTGGTTCAACTGGGTGCACGCGCCCAGGGGCATCGCCCACGCGGGCGCGCCGCAGTTCTTCGCCGGTATGTCCCTGTCGGCGGCCGTCCTCTTCGACCGCGCGCTGAAGCAGACCCGCCGGGCCGCCCTGCGCGAGCAGGGCCTGGTGCCGCGTCCGCTGCCGCAGATCCGTATCGTCCGCTGGCTGCGGGCCCCCCGGGAGACCTACCGCGCCTGGTCGCTGATGCTCCTGGAGGGCGTGCGCAGCCTGGACGAGGCGGTCGAGGAGGTGCGCGAGGACCGGCGCCAGAAGGAGGAGAGGCGGCGGCTGCGGCGCGAGCAGGAGCGCGTCGAGCGCGCCCAGCTCAAGGCGATCAGCCGGGGCCACCGCGGCTTCGTCGGCCGGGGCGGCCGGCAGGGCGAGACGCAGGCCCTGGAGCCCGGTCCCTCCCAGGTCGGCGCGGAGCCTGCCATAGCGGCGGCGGAGCCGCTCCCGGTGCGCGCCCGGCCCTCCCTGCAGCCCGTTCGCAAGGCCTCGGACCCCATCACCGTGGACCTCACCACGGAGGACGACACGATGGCCCTGCCCCGCCTGGACTCGCTGGAGCGCAAGCTCAAGGACCTGGAGCAGCAGTTCGGCTAGGTCCGGAGCTGTGACGCCGTCATGTGCGCGAGGGGCACGGCCGTACGGGCCGTGCCCCTCGGCCGTGGCGGGGGGCGCATCGTCACACGGCTGCCCTTCGGCTGTGCCGGGGCCGCCTCGTCACGCCGCCTGGGCCCCGAGTTCGAACCACACCGACTTGCCCTCCTTGTGCGGCAGGACGCCCCAGGCGTCAGCGAGCGACTGCACCAGGACCAGGCCCCGGCCGTGGGTGTCCTCGCCCGCGACCGGTACGCGCGGCCGCGGTGTACGGGCCACGAAGTCCCGTACCTCCACGCGCAGTCCGTGCGACGAGACCGTCGCCGTCAGGATGGCGTCGTCGTCGGTGTGGACGAGCGCGTTGGTGACCAGTTCGCTGGTGAGCAGCTCCGCCACCTCCGAGGTTTCCGGTCGCCCCCAGTGGCGCAGCAGCTCCCGCAGCGCCCGGCGCGCCTCGGGCACCGCCCGCAGGTCGGCCCGGCCCAGGCGCCGTCTCAGCTGGGGCGCCGGAACGCGCTCGGCCACGCCGGCGGCCTCTGCCTCCACCGTCTCTCCCGAGGAGGCCCCGACCGTGACGGGACCGCCCCCTCGTGCCTGACTCTTCATCTCCCCCGCCCGCGTGCCGATGTCGGTTCCCCTCCAGCTCGAACACGTTCACGGGAATCCATGCCCCGTAGGACACGCGGCAGTCATGTCGAATCGTCAACGACCATATGTTCGGCCATGACCGCGGGAACTTGGCCGGAGGACGGCGCCCGCTTCCGGGACGGCCGCCTCGAGGACGGCCGCCTCTGAACGCCGGAACCTACGGCCGCGGTACGTTGCGCAGGTTGGAGCGGGCCATCTGCACCATCCGGCCCACCCCGCCCGCCAGCACGATCTTCGAGGCCGACAGGGCGAACCCGGACACCATCTCGGCGCTGATCTTCGGCGGGATGGACAGCGCGTTGGGGTCGGTGACGACGTCCACGAGGGCGGGCCCCTTGTGCCGGAAGGCGTCCTTCAGCGCTCCGGCGAGCTCCTTGGGTTTCTCCACCCGGATTCCATGGGCGCCGCAGGCGCGGGCCACGGCGGCGAAGTCGGGGTTCTTGTTCGCCGTACCGTACGAGGGCAGGCCCGCGACCAGCATCTCCAGCTCCACCATGCCGAGCGAGGAATTGTCGAACAGCACGACCTTCACCGGCAGGTCGTGCTGGACCAGGGTCAGGAAGTCGCCCATCAGCATGGAGAAACCGCCGTCCCCGGACATCGAGATCACCTGCCGGCGGCGGTCGGTGAACTGCGCGCCGATCGCCATCGGCAGCGCGTTGGCCATCGAGCCGTGCGAGAAGGAGCCGATGATCCGGCGGCGCCCGTTGGGCGAGATGTAGCGAGCACCCCAGACGTTGCACATCCCGGTGTCGATGGTGAACACCGCGTCGTCGTCGGCCACTTCGTCGAGCACGGCGGCCACGTACTCGGGGTGGATCGGGACGTGCTTGTCGACCCTCCTCGTGTATGCCTTGACGACCCCCTCCAGCGCGTCCGCGTGCTTCTTGAGCATCCGGTCCAGAAAGCGCCGGTTCGTCTTCTCCCGCACGCGCGGGATCAGGCAGCGCAGGGTCTCCTTCACATCGCCCCACACGGCCAGATCCAGCTTGGACCGGCGGCCGAGGACCTCGGGCCGCACGTCGACCTGGGCGATCCTCACGTCGTCCGGCAGGAAGGCGTTGTACGGGAAGTCGGTGCCGAGCAGGATCAGCAGGTCGCACTCGTGGGTGGCCTCGTAGGCGGCGCCGTAGCCGAGCAGACCGCTCATGCCGACGTCGAAGGGATTGTCGTACTGGATGAACTCCTTGCCGCGCAGGGCGTGTCCCACCGGTGACTTGATCTTCTCGGCGAACTCCATCACCTCGGCGTGCGCGCCCGCGGTGCCGCTGCCGCAGAACAGGGTGACCTTGCCGGCCTCGTCGATCATCCCGGCGAGCCGGTCGATCTCGGCGTCGGAGGGCCGGACGGTGGGCCGGGAGGTGACGATGGCGGCCTCGGCGGCCTTCTCGGGGGCGGGCTCGGCGGCGATGTCACCGGGCAGCGCCACCACGCTGACGCCGCTGCGGCCGACGGCGTGCTGTATGGCGGTGTCCAGCAGCCGCGGCATCTGCTTCGGGCTGGAGATCAGCTCGCTGTAGTGGCTGCACTCCTGGAACAGCCGGTCGGGATGGGTCTCCTGGAAGTACCCCAGACCGATCTCGCTGGAGGGAATGTGCGAGGCGAGGGCGAGGACCGGGGCCATGGAGCGGTGGGCGTCGTACAGGCCGTTGATGAGGTGGAGGTTGCCGGGGCCGCAGGAGCCGGCGCAGGCCGCGAGCCGCCCGGTGATCTGGGCCTCGGCGCCGGCCGCGAAGGCGGCGGTCTCCTCGTGGCGTACGGTGATCCAGTCGATGGCGGCGTTGCGTCGGACCGCGTCGACGACCGGGTTGAGGCTGTCCCCGACGACACCGTACAGGCGCTTGACCCCGGCGCGGACGAGGATGTCGACGAACTGCTCTGCGACGTTCTGCTTGGCCATTGCTCTCGGGTGCCCTTCGGTCTGCCGGAGACCGTGCGGTCTCCTGCGGGTCCTCTGGGTCCATGAATTCACAGACCTGGCGCTTACGCCTCCCAAACGGCCGCGGCCGTACGATCGTCGGCGTATCCCTTGACCCGCACCTGCGCGTCCGCGAGGAACGCGGCGAGGCCGGGCACCGGGGGAACGGACATGGTGGCGACGGGCGCGGAGGGGACGGACCACCGCCGGGCGAGATGCGCGCGCAACTCGGCCTCGCCGCGCAGGGGGTCGGCCAGGCCCGCCGTGCACATCAGCAGCGTGTCACCCGGGTGGGCGATGGAGGCGCGGAAGCGGAAGGGTTCGCGGGGCGGCTCCGCCGCGGGGGCGTGAGGGCCCGGGACGGGCGTGACGCCGAGGTCCATGGTGAGCCGGTCGCCCTCCGGGGTCTCGGCGGGCCCCGACAGCGGCCCCGGCGGCCACGGTGACCCTGGCGATCCGGGCGGCTCGGGAACGTCCGGCTCGATGTCCTCCCACTCGCCGTCGCGCAGCCGGAACAGCCCGCCCGCGCCGACGCCGAAGAAGACACGCGCACGGCACGCGGGGTCGGCGGGCAGCAGCAGGCAGCGCAGGGTGGCCGCGTATTCCTCGGGTTCGATGCCCTGTTCGGCGGCGCCGGCCCGGAGTCTGCCGAGGCTGCGGTCGGTGAGGCGGTGCAGGCCCGACTTGAGCTCGCTGCGCCGGGCGGCCCGGATGTCCTCGGCCAGCCGGGCGTGACTGCGGCCCACGGCCCGCGCGATCCACCGGCACACCTCGGCCGCCGCACGGTGTGCGGCCGGTGCGGCACGGGCGCCGGTCGCCATCGCGACGAGGACCAGCGCCTGCTCGCCCTGACCGAACCGGGCGGTGAGCAGCGCGTCCCGGCGCGGCTCGCCCCGGTAGCGGGGGGAGTCCCCCCGGATGGACACGGCCCGCAGCGTGCAGGCCCCGTAACGGGCCCCGTCCAGCACGGTGTCCGGCACCAGGTCGTCCAACTCGTCCGGGTCCGCTGCCGGAAGTGCGGTGGGTTCGGCGTCGTAGGTGGGCGGCCGGGAACCCACGTGGGCGACGGTGAGCGGTGCGGGAACGTCCAGGTCGGGGGCCGCCGCGGGCTCGGGCGGGGCGGAGTGGAAGTCGGCGTCGGCGAAGTCCGAGTCGAGACCGGAGTCGAGGTCGAGATCGAGATCGGTGCCGGTGTCTGTGTCTGTGTCGGCGCCGCCGGCTGCGTCGGTGTCTGTTTCTGTGTCGGCGCCGGTGTCGGGAGGGTCGGGCGTCGGGTCCGCGGAGGGAGGCGATGGCCGGTCCCAGGGGGTCTCCTGCCACCAGTCCGGGGCGGGGCCCGGCGTGCCGGGGGCGTCCGCCGGCGGGCGCCGTGGGTCCGGCGGTGCGTCCGGCTGCTCCGGTGCCGCAGTGGCGGCCGGTGCGTCGGGCGGCGGGGCGGCCGGTGGGGCGGTGCGCGGTGCGGGTACGGTCGCCGGTCGGGCCGGCGAGCGGGGACCGCCCTCGGGCGCCTCGGGCGCCTCGGGCATGTCGGGCGGCGACCAGTCCTCGGTCCGCTCGTCGGTCCCGCCGTCGGTCATGTCCGCTTCGGTGTCGGGCCGGTCCTCCGAGGGCGCTCCGCCGTCTCGTGCGGTCCCCGGTGTCCGTCCCAGTGTTCCAGCCGCCGAGGCGAACCGGTCGTCCAGGGAATCCGCCGCGGCCGTGGGGCCGGTGTCCTCCGTGGAGTCGTCGTACAGCTGTGCCCACCAGTCGTCCTCGCGACCGGTGGGCCTTCCCCCCTGCTGACTCATGCCGCCAATTGTCCACCGCACAGGCCCGTTGAAAACGGGGCAAGCGGAAAATCCAGCCGGTGGCGGGCCGCGAACGGCCCGCCGGGTGACATCTCGAACGTACGCACGAAGAGCGCGTACGGAACAAAGCCGCCGGGCGGTCCCGCCCCCCACGGGAGAACCGCCCGGCGACGCCAGGGTGACCCGGAGGCGAGTCACGTTCTGGACGGCCGAAACACCGCCGTTCGGCGCGCCCCGCGAGCACGGCCCCCGGGGTCGGGTCCGGGACGGCGCCCGCCCCGTCCGGCCGCGGCCCACCCCTCCCGGCCGCGGCCCGCTCCCCGCGTCCGCCCGCCGGATGCCGCTCGTGTCCGAGCAGGCCAGGCCCTCCGGACCGGGCACCGGGACGCCGCCGGATGCTTCGGTGCTGCCACCTTGTCAGGATCACCGGAGGTACGGCGATGATGTTCGGCGGCGGGTTTGCGCCGTGGCTGTTTTCCGCCACCGCCGACACGCGCCGCTGTCGGGTGTGCCGGAGGTCGGGAAAGGGAGGAGCGGCAGCTGATGCTGGCAGCGATAGGTCTGGACGAGAGGCACGAGTCGGCGTACCGGGCGCTGGTGTCCGTGGGCGCGGCCGACGTGCCGGATCTGGCGCGGCGGCTGGTGCTCGCCGAGCACGACACCGAACGGGCGCTGCGCCGCCTGGAGCGGCACGGACTCGCGGCCCAGTCCTCGGCCCGGCCCGGCCGCTGGGTCGCCGCGCCGCCCGCGGTGGCGCTCGGCGCACTGCTCACCCAGCAGCGGCACGAACTGGAGAAGGCGGAACTGGCCGCCGCCCTGCTCGCCGAGGAGTACCGGGCGGCGGCCGCCGAGCCCGCCGTGCACGATCTGGTGGAGGTGGTCACCGGCGCCTCCGCGGTCGCGCAGCGCTTCCTGCAGCTCCAGCTCGGCGCCACGGATGAGGTGTGCGCCCTGGTCACCGGCAACCCGGTGGTCGTGTCCGGGGCGGAGAACGAGGCCGAGGAGCAGGCGGCCGGACGCGGCGTGCGCTACCGGGTGGTGATCGAGCGCACGGTGCTGGACCTGCCGGACGGCATCACACAACTGACCGCCGCGCTCGGCCGCGACGAACGGGTCCGGGTCGTGGACCAGGTCCCGACGAAGCTGGTGGTCGCCGACCGGACGCTCGCGATGGTGCCGCTCACCTCGCACACCGCCGAGCCCGCCGCGCTCGTCGTGCACGCCAGCGGGCTGCTGGAGCTGCTGTCCGGGCTGTTCGAGTCGGTGTGGCGGGGCGCGCTGCCGCTGCGGCTCGGCGCCCGTGGAGTCGTCGAGGAGCGCCCGGACGGCCCCGACGCCACCGACTTGGAAGTGCTGTCCCTCCTCCTGGCCGGCCTGACCGACGCGAGCGTCGCCAAGCAGCTCGACCTGGGTCTGAGGACCGTACAGCGCCGGGTGAAGCGGCTGATGGAGCTGACCGGGGTGACCACCCGGCTGCAACTGGGCTGGCAGGCCTACGAGCGCGGCTGGGTGTCCCGGGAGCGCCCCTGAGTCAGGAGGCGAGCGCGCCCTCCAGGGTGAGCAGCCGCACCTTCCGTTCCAGGCCGCCCGCGTACCCGGTCAGGGAGCCGTCCGCGCCGATCACCCGGTGGCAGGGGCGCAGCAGCAGCAGCGGGTTGGCGCCGATGGCGCCCCCGACGGCCCGTACGGCGGCCCGGGAGGCGCCGATCCGGGCGGCGATCCCGCCGTACGTCGTGGTCGCCCCGTAGGGGACGCTGTCGAGGGCGGCCCACACCCGCTCCTGGAACGCGGTGCCGTGGGTGCGCAGCGGCAGGGAGAACTCCTCGAGGTCACCGGCGAAGTAGGCCCGCAGTTGTTCCTCGGCGGCGCGGAACCGACCGGGGTCGTGCACCCAGTCCTCCCGCACCGTGCGGCCGCCCTTCTGGTCCGGCACGGACAGGGAGGTGAGGGCGCCGGTCCGGTCCGCGATGAGGAGCAGCGCTCCGAGGGGGCTGTCGATCCGTGTCCAGTACGTCGTGGTGGCCGGGTCGGCGGGCGTGGTCATGGTCGCTGCCGGTGTCGGTGTCGCCGTCGTTGTCATGGTCTCTGTCGTGGTCGCTGTGGTGTTCAAGATGTCCTCGACTCCCCTGCGGTGAGCAGGTGTTGTGCGGCGTACGAACGCCAGGGGGCCCAGCGGCCGGAGGCGGGCACGCCGGGCGGGGCCACGTCGGGGTCGCCGAGGGCGCGGGTGCGGATGGCGGCGGCCGTGGTCGCGTCCAGTCCGGGCAGGGCGAGCAGCGCGCGGTGCGCCTCCTCCCGGTCGGCGCCCGGGTCCAGCCGTACGGTGCCGTCGGCGAGGGCGGCGGCCAGGGCGCGCAGCGTGCCCTCGGGCTCGGCGTCTGCGAGGGCGGCCGGCTCGGGGAACAGGTGGGTGAGGGTGCCGCAGGGGGCGTCGAGCGCCTTGCCGCAGCGCCGTACCAGTTCCTCCGCGGCCTGTGGGCTCAGCAGCGCCCGTACCGCCGCCTCGTCCGGGTCCGCGGCGCCCGGCGAGCGCAGTCCCGGGCGGGCCGCGACCAGCGGGGCCAGTCGCGGGTCCGCGCCGAGCCGCTCGTCCACGGCGTACGGGTCGGCGTCCAGGTCGAACAGCCGTCGCAGCCGCTGCACGGCCGTCGTCAGGTCGCGCGGGTCGGTCAGGTGCAGCCGGGCCTCCAGCCAGCCGCCGGGGTGCGCGCCGGAGCCCGCCCGGGGCCCGCCGGGCCGCTCGTCGACGGCGACGATGCCGGTGCCGTAGGGCAGGCGCAGGGTGCGCCGGTAGGTCCGGTCGCCGGGCGCGCCCCGCACCTCCTCGACGCCCGGTACGGCCTCGCGCTGGAGCAGGTCGAAGACCGGGCCGGCCTGGTAGGGGCCCCGGTGGGCGAGCCGCAGCGGGATCCCGGCGGTGGGCGCGGCGGTCCGGCGGTGCCGGGTCCGGGGTGCGGCGGCCCGCAGTTCGCTCGGGGTCGCCGCGTAGACGGTGCGGATGGTGTCGTTGAACTGCCGCACGCTGGCGAACCCGGCCGCGAACGCGATCTGGGTGACCGGGAGGTCGGTGGTCTGCAGCAGGACGCGCGCGGTGTGCGCCCGCTGCGCCCGGGCGAGGGCCACGGGGCCGGCGCCGAGCTCGGCGGTCAGCTGCCGCTGCACCTGCCGCGCGCTGTAGCCGAGCCGCGCGGCGAGCCCGGCGACGCCCTCCCGGTCGATGACGCCGTCGCCGATCAGCCGCATGGCGCGGCCGACGGCGTCGGCCCGCACGTTCCACTCGGCGGAGCCGGGCACCGCGTCGGGACGGCACCGGCGGCAGGCCCGGAAGCCCGCGCCCTGGGCGGCGGCGGCCGTGGTGAAGTACCGCACGTTGTGCGGCTTCGGGGTCACGGCCGGACAGCTGGGACGGCAGTAGATCCCGGTCGTCTCGACGGCGAAGAAGAACTCGCCGTCGAAACGACCGTCCCGGCTGCGCACCGCCTCGTACCTGGTGTCCTCGTTCATCACGCTGTCCAGTCTCCGCCCGCGGCGAGGGTGCCGCTGGCGGAAATCGGACATCACGCTGGGGCGCCCGCGGGTGGTCCGAGCCGGGCCCGCGGGCGCGGGCGATCACCGCTGCGTCAGCGCCACCGTCCCCGCTTCGCCTCCATCGCCGCCCGGCCCTGCGCGCCCTTGCGCTTCCAGTCCCGTTTGATCTCCGCGCGCACCCGCGCGTCGGTCTTGGCGACGATCCACTGGTTCTCGCGCATCAGCTTGCGGTAGCTCTCCAGCCGCCGCTCGGGCAGCTCACCGGCGTCGATGGCGGCGAGCACCGCGCAGCCGGGTTCGCTGCCGTGGGCGCAGTCGTGGAACCGGCACCGCTCGGCCAGCTCCTCGATCTCGGAGAACACCTGGCCGACCCCGCCCTCGGCGTCCCACAGTCCGACCCCGCGCAGTCCGGGCGTGTCGATCAGCACACCGCCGCCGGGCAGCGCGAGCAGGTTGCGGGTGGTGGTCGTGTGCCGACCCTTGCCGTCCATGTCCCGGGTGGCCTGGACGTCCATCGCGTCCTCGCCGAGCAGCGCGTTGGCGAGGGTCGACTTGCCGGCGCCGGACTGCCCGAGCAGCACGGAGGTGCCCTGCGAGACCGCGGCGACGAGCACGTCGAGGCCGTCCCCCGTCACCGCGCTGACCGGCAGCACCGTCACCCCGGGCGCCGTCGTCTCCACGTCCTGGACGAGATACGACAGCCCCACCGCGTCCGGTACGAGGTCGGCCTTGGTCAGCACGACCATCGGCTGGGCGCCCGACTCCCAGGCCAGCGCCAGGAACCGCTCGATGCGGCCGAGGTCGACCTCGGCGGCGAGGGAGACCGCGACGATCGCGTGGTCGACGTTGGCGGCGAGGATCTGCCCCTCGGACCGCTTGGAGGAGGTGGACCGCACGAAGCCGGTGCGGCGCGGCAGCAGCGTCCGCACGTACCGCGGATCGCCGCCGTCGGGATCCACGGCGGCCCAGTCGCCCGTGCACACGACCTTCATCGGGTCACGCGGAACGACGAACTCCGTGTCCGCGCGCACCGTGCCGGCCGGCGTGACGAGATCGCACTGGCCCCGGTCGACCCGGACGACCCGGCCCGGCAGGAGACCCCGCTCCGCGTGGGGAGCGAACTCGGCTTCCCAGCCCGCGTCCCAGCCGTACGAGGCCAGCGGGTGCGACGAAGCCGGACAGACCGAAGGAGAGGAGAGATTCAAGGGGAACCCTTCACAAGGGCGGTCCCGGCGCAGCGCTCAGTGGCGCGATGAAGGATGACGAGTGGTCAGCCGGAGACCGCGGAGGTGGAATGGATGGTCTTCTGGTCGCATGCAGCGCCCATCGCAAAGACAGTCATCGGTTCACACCTCCCGTTCCTCACACAGCCGGCAGCGGCGGCCGGCGGCCCCCGCGAGAAGCAGACATCACCTTAGATTCGCGCCCACCCCGGCGCCACCGTATTTCCGTCCGTGTCGCCGCGAAGACCACCGGGCCGCACACCGCCGCCACCGAGCGGTGATCCGCCGCGGTCCGCCGGTGTGTGCTACGGTGTCGCAGTTGCAGTTGCGGTACCCATGAACGTATGTGCGCCTGACCGGAATGTTTCTCCTTCAGGCGCATTATTTGTTTTCCGGCATCTCCGGATGGGGCCTCTGCCTACAGAAGGAGAAAGTCATGGCACAGGGAACCGTCAAGTGGTTCAACGCCGAAAAGGGTTTCGGCTTCATCGCGCAGGACGGCGGCGGCCCCGACGTCTTCGCCCACTACTCGAACATCCAGACCCAGGGCTTCCGTGAGCTCCAGGAAGGCCAGCGGGTCTCCTTCGACGTCACGCAGGGCCAGAAGGGCCCGCAGGCGGAGAACATCGTCCCCGCCTGATCGCCGGACGCGCATCCGCTCACCGTGGTCCGCACCCTCATGGTGCGGACCACGGTTTGTGCTGTTTCCAGGAAGGCAGACAACCGCATGTCCCGCAGGTCCCAGAAGTCGAACCGGCGCGCCTCGTCGCCCCCGTCGTCCGCGGCGTCGCCGAGGGAGTTCCGGCTGCCGGAAGGCACGACACCCGCACTCCCCGCCGTCGCGGACTTCGCCGATCTGGACATGCCCGCGGGGCTGCTGAAGACCCTCACCGCGCAAGGCGTCGTCACCCCCTTCCCCATCCAGGCCGCCACGCTGCCCAACTCGCTCGCCGGCCGTGATCTGCTGGGCCGCGGACGTACCGGCTCCGGCAAGACCCTCGCGTTCGGGCTCGCGCTCCTGGCCCGTACGGCGGGGCGGCGCGCGGAGCCCGGAGCACCCCTCGCCCTGGTACTGGTGCCCACCCGTGAACTCGCCCAGCAGGTGACCGATGCGCTGACCCCCTACGCGACGGCGGTCGGCCTCCGGCTGGCCACCGTGGTCGGCGGCCTGTCCATCACCCGGCAGGCCCAAGCGCTCCGGCGTGGCGCCGAGGTGCTCGTGGCGACTCCGGGCCGGCTCAACGACCTCGTGGAACGCGGGGACTGCGTGCTCGACGACGTTCGCATCACGGTGCTGGACGAGGCCGACCAGATGACCGACATGGGCTTCCTGCCGCAGATCACCAGGCTGATCGAGCGCGTACGGCCCGACGGGCAGCGCATGCTCTTCTCGGCCACCCTGGACCACAACATCGACCGGCTGGTGCAGCGGTTCCTGACCGACCCCGTGGTGCACTCCGTGGACCCGTCGGCGGGAGCGGTGACCACCATGGAGCACCACGTGCTGCATGTGCAGGACGAGACCGACAAGAAGGCGGTCACCACGCGCATCGCCGCACGTGACGGCCGGGTCATCCTCTTCCTGGACACCAAGAGGTCCGCCGACCGGCTCACCAAACGGCTCCTGGCCGTCGGTGTCCGCGCGGCGGCACTGCACGGGGGCCGCTCCCAGCCGCAGCGGAACCGCACCCTGGATCAGTTCAAGAACGGCCAGGTCACCGCCCTGGTGGCGACGAACGTCGCGGCCCGAGGCATACACATCGACGACCTCGACCTGGTCGTGAACGTCGATCCCCCCACCGACCACAAGGACTATCTCCACCGAGGCGGCCGCACCGCCCGTGCCGGCGGCTCCGGCAGCGTGGTCACGCTGGTCCTGCCCGACCAGAAACGGGACGTCACCCGGCTCATGTCGGACGCGGGCATCCGCCCCCGGACGGCCCGCGTCAGGTCGAGCGACGCGGAGCTGGCCACCATCACGGGCGCCCGCGAGCCTTCCGGCGTGCCCGTCACCATCGAAGTCCCGCAGCCGACGGCACCGGCGGCGTCCCGCCCGGACCGGAAGAGCGGGACCGAGCCCGGCAAGCGGTCCGGTGGCCGACGCCGCAGCCGCGGCGGGCCCGGCACGGCGACGGGTGCTGCCACCAGGACGGGGAGCCGGGGCTCGGACCGCCGGTCCGCCGCAGGTGCGGCGGCAGCTGGTGACACCTCCGCGACCAGCGGGCGCGGCTCTGCCCGCCGGGCCGGATCCGCCGGGTCCGCTGGTGGTGCCGTCGACACCGGCGGCCGTAATTCCGGCCGAGGTTCCGACCGCCGGGCCGCCGCCGGTGCGCCGGCCGGCACCGCATCCGGCAGGACGGCCCGAGGATCACGCCGCCGAACGGCGGCCGGCGGAACCACGGGCGGCGCTGCCGGCACCGGCGGTCGCAGCTCCGAGCGCCGAGGCGGCCGCGGCACCGCGGCCACCTAGGCCTGTTGTGCCAACAGGCGACGTTCGCCCTGCCTGCTCCCCCACCACGCTCGCCCGGCCGATCCTTCGCCCCCGCCCCATACGCACATAGGGCGTCCGCAACCGGGCAGGCCCCAGGTGAACCACCGAGGTGACTCTCCTGGGGCGATGGTGCACGAGCTCAGGGCCGGGTCACCGGCCCGCTGCCGTCGCCTGGCGTGTGGCCGCGGACTCCTGGTGCCGTCCGTCGGCGGTGAGTGCGCGCAGGATCTCCTCGACGCTCTGCTTGGCGTCGCCGAAGAGCATGCTGCTGTTCTCGCGGAAGAACAGCGGGTTCTGCACGCCCGCGTAGCCGGAGGCCATGGAGCGCTTGAAGACGATGACCTGTTCGGCTTCCCAGACGCGCAGCACCGGCATGCCGGCGATCGGGCTGCTCGGGTCCTCGGTCGCGGCGGGGTTGACGGTGTCGTTCGCGCCGATGACCAGGACGACCGAGGTGTCGGCGAAGTCGTCGTTGATCTCGTCCATTTCCAGGACGATGTCGTAGGGCACCTTGGCCTCGGCCAGCAGCACGTTCATGTGCCCGGGCAGGCGCCCGGCGACGGGGTGGACACCGAAGCGGACTTCGACGCCCCGCTCGCGCAGCTGCCGCGTCAGCTCCGCGACCGGGTGCTGGGCCTGGGCCACGGCCATGCCGTAACCGGGGGTGATGATCACGGAGCGGGCCCGGGCGAGCATCTCGGCGGCGTCCGCGGCGCGCACCTCGCGGTGCTCACCCTGCTCCTCCTTGCCACCGGACGGCGCCTCGATGCCGAAACCGCCGGCGATCACGGAGAGGAAGGAACGGTTCATCGCCTTGCACATGATGTAGGACAGGTAGGCGCCGGAGGACCCGACCAGCGCGCCCGTGACGATGAGCAGGTTGTTGTCGAGGAGGAAGCCGGCCGCGGCCGCCGCCCAGCCGGAGTAGCTGTTCAGCATGGAGACGACGACGGGCATGTCGCCGCCGCCGATCGAGGCGACCAGGTGCCAGCCCAGGGCCAGCGCCAGCACGGTGACCGCGATCATCAGCGGCAGGCCGGGACTGACCGTGAACCAGGTGGTCAGCGCGACGAAGGCGACGAGCGCGCCGATGTTGAGCGCGTTCTTGCCCGGCAGCATCAGCGGACGGGACTTGATGCGGGCGGAGAGCTTGAGGAACGCGACGACGGAGCCGGTGAAGGTGACGGCACCGATGAAGATGCCGATGAACACCTCGGCGTGGTGGATGGCCAGCAGGTCGGCGCCGATCCGGGTCTGTGCCGTGCCGTGCGCCTCCACCTCCAGGTAGCTGTTCCAGCCCACGAGCACGGCGGCGAGGCCGACGAAGCTGTGCAGCACCGCGATCAGTTCCGGCATCTGCGTCATCTCGACGCGGCGGGCCCGCCACAGGCCGATCGCCGCGCCGAGCGCCATGGCCAGCACGATCAGGGCCACTGCCCCGGCGGCGATGCTCTGCGCCGCCATCACGACCGTGGCGACCAGGGCGAGGGCCATGCCGGCGATGCCGTAGACGACACCGGAGCGGGAGGTGCGGTGCTGGGACAGGCCGGCCAGGCTGAGGATGAACAGCAGCGCGGCGACCAGGTCGGCAGCGTGGGAGGCTGTCAGGGAGGTCATCTCGCATCAGCCTTTCGAGAACATGGACAGCATGCGGCGGGTGACGGCGAAACCTCCGAAGATGTTGACGCTCGTCAGAAGGATCGCCACGAACGACAGCGCGGTGACGATTCTGCTCTCGTGCCCGATCTGCAGCAGGGCGCCGATCACGACGATCCCGGAGATCGCGTTGGTCACCGACATCAGCGGCGTGTGCAGCGCGTGGTGCACCTTGCCGATGACGTAGTAGCCGATCACCACCGCCAGGGCGAACACGGTGAAGTTCCCCGCGAGTTGGGCCGGGGCGAAGGCCACCAGCAGGAACGTCGCGAGCATGCCGAGCCCGATCAGCGCGAAGCGTCTCGTCGGCGTCGGCCCGGGTTGTCGCTCGGACGGCTTGGGCTCCGGCTCGCTGGTCGTGGTCCGCGCGGCGGGGGCGGCCGATACGGACACGGGTGGCGGCGGCCAGGTGACGTCGCCGTCCCGCACCACGGTCACGGCCCGCTGCACGACGTCGTCGAAGTCGATCACCAGCCGGCCGTCCTTGCCGGGCGTGAGCAGCTTCAGCAGGTTCACCAGGTTGGTGCCGAACAGCTGCGAGGCCTGCGCGGGCAGCCGGGAGGCGAGATCGGTGTAACCGATGATGGTCACGCCGTTGTCGGTGACCACCGCGCGCCCCGGCACGGTGCCCTCGACGTTGCCGCCCTGGGCGGCCGCCATGTCGACGATCACGCTGCCCGGCTTCATGACGGCCACGTCCCGGGCGGTCAGCAGGCGCGGCGCCGGCCGGCCCGGGATCAGCGCGGTGGTGATCACGATGTCCACGTCCTGCGCCTGGGCGTGGTAGAGCTCGGCGGCGGCGCGGTCGTACTCGGCGGAGGTCGCCCTGGCGTACCCGTCGGTGCTCGTCTCCTGGGCGACGTCGACCGGCAGGTACTCACCGCCGAGCGACTTCACCTGGTCCGCCACCTCCGGCCGCGGGTCGGTGGCCCGCACGACCGCACCGAGGCTGGAGGCCGCGCCGATCGCCGCGAGGCCGGCCACGCCCGCACCCGCGACGAGCACCTTCGCCGGCGGCACCTTGCCCGCCGCGGTGACCTGCCCGGTGAAGAAGCGGCCGAAGACGTGCGCGGCCTCGATGACCGCCCGGTACCCGGCGATGTTCGCCATCGACGACAGCACGTCCATCGACTGCGCGCGCGAGATCCGCGGCACCGCGTCCAGCGACAGGGCGCTGATCCCGGCGTCGGCGAGCGCCTGCAGCAACTCGGGACGCCCGGCGGGAGCCAGCAGGCCCACCAGGGCCGCGCCCTGCCGCAATCGGGTGATCTCCGGGCCGGCGGGGGCGTTCACCTTCAGGACGACATCCGCGGTCCAGGCCTCGCCGATCTCGGCACCGGCATCGACGTAGGCCTGGTCGCTGAAGCCGGAGGCCTCGCCGGCCTCGGGCTCCACCACGACCTGGTAACCGAGGCCCAGCAGCTGACGCACTGTCGCGGGGGTCGCCGCGACACGGGTCTCCCCGGAGGCGGACTCGGCCACGACGCCGATGCGCTGCGGTGAGTGGTGCGCGGGTTCACGTGAAGACATGTCTCGGGTTCTCTCCTCTGGGGAGGGTTGACGGGGCATCCGCGGTCAATCGGGCGTTCATCGGCCCTGTACCCGGCGGTACGGGCCGCAGGTACATGCCTACCCGTCCCCTCGAGGACGTCGTGCCCGTTTCCGGACAGGCCACCTGAGAAGGCGGTTCCCGCCTCCTCGGTGCGCCCCCGGTCGGGTGTGTGCCGTCACGTCGTGGTGCAGGCGCGTGCGTCGAGCGCGAAGTCGGCGGGTGGGGAGTTGCGGTCGTGCCAGGAGGCGATGAAGCCGAAGGAGAGGGTGCCGCCCGCGGGGACGGTGCGGTCGTAGTCGGCGGCGGTGGCGGTGACACGGGGACCGTCCTGGTGGACGGTGGCGTCCCACATCTGGGTGATGCGCTGGCCGTCGCGGAAGGTCCAGCTCGTCCGCCAGGTGTCGAGGGCCCGGGTGGTGGTGACGGTGACACGGGCCTGGAAGCCGCCGTTCCACTGGTCGGCCAGGTCGTAGTGGACCGTGCAGGTCGGGGCCGCGCTGCTGGACGGGGCGGGCGTGTCGGAGGGACGGGAGCCGTCGCCGGATCCGGTCGCGGTGGTGGACGACGAGGTGCCCTGGGGTTCCGGGTCCGGGTCGGCGCGGCCGGAGCCGGTCGCGGTGCCACTGCCGCTCGGGGAGGGCCGCCGGGACCGGGACGCCGGGGCGGTGGCCGCGGCCGAGCCACGGGCCGAGTGCGGTGAGGGGTCCGCGGAGGGCAGGGTGAATCCGCCGTCCGCGACCGGCCGGCCTTCCCCCTCGCCGCGGGCGGAGTCGCTCGCCGAGCCGCCGAACGGCATCAGTGACACGGTCAGTGCCAGCGCCGACAGCGCGACCGCCGCCGCGAGCAGGCTGCCGCGCACCACCCGGGCCCGGCCCGTGCCGGTCTCCGGCGGATCAGCGCTCTCGGTGCCGGGGGCGTAGCGCGGCGGGCCGAGGCGTACCTCGGCCGCCCGGCGGCGGCGCTCCAGGTAGGCGAGGCCGCCCCAGCCGATCACGCCGCCGGCGAGCGCGGCGGGCAGTCCGCCGCCGTGCGGCCGGAGGCAGGCGGCGGCCTCCGCGCACCGCACGCACGTGGCGAGGTGCCGGGACAGGTCCTCGGGCGCCTCGCCGGCGGACGCGGAGCGGCTGACGGCGTCCAGCAGCCGGGCGTAGCGGCGGCACTCCGCGTCCATCGGGGTGTCGAGGTGGTTGCGCCGGCAGCGGTCCCGGAACAGGGCCCGGACCTGGTCCAGTTCCTCGGAGACGGTCGCCGGGTCGAGCCCGAGCCGGCGGGCCACCACGACCAGCGGCAGCGCCTCCACCTCGGCCAGCCACAGCAGCGCGGCGTCCGCCTCCTGGAGGTCCCGCAGTCCGCGCAGCGCCAGCGGGCGGAGCGGCGGCGGGCCCGGATAGCGGGCGGCCCGGTCGGAGTTGAGCCACAGCCGCAGATCCGGGTCGAGCCGGTCACCGAGTCCGCCGGCCTCCCAGGCCGCGGCCGTGGTGCGTACCGCGGTCAGCATCAGCGGGATCGCGGGCAGCCGGGGCGTACGGCGGCCGCGGGACGCCCCGGCGTCGGCGGCGCGCACCTCGCGCAGGCCGAGCGCGAACGCCTCCGTGGCCAGTTCGTGCGCCGCGGCGGCGCCGGCCGTGCACAGGTCGGCGTAGGAGAGCACCGCGTCCCAGCACTCGGCCCACAGCGCTGCCTCGGTGGCGTCCTTGGGGCTCGGCTGCTCGGGCATGGCTCTCCTGCGTCCACGGGCGAGGTCGACTGACCTAGGGCCTTTCGTTTGGATCATGCCGGGCTCGCGGGGTCTGGCACCGCGCCTCGCCGCGTTGTCGTCGGTTGCCATGGCTCCGCCATGACGCCCTCCTCCGCCTTGCGATCCACGGCACCAGACCCCGCTCCCTAACCCGGCCTGATCCAAACGAAAGGCCCTGGTTCACAGCGGAGTTGGGGTGCGGCCCCCCGGCAGGGCCCGAGCTTCGCACGTCCCGGACACGGCTGACAAGCCGCGTATTCCGATGCCGTGGCACGCGCCGCCGCCCCCGGCTCCGCTCCGTCATGTCCGTGATACGGATCGGCGCCGCATCCGACTCACGGTGCCCGGAAACCCGCACCGGCGCCCGTCCGCCGCCGTCCCCTTCCCGCGTGCCGTCCCTCGCCCTCCTACGCGCCTTCCGGCGCCGTCTCCTTCTCGCGCGCCGTGTCGTCCGCCGCGTCGTCCGCGGGCAGGCTGTCCATGAAGGAGCTGACCGAGAAGACGGCGCGGCCGGGTCCGGGCGGGCCGTAGCCGGGGGGCGAGGAGAGACCGAAGTCGTCCATGGTGGCGCGGTAGGCCTCCAGCAGCCGGATGTGGTACTCCAGCGGCGCGCCCTGCGGATTGGCCTTGCCGAGCGGGGTGGTGGGCTCCGGGCACCAGGTGGTGAAGCGGGGCGTGATGCCATGCGACATGAAGAAGCGCAGGCCCTCGGTGGTGGAGGCGATGGCCTCGTCGACGGTGGTGAAGCCGAACGGCTCGGCCATCTCCACGCCCGCGACGAAGTTGGGGATCACGTTGCGCGCGCCGAAGACGTCCGCGGAGTCCAGGATGCGGCGGTGCCACTCGTCACGGCCGACGTAGCGCTCCTTGCCGGGGCAGTACAGCTCGAACAGGCGCCGGTCCCACACCTCGAAGTTGGGGTGGTAGATCTGCACGCCGTAGTCCTTGAACCGCTGCACGTCGTCCTTGGGCAGCGCCTGGGCGACGACCTTGCCGATCCAGCGGCCGGGGAAGCGCTCCTCGATGGCCTTGGCGTAGTGGCCGTAGAAGTCGGCCTCGTCGCGGCCCGCCACCTTGGACGTGATCGCGCCGCCGGTCAGCGTGTACGCGGTGGACGCCTTCTGGGTGTCGTACCGGTCGATGATCTCCAGGGCTTCGAGGACCTCCTCGACGTCCTTCACGCCCGTGTAGGGCCGGCCGGCGGCCTTGTGCTGGCGCCAGTTGTGGTTGATGTCGCAGTACTGGCACTCCTCCTTGGCGCCGAAGTACTGGCAGACCCGGAAGACCGTCAGGTAGATCAGGTAGCCCCACTGGATGGTGGGGGCCACCTCCATGACGGACTTCCCGCTTGAGAGGGTGTGCCGGTAGTACTCCGGCATGGGCGGCACCCCGACGTCGGCGATGCGCCGGCCGTCGAGGTAGAGCCCGAGCAGGCCCTCGTCGTCGGCGGCCACGCGGTAGGGCGAGGCGGGATTCACCCGGACGGAGACGACGGTGCGCCGCAGGTCGTACGGCCCGCCGGTGAGGATGATCTCCTCCGGCGGGCGCCTGAGCGCAGCCTCGCCCAGCTCGGGCAGGGTGCCGTGGTCGAAGGAGAAGATGAAGTACGACTTCGGCTTGACCTCGCCGCTCTCGTTGTCGCTCAGCGCGGAGGGGTCGAAGGCCACCCCGCCCCGCAGCAGGTCCTCCTTGAAGACGGCCTCCCGCGGCACATGCGGAAAGCGCTCCATCAGATCCTCGACCAGCGCGGTACGGCTGCCCATCCCGTCTCTCCTCCTGGCTCGGTGCGTACGACTCCTCACGGTATGCCCCCGGCCGCGGGGCGGCCGTGCCGGGTCCCCTCCATGCCTGCCGGCGGGCCGGTTCCCCGGGGCGGGACGGGGACGGGGACGGGGAGGGCGGGCGAGGAATTAGTATGTTGGCTTGACAAAATAAGACGACATCACCGACCGTCGGATAGGTTCCCTCGGCATGCGGGCGCACGACGGGAGTCCGAGACAGGCCTGGACGCCCCGGGGAGGGACGACGACATGAGCGGGACCGTGACCAACTGGGCGGGCAACATCGTCTACACCGCCGGGGAGGTGCACCGGCCGGACTCGGTCGAGGCGCTGCGGGCGGTGGTCGGGAAGAGCGCGGCGGTGCGCGCCCTGGGCAGCGGGCACTCCTTCAACGAGATCGCCGATCCGGGCGCCGGCGGCGTACTGCTCCGCCTGGACGCGCTGCCGGCCGAGGTGGACGTCGACACGGCGGCCCGCACGGTCCGGGTCGGCGGCGGGGTCCGGTACGCGGAGCTGGCCCGCCGGGTGCACGCGCACGGGCTGGCGCTGCCCAACATGGCGTCCCTGCCGCACATCTCGGTGGCCGGCTCGGTGGCGACCGGCACCCACGGCTCGGGGGTGGCCAACGGCCCGCTGGCGGCGGCGGTGCGCGAGGTCGAGCTGGTCACGGCGGACGGCTCCACGGTACGGATCGGGAAGGGCGACGCACGGTTCGGCGGCGCGGTGACCTCGCTCGGCGCGCTCGGTGTGGTCACCGCGCTCACCCTGGACCTGGAGCCCGCCTACCTGGTGGAGCAGCACCTGTTCACCGAACTCCCGCTGGAGGGACTGGACTTCGAGACGGTGGCGGGCGCCGCGTACAGCGTGAGCCTGTTCACCGACTGGCGGGACCCGGGCTTCAGGCAGGTGTGGCTCAAGCGGCGCACCGACCAGGTGCTGCCCGACTTCCCCTGGGCGGTGCCCGCCAAGGTCGCGCTCCACCCGGTGCCCGGGATGCCGGCGGAGAACTGCACGGAGCAGTTCGGCGTGCCGGGGCCCTGGCACGAGCGACTGCCGCACTTCCGGGCGGAGTTCACCCCGAGCAGCGGCGCCGAGCTCCAGTCGGAGTACCTGCTGCCCCGAGGGTGCGCCCTGGACGCGCTGCACGCCGTCCACCGGATCCGGGAGACGGTCGCCCCCGTCCTGCAGACCTGCGAGGTGCGCACGGTCGCCGCCGACGAGCAGTGGCTGAGCCCGAGCCACGGCCGGGACACGGTGGCGCTGCACTTCACCTGGATCGAGGACACGGCGGCGGTGCTCCCGGCGGTGCGGCGGCTGGAAGAGGCCCTGGAGCCCTTCGACCCCCGGCCCCACTGGGGAAAGGTGTTCGCCGTGCCGGCCGCCGAGCTGCGCGCGCGGTATCCGCGTCTGGACGGCTTCCGGGCGCTGGTGCGCGAGCTGGACCCGGCGGGGAAGTTCACCAACGCCTTCGTGCGGGACCTGCTCGGCTGACGACGACCTCGCACGGCGCCTGCGACTTTCTACAGCCCCTTTCCTAAGCCCTTGTCGAACGACCGCCGCAGGCCATAGCCTTGCGGCGGTCTCGGCGAGGAGATGGGGGCAGACGCAGTGAAGCGCACGTCACGGGACATTCGTACCGCGAACCGCTACGAGGTGCTGCGCCAGATCATCGCCCGGTCGCCCACGTCCCGCCAGGAGCTCGCGGCCGCCACCGGGCTCAGCCTCGCCACGGTCGCCACGCTCGTCGGCGAGCTGCTCGACCTGCGCATGATCACCGAGGTGGGGTTCGAGGACTCGGCGGGCGGCCGGCCGCGCGGCCTGGTGGCCGTCGATTCCGCGGGCGGCGCGCTGATCGGCGTGGACATCGCGGAGACGTATGTCAGGGTCGAGCTGTTCGACCTGGCGCTGAACGTCCTGGCCCGCGCCGACGAGGACATGCGGCCCGGCGAGAGCCGCCCGGAGCAGGTGGTCGGCCATGTAGCCGCCGCCGTCGGCTCGGTGGTGGCGCAGGCCGGCGTGGAGGGCGCCCGGGTGCTGGGCGTGGGCGTGAGCGTGCCGGGCCAGGTGGACCGCGACACCGGCATCGCCGAGTACGCGCCCAACTGGGACTGGCACGCCGTACCGCTCCTCGACCTGCTCGCCGAGCACATCGCCTACCCGCTCTACCTGGACAACCCGCTGCGCGCCTGCGCGGTCGCCGAGCTGTGGTTCGGGGCCGCGCGCGGGCGGGGGGACGCGGTGGTGGTCAACCTCGGCACCGGTGTGGGCGCCGGGCTGGCGCTGGGCGGCGGACTGCACCGGGGCGTCAGCAACAGCGCCGGCGAGTGGGGCCACACCACGCTCGTGCTCGACGGCCGGCTGTGCCACTGCGGCAACCACGGCTGTGTGGAGACGTACGTCGGCGCCCCCGGCATCATGCTGAACCTGCGCGAGCTGAGCCCGCAGAGCCCCCTGCTGCACCCCGGGGACCAGACGGCCACCATCGACGCGCTGGCCCGGGGCGTCGCCGCCGACGACCCGGTGGCCGTCAAGGTCGTCCGCGACACCGCCCGTTACCTCGGCGCGGCCATCGCCGACCTGGTGAACCTCCTCAACCCCGAGGTGGTGGTGCTCAGCAGCTGGGTCGCGGCCACGCTGGGCGAGCCGCTGCTGCGCGAGGTGCGCGAGACCGTCGCCCAGCACGCGCTGAAGCGGCCGTACGCCGCCACCGAGATCGTCCTCTCCGCGATCCCCACCGACCCCGTGTGCCTGGGCGCGGCCACGTTCGCGCTCGAGGGCGCGTTGCAGTCGGTCGGCCAGAGGAACCACAAGCGCACCGCCGCCCCCGCCAGGAGCCGTACCGCTCCGCCTTCCTGACGGGTACGGCCGGGCAGCCGCACCCCTTCCCCCGCGGCCGGGCAGCAGCCCCTCCCCCGCGGCCGGACAGCCATCCCTCCCCCATGACCGAGGGCCGCCGGACACCCTGACCCGGCGGCCCTCAACCGGCGTGCGCCGTGGGCGTGTTCGGTATCACGAACCGTCCGCAACGCTTCGAACAGACTTCGTCCAACCCCTTGCCGAAGCCTTAGCCGAAGATTAACGTCCCGCCACACCCCAGCCGCAATCGAGACAAGGACGTCAGTATGCCGCGACTGAGCAGCAGCAATTGGGACCGCCGATCGATCCTCCGGGCCGCCGCGGGCCTGGCCGCCGCCGGCACGCTCGCCGCCTGCGGCAGCAACAACGGCCGGGGCTCAGGGAGCGGGTCGGGCAAGAACCTCGCCCAGATGTTCCACGCCTACGGCGAGGCGGGGACCGAGCAGGCGATCAAGCGGTACGCCGCCGCGTACAAGGGCGCCCATGTGACCACGCAGTGGATCACCGGGTCGAACTTCGAGAGCAAGCTCTTCGCGAGCCTGCTCACGAAGAGCGCGCCGGACGTGTTCGAGTTCCACCCGCAGTACCAGCTCATCAAGAGCGGCCAGGTGGCCGACCTGACCGACCTCGTCGAGCCGGTCAAGGACGACTTCAACCAGGCGGACATCGCCTCGCACACCGTGGACGGCAAGATCTACGGCATCCGCATGCTCGACGACCCGCAGTTCTTCTTCTACCGGAAGTCGCTGCTCGAGAAGGCGGACATCGAGCCGCCCACGACCCTGGACGAGCTGATCGAGGCCGCCGCCAAGCTCACCACCGACAAGGTCAAGGGCGTCTTCCTCGGCAACGACCTGCACGCCGTCATCCAGCCGCTGTTCTACTCGGCCGGCGCCGACACCCTCACCGACGACAACAAGATCGCCTACCACACGGACGGCGTCGTCGAGGGCCTGAAGAAGCTGCGCAAGCTCTTCACCAGCGGCGACCTGCTGCTGGACGCCCCGGCCGACTACTGGGACCCCTCCGCGCTCAACCAGGGCCTGTGCGCCATCCAGTTCTGCGGCATGTGGGCCATGCCGCAGTTCCAGCAGACCCTCGGCGACGACCTCGGCGTCATGCCGTTCCCGAAGGTCGGCGCCGCCGGCAAGCCCTCCGTCTACAACGGCGGCTGGTCGGTCTTCGTCAACGCCAAAAGCGGGAACGTCGACGCGGCCAAGGAGTACGTGAAGTGGCTGTGGATCGACCAGAAGAAGTACCAGGAGGACTGGGCTCTGTCCTACGGCTTCCACATCCCGCCGCGCACCTCCATCGCCCGGTCCGCGACCAAGCTGAAGTCGGGCCTGCCGGCAGAGGGCGTGAAACTGTTCGACGAGTACGGCCACTTCGACAGGATCGGCTGGACCCAAGCCATGATCACCGCGACGGAGGACGTCTTCGCCGACTGCGTCCGCAAGAACGGTGACCCGGAGGCCGCCCTCGACAAGTGCGACAAGACGGTGAACGCCGAACTGAAGAAGCTCTTCGGATAGGCCGGCGGACGGATCACGACATGTCGACGACCACGACGCGTGGCCTGGCGGGCCCCGCCCCGGCCGAGGCCTCCCCGGCCAGGCCGCGGCGGTGGCTGCGGGGCAGCCGCACCTTCAACTTCTGGCTCTTCACCAGCCCGTTCCTCATCGGGCTGATCGTCTTCGTCTACGTTCCCATCGGCTGGAGCATCTACCTCAGCTTCTTCGAGGCCCGGTTCACGGTCGCGCCCAGCGACTTCGTCGGCCTGGGCAACTACCGGGAGATCCTGACGGACAGCAACTTCACCGGCTCCCTCGTCACCTTCACCGTCTTCGCCCTGTTCATCGTGCCCACGACATGGGCGCTCTCACTGGGCCTGGCGCTGATGGTGAACCGGCTGAGGTTCATGCGGGCCTTCTTCCGGTCGGTGTTCTTCCTGCCGACGGCGTGCAGTTACGTCGCCGCCTCGCTGATCTGGAAGATGTCGATCTTCAACGGGGTGCGCTTCGGTCTGGCGAACACCGTCCTCGCCCTGTTCGGTGTGGACAACACCGCATGGCTCGCCAATCCCAGCCCACCGTGGTACTGGCTGGTCATCGTCACCGCCCGCCTGTGGCTGCAGTCCGGCTTCTACATGATCCTCTTCCTGGCCGCGTTGCAGAACATCCCGCGGGAGCTGTACGAGGCCGCCGCCATCGACGGCGCCAGGCGCGGCTGGCAGACCTTCCGGTACATCACACTGCCGCAGCTGCGTGCCACCTCGACGGCCGTGATCCTGCTGCTGATCGTGGCCGCCTACCAGGCCTTCGACGAGTTCTTCAATCTGCTGTCCAGGACGACCTGGGGACGTCCGCCCCTCGTCGAGCTCTACTACACCGCCCTCGGACAGGACCAGAACTACGGCAAGGGCAGCGCCGGCGCGGTGATCCTCACGCTCCTGATCTGCGCCGTCACCCTGTTCCAGGGCAGGATCATGGGCTTCGGAAGGGGTGAGGAGTCCAAGTGACCACGACCGCACCCGAGGCCGGGAAGCCACGCCGCACGAGGCGCGGTGGCTCGATGATGAGCTCCTCCGGCCTCTACCTCGCCACCGGCATCGCCGCCGTCCTGTTCCTGGTCCCCTTCTACATCCTGATCCGCAACGCCTTCTCCACCGATCCCGAGATCACCGGCGAGAACTGGAAGTTCTTCCCCACCCACATCCAGTGGGGCAACATCACCGAGCCGTTCCGGGACGTGACGGTCGACTTCGGCCAGTCGATGCTGAACTCGCTGATCGTGGCCGTGCTGCACACGGCCGGCACACTGTTCGTCTGCTCGCTGGCCGGCTACGGCCTGGCCCGCATCCCGTACCGGCACGCCAACAAGGTCTTCTACGGCGTCCTGTTCACCCTGATGGTCCCGACCGCCGTCACCTTCGTTCCCAGCTTCGTGCTGGTGTCGTCCCTCGGCTGGGTGGACAGCTACCGGGGTCTGATCATCCCGGGCCTGTTCACCGGATTCACCTGCTTTCTGTTCCGGCAGTACTTCCTGGGGTTCCCGAAGGAGCTCGAGGAGGCGGCACGGGTGGACGGGCTCGGCTACTGGGGTGCCTACTGGCGCGTCGTCGTCCCGAACTCGCTGAACTTCTTCGCCGCCATCGCCACCATCACCTTCATCAACGGCTGGAACTCGTTCCTGTGGCCACTGGTCATCGGCCAGGACCCCAGCGCCTGGACCGTCCAGGTCGCACTGTCCTCGTACATGACCAATCAGACGGTCAACTACCACCTGATCTTCATGGCCACCGCCATTTCCATCCTGCCCCTGCTGTTCGTCTTCCTCTTCCTCCAGCGCCGGCTGGTGCAGGGGATCGCGCAGACCGGTATCAAGGGCTGAGCCAGGGCCTGTCCGGCGGATCATGGCGCAGACGCGGGGGCCGGCACGCCCTCCCCCACTGCCTCAACGGCGTGGGGGGACCCCCAGCGGCGTTGTCGTCCCTCGCCGACTCCCCCACGCTCGAACGAGCTCGCGCGGGGGCACCCCCATCGCGTCGACTCCCTTCTCCGCCTTGCGGCTGCACGCACCAGCCCCCGCTCAGCTGAGTTGATCAGCGTCGCTGCTTACCTGCACCTTGATCCGCCGGACAGACCCTAGGAGTCCGATGTCTTTCCGCAGTCGTCGCACCGTCACCGATCACGTCGAGGACGTCTCACCGGGCTCCGGGGTGCTGCCGCCCCGCGCCCGCTACGCGTCCTCGGACGCCATGTCACTGTCACTGAACGGAAGTTGGCGGTTCCGGCTGTCGCGCACGGCCGACGCCGAGGACGACTCCTTCGCCGAGCCCGGGTACGACGCCGGGGACTGGACGGAGGTCACGGTCCCCGGCCACTGGGTCCTCCAGGGGCACGGCTCGCCCATCTACACCAACCACCTCTACCCCTTCCCCGTCGACCCGCCCCGCGTCCCCACCGAGAACCCGACCGGCGACCACCTGCGCGTCTTCGACCTGCCCGCCGACTGGCCCGCGGACGGGGGCGCGGCGCTGCGCTTCGACGGTGTCGAGTCCTGCGCCCGTGTCTGGCTCAACGGCACGGACCTCGGCGAGTTCAAGGGTTCCCGGCTGCCGCACGAGTTCCCGGTCGGGCATCTGCTGAGGCCGGCCGGCAACGTGCTCGCGGTGCGCGTCCACCAGTGGTCGGCGGGCTCCTACCTGGAGGACCAGGACCAGTGGTGGCTGCCGGGCATCTTCCGGGACGTCAGCCTGCTGCACCGCCCGGCGGCCTGCGTCCAGGACTTCTTCGTGCACGCCTCCTACGACCACACGACGGGCGAGGGCACGCTGAGGGTCGACTCGGAGGTGGCCGGCCGGGTGACCGTGCCGGCCCTGGACATCGATGTCGCCACGGGCGAGCCGGCGACCGTGCCCGTCCGGCCGTGGACCGCGGAGACGCCGGTGCTCTACGACGGCGTACTGGCCACCGAGGGCGAGCGGGTGCCGCTGCGGATCGGCTTCCGCACGGTGGAGCTGTCGGACGGCCTGATCAAGGTCAACGGCCGCCCGGTGCTCTTCAAGGGCGTCAACCGGCACGAGTGGCACCCGGAGAAGGGCCGCGCGCTGGACCTCGAGACCATGCGCGAGGACGTGCTGCTGATGAAGCGGCACAACATCAACGCCGTCCGCACCTCCCACTACCCGCCGCACCCCGCCTTCCTGGACCTGTGCGACGAGTACGGCCTGTGGGTGATCGACGAGTGCGACCTGGAGACCCACGGCTTCGTCGAACAGGCCTGGCGGGACAACCCGGTGGACGACGACCGCTGGACCCCGGCGCTGCTCGACCGTGCCGCCCGCATGGTCGAACGCGACAAGAACCACCCCTCGGTGATCATGTGGTCCCTGGGCAACGAGGCCGGCACCGGCCGCGGCCTGACCGCCATGGCCGAGTGGATCCACGGCCGCGACCCCTCCCGGCCGCTGCACTACGAGGGCGACCGCGACTGCCGGAACACGGACGTGTACTCGCGGATGTACGCCTTCCACGAGGAGGTCGAGCGGATCGGCAAGGGCCTGGACGGCGGCACGCACCGGCGCCGCGAACTCCCCTTCGTCCTCTGCGAGTACGGCCACGCCATGGGCAACGGTCCCGGCGGGCTCGCCGACTACCAGCGGCTGTTCGAGCGGTACGAGCGCCTCCAGGGCGGCTTCGTCTGGGAGTGGATCGACCACGGCATCAAGGACGACCGCTACGGCTACGCCTACGGCGGCGACTTCGGCGAGGAGCTGCACGACGGCAACTTCGTCTGCGACGGCCTGCTGTTCCCCGACCGCAGCCCCTCCCCCGGCCTCATCGAGTACAAGAAGGTGATCGAGCCGGTCCGGATCGAGGGCGGCGGCGAGGGCTCCGACTCCACCGTGCGCGTGACCAACCTCCAGGACTTCGCCGATCTGTCGGCGCTCGCCTTCGAGTGGTCGTACCAGGTGGAGGGCGAGACCGTGGAGGCCGGCGCCCTGTCCGTGCCGGCACTCGCGCCGGGCGAGTCGGCCGACGTGAAGCTGCCCGAGCCACCCGAGGGTCCGGGCGGCGAGACGCACTGGACGGTCCGGGCGCTGCTGGCGTCGGACACCGCGTGGGCGCCGAAGGGGCACGTGGTGGCGTGGGGGCAGGCGGTCGTGGCTCCGCGGACTCCGCCGTCGGTGCCGGCGACCGAGCGCCCGGTGCCGGGGCCCGCCGGGGGGCTGATCACCCTCGGTCCGGCCGCCTTCGACGCGCGCACGGGAGCGTTGCGGCGCGTCGGCGAGGTGGAGGTCACCGGGCTGCGGCTGGACGTGTGGCGGGCCCCCACCGACAACGACGACGGCGCCGAGTGGCAGACCGACACCCGCTACGGCCTGCTGTGGCGGCGGCTCGGCCTGCACCGTATGCGGCACCGCCTGGATGCCGTGGAGGCGGGCGACGACGTGCTGACGGTACGCACCCGGGTGGCGCCCGCCGCCCGGGAGCTGGGCCTGGCGACGGTGTACCGCTGGACGTCGGACGGCGAGAGGCTGCGGCTGACCGTCTCGGTGACGCCCGAGGGCGACTGGACCGTGCCGCTGCCCCGGCTCGGCATCCGGTTCGGGCTGTCCGCCGCCGACGCGGTGCGGTGGTACGGCGGCGGTCCCGGCGAGGCGTATCCGGACACCCGGTCCGCGTCGCTGGTCGCCCGCTGGGACTCCACGGTCGGCGATCTGCAGACGCCGTACGTCCGCCCGCAGGAGAACGGTGCCCGCGCGGACGTCCGCTGGGCCCGGCTCGGCGGCCTGCGGATCGAGGGCGACCCCGAGTTCTGGCTGACGGCCCGCCGCTGGACCAGCGAACACCTGGACGCCGCCCGCCACCTCACCGATCTCACCCCCCTCGACACGGTGTGGGTCAACCTCGACCACGCCCAGCACGGAATCGGCTCCCAGTCCTGCGGCCCGGGCCCGCTGCCGCGGTACTTCCTGCGGGCCGAGCCCACGGAGTTCTCGTTCGTCTTCTCCGCGACGGGCTGACGGTTCCCGGTCCGCCCTCGAGGCGTCGCCTCCTGCCCTGCGGATGCACTAGGCTGCAACCTAGAGGCTCTAGGCAGGAGGAGGCGCCCGTGGGTCGAGCCGGTGTCAGTGTCGAGCGGCTGGTCGCGGCCGCCGCCGAGATGGCCGACGAGGTGGGCTTCGAGAACGTCACCCTGTCCGCGCTGGCGCGCGGTTTCGGGGTGAAGGACGCGAGCCTGTACTCGCACGTCAGGAACCTGAAGGAACTGCGCACCCGGCTCGCCCTGTTCGCCGGCGGGGAGATGATCGACCGGATCGCCGCCGCCGTGGCGGGCCGGGCCGGGAAGGACGCGCTGGCCGCCTTCGCCGGTGCCTACCGGGAGTACGCCCACCGCCACCCCGGCCGGTACGCGGCCACCCAGATCCGGATCGACCAGGCCCTCGCCGCCGGCTCCCCCGCCATGCGCCGCACCGCCGACATCACCTACGGCATGCTGCGCGCCTACGGCCTGGACGAACCCGACCTCACCGACGCCGTCCGCCTGCTGCGCAGCACCTTCCACGGCTACTGCGCCCTGGAGGCCACCGGCGGCTTCGGTGCGCCCCGGGACGTGGACGCCTCGTGGGACAAGGCCGTCGACGCCCTGCACACGGCGCTCACCCACTGGCCGCGAGAGGAACGCTGACGACATGAGCGACCCGTACTACGACGTGTGCGGCACGGGGCCCGTGCTGCTCGTCTTCCCCGGCGGGGCCGGGCACCCCATGGGGCTGGAGCCGATGACGCGGCGCCTGGCCCGCCGGTTCACCGTCGTCACGTACGACCCGCTCGGCCTGGCCCACGGCCGGCTCGGGCTGCCCGTCGCCGATCAGCGGGCCGAGGAGTGGAGCGACGGGGCGAGCCGGGTGCTCGCCGCGGTGCTCCCCGAGGGCGAGTCGGCGTACGTCCTCGGCACCAGCTCCGGCAGCGTCGCCGCCCTGGATCTGCTGGCCCGGCATCCCGGGCGGCTGCGGCACGTCGTCGCCCACGAGCCTGCGTGCGTGGCGGTGCTGCCGGACGGGGCGCGGCAGCGGGAGCGCTTCCGGGAGGTGTACGACGCCTATCGCGCGGCGGGGCCGCAGGCCGCCGGAGCGCGGATGGCCGCCGTGCTGACGGAACGGACCGTGGAGGACGGCGCCCCCGAGGGCCGACCCCTGACCCGTGAGGAGGAGCTGTCCTCGCCGATGGCCCTCTTCCTGGCCCATGTACTGCGCCAGTTCACCTCGTACGTGCCGCCCGCGGCCCCTCCGGCCGTCCCCCTCACCCTCGCCGCCGGCGTCGGCTCCCGCGGGCAGCTCCTGCACCGGACGGCCGTCTTCCTCGCCGAGCGGTGCGGCGCCGGCTTCGCCGAGTTCCCGGGCGGGCACATCGGGGCCGTCGAGCAGCCCGAAGCGTTCGCCGACCGGCTCGCCGACGTCCTCACCTCCCGGTGACAGCGGTCAGGACAGGTCACCGAGGGCGTCGGCGTAGTACGTGGATCCGGCGAGGTGGCGGGCAAGTTCGCGAAAGCTCCAGCCCTCGCCCGGCGAGTGGTCGAGCTCCTCGGCGGTGAGCGCGTCCAGGCGGTTCGCCCAGATCCGGGCCAGCCGGGTGAGACGGCTGCGGGCCTCGTCGAGGTCCTCCTCGGTGAAGGGTGCCCGGTCGGCCTCGGTCGTGATGGCGGAGGCGTGCCAGTGGTCCGGGCGCGGCTCCTCACCGGCCAGCCGTGCCTCCAGCTCCGCCAGGTGGTCGATCATGTGGTCGGCGACGCGGCGGATCGCCTTGTGCGGGGTGTAGACGCGGTCGTCGACGGGGGCGGGTGTGCCGTCCCAGGCCGTCCAGGTCGCGGCCAGGGCGAGCACGTGGTCGACCATGGCGGTCACGGAAGCGGCGGGCGTGTCGTGGGCGGTGTCGCTCATGCGGCTCACGTTAGGGGCCGGTCGCTTCGGCGCCGGCCGAAGTGTCCGGGGCACGCCCCGCGCACCGGCCCGCTCCTCGGCTCCTTCAGCCGCCCGCTCCCTCGGCCCGCCGCCCGTTCCCCGGCGCCGCGCTCCACGCAGAACGCCTTGCCCTCCGGGTCCGCGAGGGCCGCCCGACCGGTGCCGTCCGGGTTGCGGCGGTCGTCGACCAGCGTGGCGCCACGGGTCCGGCCGGGCCAACCGCGGCGAACACTCTCGACTAGCGTCGTCGTATGAGCAGGAACGGCACCTCCTTCCCCAGCCTCGCCGAAGCCCTCGCCGCCGGGACGGTGGTGCTCGACGGCGGGATGTCCAACCAGCTGGAGGCGGCCGGGCACGACCTGAGCGACGAGCTGTGGTCGGCCCGGCTGCTGGCCGAGCGGCCGGAGGCGATCACCGAGGCCCACCTCTCCTACTTCGAGGCGGGCGCGGACGTGGCGATCACCGCGAGTTACCAGGCGACGTTCGAGGGGTTCGCACGGCGCGGGATCGGCCGCGAGCGGGCCGCCGGGCTCATCGCGTCGAGCGTGGAGCTGGCCCGGACCGCGGCGCGGCGGGCGCGCGAGAAGGGTGTCGTACGGCCGCTGTGGGTGGCCGCGTCGGCGGGGCCCTACGGTGCGATGCTCGCCGACGGCTCGGAGTACCGGGGCCGCTACGGGCTCACCGTTCAGGAGCTGGAGCGCTTCCACCGGCCCCGCCTGGAGGTGCTGGCCGCGGCCCGGCCCGACGTGCTGGCCCTGGAGACGGTCCCGGACACCGACGAGGCGGAGGCCCTGCTGCGGGCCGTGCGCGGGCTCGGCGTACCGGCGTGGCTGTCGTACACGGTCGAGGGTCCGCGCACCCGCGCCGGTCAGCCCCTGGCGGAGGCGTTCGCCCTGGCCGCCGACGCGGAGGAGGTGATCGCGGTGGGCGTGAACTGCTGCGCGCCCGAGGACGCGGACGCCGCCGTGACGACGGCCGCCCGGGTGACCGGCAAGCCGGTCGTCGTCTACCCCAACAGCGGCGAGACCTGGGACGCCGGTGCCCGCGCCTGGAACGGCCGCTCCAGCTTCACGCCCGACCGCGTCGCACGCTGGCGCACCCACGGCGCCCGCCTCATCGGCGGCTGCTGCCGAGTGGGCCCGGCGGCTGTCGCGGACGTCGCACGGGCCCTGACGGCGCGCTGACCCCCGGCGGCCGTGTCCCGTCCCGGTGCCCCGCTCTCGCGGGTCAGGTGCCGCGGAGGTCGCCCGGGCGGCGCAGGCGCCGGATGACGGCGCGCAGTTCCGCGGTGCGGGCCGGGGAGGCGTCCTCGGTGGGGCGGGGCGTGGTGTCGGCCGTCCACAGGGCGAACTCCGCGTCGCGTGGGCCGTACACGGTGTGCGGGGGGCCGTCGCCGAAGACGTGCACCGGATGCGCCGGGTCCCACGACTCCCAGCCGGGGTCGCCCTCGGTGGCGAAGCGGACCCAGGCCGCGTGCATGGTGTCGGCCAGCTCCTGCGGGGCGCCCTCGCCCGCCAGCCTGCGGGACTCCGGTACGTCCCCGGTGTCGAAGACGAAGCCGAGTTCCAGGGCGTGGCAGGCGCCCAGGTCGGGCAGGCGGGACGGCCAGGCGAACTCGTAGACGTACGCGGAGCCGGGCCGGGCGTCGGCCAGGCGGTGCAGCGGGCGGCGCAGCAGGTGGTCGGTGACCATCTGGCCGACGATCTCGGCGGCGCCCGCCCGGGGACGCAGCGACCGGTAGCCGCGGACCACCTCGTGTCCGCAGTGGCAGCGGGCCATGGCACCGGCCAGCGCGACCGGGCCGAGCCGGTCGACGCGCTCCAGCAGGCCTCCGGGCACCAGCCACAGCAGGTACTCGTCGCGGGTCCAGCCCATGAGCAGGTCCGCGCCGCGTGCCGCGTCCCCGGCGATCAGTGCCTCCAGCGGGTCGCGGGGCACGAGGTCGCCGTCGACGACGATGCCGAAGGCGGGCCCGCCGAGGACCGGGCTGCTGAGCCGGCCGACCTCGGCCTGGGTGCGCAGCAGCAGGTCGCGGTCGACGGCGGCGAAGGCCTCGGCGGTGGCGGGCACCTTCAGCCGGGTCGCCATGCGGCGCACCATCCGGCGCACCTTGTCCCGGTCGGGCGCCTCCGGGGGCCCGCTCTGCAGGACGGCACGCCGGAACAGACCCTGGGCCTGCGGCGCGGCGATCAGGGCGCCGACACTGATGGCGCCGGCCGACTGGCCGCACAGGGTGATCCGGCCGGGGTCGCCGCCGAAGGCCTCGATCGCGTCGTGCACCCACCGCAGCGCGGCGAGCTGGTCGCGCAGGCCCGGGTTGGCGGGCGCGTCCGGGAACAGTCCGTAGCCCTCCACCCCAAGTCGGTAGTTGACGGAGACCAGGACGACCCCGTCACGGGCGAAGGAGTGCCCGGCGTACACGGGCACGGCGGACGAGCCGCGGGTCAGCGCCCCGCCGTGCAGCCAGACCAGGACGGGCAGCCGCGCGTCCGGGCCGGGCTCGGGCGTCCACACGTTCAGGTTCAGGCAGTCGTCGCCGGGCACCGACGGGTCCGACAGATACTGGGCGAAGGCCTCGGAGTACGGCGGCTTGGGCGCGGTCGGCCCGAAGGAGCCCGCGTCCCGCACCCCGTCCCACGGCTCGGGCGGCATCGGCGGCCGGAACCGGCGGGGCCCGAACGGGGGCGCCGCGTACGGAATGCCCCGGAACACCGCCACTCCGTGCTCGTATCGGCCGCGTACCGCGCCGTACGGCGTTCTGACCACGGGGTCCGTCTGGTCTGCCGTCATCTGCCCACCAGCCCTTCGCCGCGCACGTGCACCAGCACCGGTAACACCAGAGCACCACGACAGCGCCCCGTATTCCGGCGCAGAAGGCCGGGATGGGGCCGTTCGGCGTACACACTCGGGCACGGTCCGCCTCGGTGAAGGGGGCCGGTGAACGGCCGGGGGACGCCCCGCCCTTCACCGGCCCCCCATGCACCGGCCCCCCATGCACCGGCCCCCCATGCACCGGCCCCGCCGTGCACCGGCCGCGGCCGGCCGCCGCCTCAGCCGCCGTCCTCCTCGTCGGCGTGTGCCGCGCCCACGAGGGCCTGCATCAGGTCGACGGCGCTGCCGTCGTCGCTGCCGGCGGTGCCGCTGCCGGTCTGGACGTTCGCGGTGCGGTCGACCTCGAGGGCGCAACGGCTTCACCGGAGAAACGTCACCTGTTTCTTGCGAGGAGGCCCCGGCGCATCAGCCATACCCGGTCCTCCCGGACCGCCTCAATTCTTAAGGAATGGCATCCGTGTGTTGCGACTCGGTGCGTCGCCGCGTGGCGGTGCAGGGCGCGGAGCGACCGTACCGCTGTCGGGCACCGCCGGGGTGATGCGAACGACCCTCCACGGAGGGGAGGATTCAATGAAGCGCCACCGGAACGTCGCTGGTGGACGCGTCGCGCGGCACGGTCCGATTCGTTCAAGACCCGCGGCCGGGGCCATGCCTACCGTGCCCGCATGACGACTCCGCAGACTCCGAAGCCTTCAGCGACTCCGGCGACTCCACCGGTCCCATCGACTCCGCGATTCGCCGTGATCGGCCTGGTCGCCTCCGACCTGGCCGCCTCCCTCGCCTTCTACCGCCGCCTCGGGCTCGTCTTCCCCGAGGGGGCCGAGGAACAGCCGCACGTCGAGGCCGAGTTGCCCGGCGGCCCGACCCTCGCGCTGGACACCGAGGCGACCGTCCGCTCCTTCCACCCCGGGTGGCGGCCCCCGGCAGGCGGCGGCAGGGTCGCGCTCGCCTTCCGGTGCGCCTCGCCCGCCGAGGTGGACGCCGTGTACGAGGACCTGGTCGGCGCCGGGTACCACGGGGAGCTCAAGCCGTGGGACGCGTTCTGGGGCATGCGGTACGCGGTCGTGCACGACCCGGACGGCAACGGCGTGGACCTGTTCGCCGCGCTACCCGAGGGCGAGTAGGCCGCGCAGCGGCATGCCGGTCAGCTCCCGTACGTTCCGGGCGAGATGGGCCTGGTCGGCGAAGCCGGCCCGGGCCGCGGTCTCGGCGAACGGCACCCCGGCCCGCGCCAGCGCCAGGGCGCGCTGCAGGCGCAGGACGCGGGCCAGTGTCTTGGGGCCGTAGCCGAAGGCCGCCAGTGAGCGGCGGTGCAACCGGCGCGCGCCCAGACCGAGTTCGTCGGCGGTGGCGGCGACCGGGCGGCCGGCGTCCAGGGCCGCGACGAGGTGCCGCAGCAGCGGGTCGGGCGGCCCCGTCGCGGCCGCCAGCTCCAGGGCCACCTCATCGAGCGCGGCGGCCGGGTCCGGCGCCGCCTCCAGGCGTGCGCTCAGTCGCCGGACCCGCGCGGCGGGCCAGAGCTCGGCCAGTTCCACGCGCCGGTCGCGCAGCTCGTGTGCGGGCACTCCGAGGTAGCCGGGCGCCGTGCCGGGGAAGAACCGCAGCCCGGCCCAGTGCGCGGCCGGCCCCGCGGGGACGTACGCGCGTGTGTCCGGCCCGGCGACCAGCAGCCGCCCCTCGCTCCACAACAGGTCCATGCACCCGTCGGGCAGCACGGGCCGAACCCCGGCACCGGCTCCGGCACCGGCCTCGGGACCGGCTCCGGCACCGGCACCGGACCTCGCCGGGGCCTTCGTCCACACCACCGCGCCGGTCAGCCGGGAGGGCCGCTCCGCGTACCCGCCCCCGACCGCCCCCGCGGACGTCCCGACAGCCACGTAAGCCACGTACCCGAGGCTAGTGACCCCGCCGTCACTTCTCCCACTTCTGGGGGGAGGAACCGTTCTGGCTCTCCTTGTGGGGGCTGCGGGGCTGGGTGGCCCTGGCGTGGGCGCGCAGACGGGCGGTGACGTCCTCGGGGGGCAGGAAGCGGGACCAGCGCTCGGGAAACTCGGAGGGCATGTCGGGGTCGTCGCCGCCGTCGGGGTCGGCCTCGCGGGCGGCGGCGGCACGGGCGACGTACTCGGCGATCTGCGCCTCGCGCACCCGCTCGTTGGCGGCGCGGGCCGCGGCCGTCGCGGCGGCCGGCCAGACCCGGTCGATGGCGGCGTTGACCGCGGCCCCGACGAGCACGGCGAACGCGGACACACCGATCCACAGCAGCACGGCGACCGGCGCGGCCAGTGAGCCGTAGATGGTGGGGCCCTCGACGGTGCTGGTGAGGTAGATGCGCAGCACGAAGCTGCACACCACCCACATGGCCAGGGCGACCAGGGCCCCGGGCACGTCCTCGATCCACGGCGAGCGCACCGGCACGGACACGTGGTACAGCGTGGTCAGGAAGGCGACGGACAGCACGATGACCACGGGCCAGTACAGGACCTGGACCACGGTCGTCGACCAGGGCACGACGCGCACCACCGCGTCCGGTCCCGCGACCATCAGCGGCAGCGCGACCGAGCCGATCAGCAGCGCCACCACGAACAGCAGGAACGCCATCAGCCGGGTCCTGACGATGCCGCGCACACCGTCCAGGCCGTACATCACGGTGATGGTGTCGATGAAGACGTTCACCGCGCGGGAGCCCGACCACAGCGCGAACACGAACCCGATGGAGATCACATCGGGTCTGCCGCCCTTCATCACGTCCCGCAGGATCGGCTGGGTGATCTCCTTCACGCCCTGGTCGGACAGGACCGTGCGGGAGGCGTCGAGGATGTTGCGCTCCAGGCTGGCGATGGTGTGGGCGCCGGTCCAGCTGTCGACGTAGAAGAGCAGCGCGATGAGGCTGAGCAGCAGCGGCGGCACGGACAGCAGGGTGAAGAACGCGGCCTCGGCGGCGAGCCCGAGGATCCGGTACTCCATGCACGAGTTGACGGTGTCCTTGAGCAGCAGCCAGGCGGTCCTGCGTTTGGAGACGTTCCGGTAGAGGGCGCGGGCCCGGTGGAGGCGGCCGGACGGCCTGTCGGGGGTATCACTGGCTTGCTGCACGACCTAAAGGTATCCCTGTCCAGCCGGGTCCCTCTCGCCGGTGACCGTGTGGTGACCTGCGGCGTACCGCGAGGTAGGTTCCGTTCCATGGCAGCCAGCACTCACACCGTGACGAACCAGGCACCCCCGCTGGTCGGCTACGACGTCTTCACCGCCGACCGGGCCCTGGCCGAGGCGGTCGCCCGGCACGTCGATCCCGGTCTGCTCGACGAGGTGCGCGGCGAGCTTTCGGCGCTCGGACGCTCCGCCGGCTCCGCCCAGCTGCAGGAGTGGGGCGCGCAGGCCAACGAGAACCCGCCGCGCCTGCGCACCCACGACCGCTACGGCCACCGCGTCGACGAGATCGACTTCCACCCGGCCTGGCACCGGCTGCTCGGCAAGGGGGTCGCGGCGGGCCTGACGGCCGCCTGGGGCCGTCCCGCGGGACATGTGCGGCGGGCGGCCGGGTTCCTGGTGTGGTCGCAGGTGGAGGCGGGCAACGGCTGCCCGCTGTCGATGACGCACGCGGCGGTGCCCGCGCTGCGCGCCGACCCGGAGCTGGCCGCCGAGTGGGAGCCGCGGCTGACGTCCATGGTCTACGACCGTGAGCTGCGGCCCGCGCACCTGAAGGCCGGGGCCCTGTTCGGGATGGGCATGACCGAGAAGCAGGGCGGCAGCGACGTACGGGCCAACACCACCTCGGCGCGGCCGCTCGCCGAGGCCGGGGCGTACGAGCTGACCGGGCACAAGTGGTTCTGTTCGGCACCGATGTCGGACGCCTTCCTGGTGCTCGCCCAGGCCCCGGGCGGGCTCACCTGCTTCCTGGTGCCGAGGATCCTGGAGGACGGCAGCCGCAACGTGTTCCTCGTCCAGCGGCTCAAGGACAAGATGGGCAACCGGTCGAACGCCTCCGCCGAGGTCGAGTTCGCCGGGACCTGGGCGCGCCGGGTCGGCGAGGAGGGGCGCGGGGTGCGCACCATCATCGGGATGGTGGCGGCGACCCGGCTGGACTGCGTGCTCGGTTCGGCGGGGCTGATGCGGCAGGCCGTGGCGCAGGCGGTGCACCACTGCACGTACCGCGAGGCCTTCGGCGGGCCGCTCGTCGACAAGCCGCTGATGCGCAACGTCCTGGCGGACCTGGCGCTGGAGTCGGAGGCGGCGACCACGCTGGCGCTGCGGCTGGCGGCGGCCTGCGACGACGACGGCGAGCAGGAGCGGGCGCTGCTCAGGATCGCGGTGCCGGCCGCCAAGTACTGGGTGACCAAGCGGTGCGCGCCGCTCGCGGTGGAGGCCGCCGAGTGCCTGGGCGGCAACGGGTACGTGGAGGAGTCCGGCATGCCCCGCCTGGTGCGGGAGTCGCCGCTCAACTCGATCTGGGAGGGCGCCGGCAACGTGCAGGCGCTGGACGTGCTGCGGGCGCTGCGACGGGAGCCGCAGGCGTTCGACGCGTATCTGCGGGAGGTGGGCCAGGCACGCGGCGCCGACCACCGCCTCGATACGGCGATCAAGAACCTGCTCACGGAACTCGCCGACCTGGAGGGCGTCGAGGCCCGCGCCCGGCGCCTGGTCGAGCGGCTGGCGCTGGTGCTCCAGGGGTCGCTGCTGGTGCGGTACGCGCCGCCGGAGGTCGCCGACGCGTTCTGCGCGGCGCGGCTGGGCGGCGACGGCGGCGCGGCCTTCGGCACGCTGCCGCACACGCTGCCTCTCGCGGCGCTGGTGGAGCGGGCGCGCCCGGTGTCCTGAGGGGGCGACCGAAGACATCCGGCCTCTGTGGACGCCTGGCATCCGGCGTCCGGCATACGCCAGGTGTCCGAATGTCCGGTGTACGTCCTGGCGTCCGGCGCCCTCCGTAGAGCGGTTTCCGGACACCACGCGGGGGTGGTGCTGCGCCGACACGGCACCACCCCCGCCGCAGCCCCGTTGCAGGCCACGGACGCCGCGCGCGGCGGCGCTGAACAAGTTTCAACCATCGTGCGCCTGTTCACCAGGGTTGCAAGGGGTTGCAACTCGCCCGTCCGGTATGGCCGGAGCGCATCCTTCCGGCGCCGGTGGACGGCAGTATGAACCGCACAGTCGGGAAAGCCGCCGACACATGGCCGGAACATCCCGGGGAAACCGGTTACCGGTGGCCCCTTGTGGCGGGAGGACCCAGTGACGAAGGCGCCGTTGGACGTGGACGTGACGCGGATCGCCGCCGTCGACTCGGCGCGGGCGGCGCGGCTGCTCAGCGAGGTGCGCTCGGCGGCACTCGCGGGGCAGCGCACTCAGGTGGCCCCGCGTCCGGTGATCGGACAGTCCTGGGAGCGCGTGCAGCGCACCGGCGTCGATCCCGACCACGGCCTGAACTCCCGGCTGCTGCCCCGCGAGGAGGTGGAGCGACGGCGCGAGGCGTCCCCGCTGCGGCATGTGCTGCCGGTGCTGCGCGAGGGGCTGCTGTCGGTCGCGGACGTCGCCCAGCACATCATGGTCGTCGCCGACCAGGACGGCCGGGTGCTGTGGCGTGAGGGCCATCCGTCGGTGCTGCGCAAGGCCGACGGGCTCGGGTTCGAACTCGGCGCCGACTGGCGGGAGGACGTGGTCGGCACCAACGGCGTCGGCACCCCGGCGGTGGTGCGCCGGCCCGTGCAGGTCTTCGCCTCCGAGCACTTCGTCCGCTCGCACACCACCTGGACCTGCACCGGCGCCCCCGTCACCGACCCCCGGGACGGCCGGCTGCTCGGCGTGGTGGACGTCAGCGGGCCGCTGGAGACCATGCATCCGGCGACGCTGGCCTGGGTGGACTCGGTGGCCAAGCTGGCCGAGGCGAGGCTGCGGGAGTTGCATCTGAGCGCGCTGGAGCGGCTGCGCGCGGTGGCCGCGCCGGTGCTGGCCCGGCTGGACGGCCGGGCGGCGGTGGTGGACCGGGACGGCTGGACGGCGGCGGTGGCCGGAATGCCGTACACCCCGCGGATCCCGCTGCCCAAGTCGGTCTCGCCGGGCCGCCGATGGCTGCCGGCGGTCGGCCTGTGCTCCCTGGAGCCGCTGGCGGGCGGCTGGCTGGTGCGGGCCGACGAGGAGGTGGCCGTGCACGGCGACGCCCGGATCGTGCTGGACCTCACCCGCGCCCGGCGCTGGTCGGTGACCGTCTCGGGGGGCGCGGGCTCCTGGTCGCACGAACTGAGCCCCCGCCACGCCGAACTGCTCTTCCTGCTGGCCATGCACCCGGCCGGGCGCAGCGCGGCGGACCTGGCCGAGGCGGTGTTCGGCGATCCGGCCCGCACGGTCACCGTGCGGGCCGAGATGTCCCGGGTGCGGCGGTATCTGGGTGCCTTCCTCGAACACCGGCCGTACCGCTTCCGCGAGGACACCGAGGTCCGGCTGCTCCTCCCGGACGACCCCCGCGACCTGCTGCCGCACTCGACGGCCCCAGCGGTACGCCGAGCAAGCGTGACACCCTCCATACCCTGAACCGTCCGGGCACCGAGCGCCCTGACACCGAGCGCCGCGCGTCGGCCGGACGCGAGTGGCTGTGACGCGAATCGCTCTGCCACGAGTCGCCGTGACGCTGAGTCGCCCCGCCGCGGGCCCGCGTGCCGCGAGTCGGCGAAACGCGAGTGGCGTGACGCGAGTCGCCCCACCCCAAATCGCCGTGACGCCAGTCGCCCCGTCGCGGGTCCGCGTGACGTGAGTCGTCCTGCCGCGAGTGGGCGAGACGCAAGTGGCCATGGCGCGAGCCGCCGTGGCGCCAGTCGCCCTGCCACGGACCCGCGTGCCGCCAGTGGCCGTGACGCGAGTCGCCCTGCCACGGGCCCGCGTGCCGCCAGTGGCCGTGACGCGAGTGGCCCCGCCCCAAATCGCCGTGACGCCAGTCGCCCCACCACGAGCCTGCTGGACGCGAATCGCCGTGACGTGAGTCGCCGTGGCGCCAGTCGCCCCGCCGCGGGTCCGCTTGGCGTGAGTCGTCCTGTCGCGAGTCCGCGGGCCCGAGTAGCCCCGCCGTGGCATCTTCCGCATATTTGCGGGGTCTTCGTCCTGTGGCGGGCCGCACTGCCGTAGCATCGCCTGCGGGCCGCCACATCCGCTCCTCGGCCAACGCTCGGAACGTCCCGCGCAGTTGGACCGCCTCGGCCGGAGGGCGTCCGGAGGCGGACCGAGCCCTGATAAGGGGGGTTGGATGAAGCAACGCGGCAGACACCGCCGCCGCAGGCGGGGCAGGGCGTTGCGTGCGGTGCTGGCCGGAGCCGGGCTCGCACTGACCGCCGCCGCCACCCTGATCAGCGCCTCCCAGGCCACGGTCGCCGACGACCCCGGCGCCCTGAAACCGCTCACCTCGCCCGCCGAGCTGGGCCGGCTGCGGCTGACGGAGCAGCTGGTGCCGGAGCGTTCCCTGGACCGGCTCGAGGCGGCGATGGGCCGGCCGGCCGGTGTCGGCGCCGTGCTGGCCGACGCCGACCATGCGCTGCGCACCGAGGACGCCTGCACGGCCGGGGAGAAAAAGGCGCTGCCCGTCGAACCGGCGGCCACGCGCGCCTACTGCTGGGACACCGCCGACGCCGCCACACACCGCTGGCGGCCGGAGTCGGTGACCACGTCCGGGGACGCCGAGGCCCACGGCAGGTGGGGCGCGCACCGTGTGATCCTCTCCGGCTGGACCCGCGAGGGCGGTGGCGCCGCCGACCGCGATCTGGCCCGGGTGGCGTTCGTGAACGCCGACGACCCCGACCGCCTCACCTACACCTGGGCCCTGCTGGCCGTGCCCGTCGACGGCGGACGCGACTACCGGGGGCTCGCCTCGCACGTGTCGGGGATGGTCTGGTACCGGGACAAGCTGCTGGTCACCACCTCCGGCAGAGAACCCGACGCGCTGTACGTCTACGACCTGCGCCGCATCCAGCGCGCCACCGTCACCACCGATGCGATCGGCCGGGTGCCCGGCGGCTGGTCGGCGTACGGCTACCGGTGGGTGCTGCCCGCGGTCGCCTCCTACAGTCCGGCACAGGGGCAGTGCGGCGACGCGACCGGCCCGGCCCGCGCGGCCGGTACGACGGCCGGCTCCGGACTCCCCTGTCCCGACGGCCTCTCCCTCGACCGCACCTCCACCCCGGCCAGTCTTGTCGCGAGTGAGACGACGGCCAGGGGCAGTGGCGGGCACACGCGTCTGTGGCGGTACTCCTTCAGCACGGACCCCGCCCGCTCCGGGCTGCTGGCCGCCGACTCCACCGGGACGGTGACCGCCGGCGAGGCGTACCAGACGAAGACGGACGGCGTACGGGGGGTGCTGTCCCACCGCACGGGGCCGACCGGCGCCGCCCGCTGGTACGTGAGCCGGGCGGCCGGGCCGTCGGGCGGACACGGCACGCTGTGGCGGCAGGACCCGCACGGCGCCGAGGCGACGCGATGCGGATCGTCCGACGACACGCACCGCTGCTGGGGCGACGGCACCGGCTCCCTGTCCTACTGGGAGGCGACCGGCGAGCTGTGGTCGCTGTCCGGGCGGACCCTGTTCGCGCTGCCGATGTCCTCGCTCGAACGGGAACTGCGGTAGGACGGCCCAGGCGGAGGCGGAGGCGGGACGGGCCGGGGACGGGCCGGGGACGGGCCGGGGACGGGCCGGGGACGGTCCCGATCGACACGAGCCCGGCCCGGATGATTCCCTGACCGGCATGACGCACATCGCCGTGACCACCTGGTCCCTGGAGCAGACCGCTCCCACCGACCTCCTCCCGGCCACCGCCCCCGAGGGGGATGTCCGGATCGCCCGTTCCGAGGTACCGTCGCCCGAGTTCAGCCGGTTCCTGTACGCCTCGGTCGGCGGCGACATCCGCTGGACGGACCGGCTCGGCTGGAGCCACGCCCGGTGGCGGGAGCACCTGGAGCGTCCGGGTGTCGAGACCTGGGTGGCGTACGACCGGGGCACACCGGCGGGTTACGTCGAGCTGGAGGCGCAGGACGACGGGGTGGTGGAGATCGTCTACTTCGGACTGATCCCGGCCTTCCGCGGCCGCCGGGTCGGCGGGCACCTGTTGTCGTACGGCACGGCCCGCGCCTGGGACCTCGCGGACCGCTGGCCGGGGCTGGCCACGACCAAGCGGGTGTGGCTGCACACGTGCAGCAAGGACGGCGAGTACGCGATGGACAATTACCAGCGCCGCGGCTTCAGGCTTTTCGACACCAAGGTCGAGGAGGAACCGGAGGTGGCGAATCCGGGCCCCTGGCCGGGCGCCTACGCCGACTGACCCCGGCCCGACCCGGGCGGTCCCGGGCGGTCCCGGCCGCCTTCCGGCTATGTGATCAACGACACCCTTGTCTCCCATCGCGAGACAAGGGTGTCCGCATATTGGATAAAGCTGGACTGTGTCCAGATCGCCGTGCCACGCTGCGGTCATGTCTGGAACTGGAATCGCCTTGGTGAGTCGACGGCACGTCGACCTCGGCCGCATGTCCAGCGCCATCTGTCCGGCGAGCTGACCCGGCCACAGTGGCCTTGAGCCACGGGCCGTATACCGCCCGATCTTTCGTTTCCCCTCCCCGCGCAATGACGCGCACGCCTGCCTGTCTACCCGTGCGCTCGCATCCGCGCAGGTCAGAGCCGCATTCCCCGCTGTCCCGAAGGACGTATCGACCATGGCCGCCTCTTCGCAGAACTCCGTCGCGCCCCGCCGCAAGGTGAGCCGCCATCGTGGTGAGGGACAGTGGGCCGTGGGGCACCTGACCCCGCTCAACGGCAACGAGCAGATGAAGAAGGACGACGACGGTCTCAATGTGCGGACACGCATTGAGACGATCTACTCCAAGCGCGGCTTCGACTCCATCGACCCCAACGACCTGCGGGGACGCTTCCGCTGGTGGGGGCTCTACACCCAGCGCCGCCCCGGGATCGACGGCGGCCGCACCGGTGTGCTGGAGCCCGAGGAGCTCGAGGACGAGTACTTCATGATGCGCGTCCGCGTCACGGGCGGCCGGCTGACCACCGAACAGCTGCGGGTGATCGGCGAGGTCGCCGAGACGTACGCCCGGGGCACCGCGGACATCACCGACCGGCAGAACATCCAGTTCCACTGGGTGCGCATCGAGGACGTGCCCGCCATCTGGGAACGCCTGGAGGCGGTCGGCCTGTCCACCACCGAGGCGTGCGGCGACTGCCCGCGCGGCATGCTCGGCTCCCCGGTCGCCGGAGTCGCCGAGGACGAGATCATCGACGGCACGCCCGCGCTGAACGAGATCGTCCGCCGCTACATCGGCGACCCGCGCTTCTCCAACCTGCCACGCAAGTACAAGACGGCCGTCTCCGGCTCCCCGCTGCTGGACGTCGCCCACGAGATCAACGACATCTCCTTCGTCGGTGTGGTCCACCCCGAGCACGGCCCCGGCTTCGACCTGTGGGTCGGCGGCGGTCTGTCCACCAACCCCAGGTTCGGGGTACGCCTCGGCGCATGGGTGCCCGAGGCCGAGGTGCCGGAGGTCTGGGAGGCGGTCACCTCCGTCTTCCGTGACTACGGCTACCGGCGACTGCGCAACCGGGCCCGGCTGAAGTTCCTGGTCGCCGACTGGGGCGCGGAGAAGTTCCGTCAGGTCGTCGAGGACGAGTACCTGGGCCGCAAGCTCATCGACGGGCCGGCACCCGAGATGCCCGCGCAGCAGTGGCGCGACCACATCGGCGTGCACCGCCAGAAGGACGGCCGCTTCTACGTCGGCTTCGCCCCGCGCGTCGGCCGGATGGACGGCTCGCTGCTCACCAAGGTCGCCGCGCTGGCCGAGGAGCACGGCTCGGGCCGGGTGTCCACCACCGTCGAGCAGAAGATGATCATCCTGGACGTGCCGGAGGACAGGGTCGACTCGCTGGTCGACGGCCTGGAGGCGCTGGACCTCCGGGTCAACCCCTCGCCGTTCCGGCGCGGCACGATGGCCTGCACGGGCATCGAGTTCTGCAAGCTCGCCATCGTGGAGACCAAGGAGCGCGGCAGCGACCTCATCGACGAACTCGAGCGCCGGCTGCCCGGCTTCGACGAGCCGCTCACCATCAACATCAACGGCTGCCCGAACGCCTGCGCCCGCATCCAGACCGCGGACATCGGCCTCAAGGGCCAGCTGGTCGTCGACGCCGAGGGCAACCAGGTCGGCGGCTACCAGGTCCACCTGGGCGGCGCGCTGGGCCTGGAGCCGTCCTTCGGCCGCAAGGTCCGCGGCCTGAAGGTGACCTCGACGGAGCTGCCCGACTACATCGAGCGCGTCCTCAATCGCTACCTCGCCGAGCGCGAGACCGGCGAGCGCTTCGCGGCCTGGGCGGCCCGGGCTTCTGAGGAGGCGCTGTCGTGAGCTTGGCGAGTGAGCCGAAGGGGCGCGCCTCCGTCGAAAGGGAGAGCGCGCGGAGGCCGCGCAGCGGCCGAGCACGGTCGACCGTCGACGGAGGCTGGAGCGCCCCGGAGGCGAACCGAGCCACTAAAAGGGGGGCGACGCTGTCGTGAGCGAGCGTGCGGCGCCCTTCTACTGCCCGTACTGCGGCGAGGAGGACCTGCGCCCCGGTGAGCAGGGCCACGGCGCCTGGGAGTGCGCCGCGTGCAACCGGGCCTTCCAGCTGAAGTTCCTCGGGCTGCTGGCCCGGGGCCTTCCACAGGCGGCTGACAACGGAGGGGAAGAGTCGATATGACGACGGCTCAGCAAGAGCGCACCGCAGAGGAGTTGAAGGCGCTGGCCGAGCAGGCCGGACGCGACCTGGAGGACGCCTCCGCGCTGGAGATCCTCCGGTGGGCGGCCGAGACGTTCGGCAGCCGGTTCTGCGTGACCTCCTCCATGGAGGACGCGGTGGTCGCCCACCTCGCCTCCCGCGCGATGCCCGGCGTGGACGTGGTGTTCCTCGACACCGGCTACCACTTCCCGGAGACCATCGGCACCCGCGACGCCGTCGAGGCCGTGATGGACGTGAACGTCATCACCCTCACCCCGCGGCAGACGGTCGCCGAGCAGGACGCCGAGTACGGCCCCAGGCTCCACGACCGCGACCCGGACCTGTGCTGCAGGCTGCGCAAGGTGCTGCCGCTGGAAGAGGGGCTGAAGGACTACGACGCCTGGGCCACCGGCCTGCGCCGCGACGAGTCCCCGACCCGGGCGAACACCCCCGTGGTCGGCTGGGACGACAAGCGCCGGAAGGTGAAGATCTCCCCCATCGCACGGTGGTCACAGGAAGATGTGTCAGCGTACGTGGCCGAGCACGGAGTCCTCACGAACCCGCTGCTGATGGACGGCTATGCCTCCGTCGGCTGTGCCCCGTGCACCCGACGGGTCCTTCAGGGCGAGGACGCACGCGCCGGACGCTGGGCGGGCCGCGCCAAGACCGAGTGCGGGCTGCACGGATGACCACGACACACATTCAGGAGAACCACGTGACGACCGGAGCCACCGTATGGCTCACGGGTCTGCCGAGTGCCGGCAAGACCACCATCGCGCACGAGCTGGCCGGGCGGCTGCGCGAGGAGGGCCACCTCGTCGAGGTGCTCGACGGCGACGAGATCCGCGAGTTCATCTCGGCGGGCCTGGGCTTCAGCCGCGAGGACCGGCACACCAACGTGCAGCGCATCGGCTTCGTCGCCGAACTCCTCGCCCGCAACGGCGTCAAGGTGCTCGTCCCGGTCATCGCTCCGTACGCGGACAGCCGTGACGCGGTGCGCAAGCGGCACGAGGCGAACGGCACGACATACCTGGAGGTGCACGTCGCGACCCCGGTCGAGGTGTGCTCCGTACGCGATGTGAAGGGCCTGTACGCCAAGCAGGCCGCGGGCGAGCTGACGGGACTCACGGGCGTCGACGACCCCTACGAGGAGCCCGAGACGCCCGATCTGCGGATCGAGTCGCAGCACCAGACCGTGCAGGAGTCGGCGGCGTCCGTTCACGCGCTGCTCAGCGAAAGGGGACTGGCATGACGACCACCGTCGCCGAGGTCGAGGAGGGCACGGGCAGCCCGTACGCCCTCTCCCACCTGGACGCGCTGGAGTCGGAGGCGGTGCACATCTTCCGCGAGGTGGCGGGCGAGTTCGAGAACCCCGTGATCCTGTTCTCCGGGGGCAAGGACTCCATCCTCATGCTGCACCTGGCGCTGAAGGCGTTCGCGCCCGCGCCGGTGCCGTTCGCTCTGCTGCACGTGGACACCGGGCACAACTTCCCCGAGGTCCTGGAGTACCGGGACCGGACCGTGGCGAAGCACGGGCTGCGTCTGCACGTGGCCTCCGTGCAGGACTACATCGACCGCGGCGTGCTGCGCGAGCGTCCGGACGGCACCCGTAACCCGCTGCAGACGCTGCCGCTGACCGAGAAGATCCAGGCGGAGAAGTTCGACGCGGTCTTCGGCGGCGGACGGAGGGACGAGGAGAAGGCCCGCGCCAAGGAGCGGGTCTTCAGCTTGCGGGACGAGTTCTCCCAGTGGGACCCGCGCCGCCAGCGCCCGGAGCTGTGGAACCTGTACAACGGCCGCCACGCGCCTGGCGAGCATGTGCGGGTGTTCCCGCTGTCCAACTGGACCGAGCTGGACGTGTGGCAGTACATCGCCCGGGAGGGCATCGAACTGCCCGCGATCTACTTCGCCCACGAGCGCGAGGTTTTCCAGCGGGGCGGTATGTGGCTGACGGCCGGTGAGTGGGGCGGCCCCAGGGACGGCGAGAGTGTGGAGAAGCGGCAGGTGCGCTACCGCACCGTCGGTGACATGTCCTGCACCGGTGCCGTCGACTCCGACGCGGTGACGCTGGAGCAGGTCATCACCGAGATCGCCGCCTCCCGGCTCACCGAGCGCGGCGCCACCCGCGCCGACGACAAGCTCTCCGAGGCCGCGATGGAAGACCGCAAGCGCGAGGGGTACTTCTAGTCATGACCAGCACCACCGAACCCACCGAGCCGCTGTCGGTCGAGCAGTTGTCGGCCACCACCCTGCTGCGGTTCGCCACCGCCGGCTCCGTCGACGACGGCAAGTCCACGCTCGTCGGGCGTCTGCTGCACGACTCCAAGTCGGTCCTGGCCGACCAGCTGGAGGCCGTGGAGCGCGCCTCCGCGGGCCGCGGCCAGGACGCCCCGGACCTCGCGCTGCTCACCGACGGCCTGCGCGCCGAGCGCGAGCAGGGCATCACCATCGACGTGGCCTACCGCTACTTCGCCACCCCCCGCCGCCGGTTCATCCTGGCCGACACGCCGGGACATGTGCAGTACACGCGGAACATGGTCACCGGCGCCTCCACCGCCGAGCTGACGGTCATCCTGGTCGACGCCCGCAACGGCGTGGTCGAGCAGACCCGCCGCCACGCCGCCATCGCCGCCCTGCTGCGCGTCCCGCACGTCGTCCTCGCGGTGAACAAGATGGACCTGGTCGGCTACCAGGAGTCCGTGTTCGCCGCGATCGCCGAGGAGTTCACGGCGTACGCCACCGAGCTGGGCGTCCCGGAGGTCACCGCGATCCCGATCTCCGCGCTGGTGGGTGACAACGTGGTGGAACCGTCGGCGCACATGGACTGGTACGGCGGGCCGACCGTGCTGGAGCACCTGGAGACCGTCCCCGTCGCCCACGACCTGGCGCACTGCCACGCGCGGCTGCCCGTGCAGTACGTGATCCGGCCGCAGTCCGCCGAGCACCCCGACTACCGGGGCTACGCCGGGCAGATCGCCGCCGGCTCCTTCCGCGTCGGCGAGGAGGTCACCGTCCTGCCCTCGGGCCGGACGACCCGGATCTCCGGCATCGACCTGCTGGGCAACCCGGTCGACGTGGCCTGGACGACGCAGTCGGTGACGGTCCTGCTGGAGGACGACATCGACGTCTCGCGCGGCGACCTGATCGTGCCGAGCAAGGACGCGCCCGCGACCACCCAGGACGTGGAGGCGACCGTCTGCCATGTCGCCGACGCCCCGCTGACCGTCGGTCACCGGGTGCTGCTCAAGCACGGCACCCGCACGGTCAAGGCCATCGTGAAGGACATCCCGTCCCGGCTCACCCTCGACGACCTGTCCCTGCACCCGCACCCGGGGCAGCTCGTCGCCAACGACATCGGCCGTGTGAAGATCCGCACCGCCGAGCCGCTGCCCGTCGACTCCTACGCCGACTCCCGCCGCACCGGCTCGTTCATCCTGATCGACCCCTCCGACGGCACCACACTGACCGCCGGCATGGTCGGCGAGTCCTTCGCCGCACCCGAACCGGTCAAGGACGCCTCGGAAGAGGACGGCTGGGACTTCTGACCATGAACTCCTCCGATTTCTACTCGATGTTCGCCAAGGAGGGCGGCCGGGTCGGCAGCGGCGCCCTCGGCAGCGGACAGGGCGGGGTGGGGCGATGTGTGCGCTGACGAACGCGCACTGTCCGCGTGCCCTCACCCCCCGCCTGCGTAGACGAAGACCTGCCGATCTCCCGGCCACGACCTGAGAGACCGTGACCGCCGGGCCAACGAGAGGACAGCCTCCCGTGCCTGCCACCCGCTCATCCTTGTTCCGCCGCGGCCTCGCCGTGCTCGTCGCTCTTCCGCTCCTGACCCTGGCCGCCTGCGGCTACGGCTCGAAGGCCGCGAACGACACCGCCGAGCAGAAGATCGCCGCCGGCGCCAAGAAGATCGACGGTCTGGACTCCGTCAAGATCGGCTACTTCGGCAACGTCACCCACGCGACCGCGCTCGTCGGCCACCAGAAGGGCTTCTTCCAGAAGGCGCTCGGGGCCACGAGGGCCAAGTACCAGGTCTTCAACGCCGGGCCGTCCGAGATCGAGGCGCTGAACTCCGGGTCCGTCGACATCGGCTGGATCGGCCCCTCCCCGGCGATCAACGGCTACACCAAGTCGAACGGCAAGAACCTGCGGATCATCGGCGGTTCGGCCTCCGGCGGCGTCAAGCTCGTCGTCGACCCGAAGAAGATCAAGTCCCTGAAGGACGTCAAGGGCAAGAAGATCGCGACGCCCCAGCTGGGCAACACGCAGGACGTGGCGTTCCTCAACTGGGCCGCGGAGCAGGGCTGGAAGGTCGACCCGCAGAGCGGCAAGGGCGATGTGTCGGTGATCCGCACCGACAACAAGATCACCCCGGACGCCTACAGGTCCGGCTTTATCGACGGCGCCTGGGTGCCCGAGCCGACCGCGTCCAAGCTGGTCGCCGAGGGTGCGAAAGTACTGCTCGACGAGTCGACGCTGTGGCCGGAGAAGAAGTTCGTGATCACGAACATCATCGTGTCGCAGAAGTTCCTGAAGGAGCACCCCAAGGCCGTCGAGGCGGTGCTGAAGGCCTCGGTCGACACCAACAAGTGGATCAACGCCCACCCGGACGAGGCGAAGGCGGCGGCGAACAAGCAGCTGGCCGTCGACTCCGGCAAGGCGCTGCCCGCCGACGTCATCGACCCGGCGTGGAGGTCCCTCACCATCACCGACGACCCGCTGGCCGCGACCCTGAACACCGAGGCCGGGCACGCGGTCAAGTCCGGCCTGCTGCAGGACCCGCAGCTGGACGGCATCTACGACCTCACGCTCCTGAACAAGGTCCTCGAGGCCGAGGGAGAGCCGACTGTCAGCGACGCCGGTCTCGGCGCCGAGTAAAGCCCGTAGCCGAAGAGTCCCCAGGAGGTGACGACCATGGCCACGACCTTCGCCAAGGCCGCCGAGTCCGTAGCACACGCGGCGCGCCTTGAGAACGTCTCGAAGTCCTTCGCGGCTCCGGGCGGGCAGCAGCTCGTCCTGGACGACATCAGCCTCGATGTCGCCCCGGGCGAGTTCGTCACCCTCCTGGGTGCCTCCGGCTGCGGCAAGTCCACGCTGCTGAACCTGGTGGCCGGACTCGACCAGCCCACCACCGGCACCATCACCACCGACGGCCGCCCCGCCCTGATGTTCCAGGAACACGCCCTCTTCCCCTGGCTGAGTGCGGGCAAGAACATCGAACTCGCCCTGAAACTGCGCGGCGTGCCCAAGCCCGAGCGGCGCGGCCGGGCCGAGGAGCTGCTGGAGCTGGTCCGCCTGGGCGGCGCCCACGGCAAGCGGGTGCACGAGCTGTCCGGCGGGATGCGCCAGCGGGTGGCGATGGCCCGGGCGCTGGCGCAGGAGAGCCGGCTGCTGCTGATGGACGAGCCGTTCGCGGCCCTGGACGCCATCACCCGGGACGTCCTGCACGACGAGCTGACCCGCATCTGGCAGGAGACCGGCGTGTCGGTGCTGTTCGTCACGCACAACGTCCGCGAAGCCGTCCGCCTGGCCCAGCGGGTGGTGCTGCTGTCCTCCCGCCCGGGCCGGGTGGCCCGCCAGTGGACGGTGGACATCGACCAGCCGCGCCGGATCGAGGACGCCCCGGTCGCGCAGCTGTCCCTTGAGATCACCGAAGTACTGCGTGGGGAGATCCGCCGCCATGGCCGGCACTGACACGAACACGGCGCAGGGCGCCGAACTGGCCGGTGTCGAAGCCGGACTCGACGCACTGGAGACCACCGACAGCGGCCGCACCCCCTTCCGGCACACCCTCGTGCACAAGATCCTGCCACCCGTCGTGGCGGTCGTGGTGGTCCTGGCACTGTGGCAGGCACTGATCACCTTCAAGATCGTCGACGATCCCACCAGACTGCCCTCACCCGCCGACGTCGGCGGCGAGTTCAAGAACGCCTGGCTCGAGGGCACCCTGCTCGGCTACATCTGGACATCCGTCTCACGCGGCCTGCTCGGCTTCCTGCTCGCCCTGGCCATCGGCACCCCGCTGGGGCTGCTGGTCGCGCGGGTCAAGCCCGTCCGCGCGGCCATCGGCCCGATCCTGTCCGGCCTGCAGTCCCTGCCCAGCGTGGCGTGGGTGCCGCCCGCCGTGATCTGGCTGGGCCTGGACAACTCCATGATGTACGCCGTCATCCTGCTCGGCGCGGTCCCCTCCATCGCCAACGGCCTGGTCTCCGGCATCGACCAGGTCCCCCCGCTGTTCCTGCGCGCCGGCCGCACCATGGGCGCCACCGGCCTCAAGGGGGCCTGGCACATCGTCCTGCCCGCCGCACTGCCCGGCTACCTCGCCGGCCTCAAACAGGGCTGGGCCTTCTCCTGGCGCTCCCTGATGGCCGCCGAGATCATCGCCTCCTCCCCCGACCTCGGCATAGGCCTGGGCGCACTCCTGGAAAACGGCCGCAACGCCAGCTCCATGGCCATGGTCTTCCAGGCCATCATCCTCATCCTGTTCGTCGGCATCGCCATCGACCTGCTCATCTTCAGCCCCCTGGAGCGCTGGGTCCTGCGCAGCCGCGGCCTGTACGTGAAGAGCTGAACGCCCATGGTCTCCCGCCCCGTTCTCCTGGTCATCGCCCACGGCAGCCGCGATCCGCGCCATGCCGCGACCGTGCACGCCCTGGTGCGCCGGGTGCGGGCGATGCGCCCGGGGCTGCGGGTGGAGACCGGCTTCCTGGACTTCAACGTGCCGTCCGTGCAGGGCGTGCTGGAGTCCCTGGCCGCCGAGGGAGTGCGGGACGTGGTGGCGCTGCCGCTGCTGCTGACCCGCGCCTTCCACGCCAAGGCGGACATCCCGTCGGTGCTGCGCCAGGCTCCGGCCCGGCTGCGGATCCGGCAGGCCGACGTCCTCGGCCCGTCGCCGCTGCTGACAGCGGCCCTGGAGCGCCGGCTGCACGAGGCGGGGCTGTCCCCCGCCGACAAGTCCTCGACCGGGGTCGTGCTGGCCTCGGCGGGGTCCTCCGACCCGGAGGCGATCGCAGTGATCGCAGAAATCGCGCGGGAGTGGCGGCACACCGGTTGGTGCGCCGTGCGGCCTGCGTTCGCCTCCGCATCCCTTCCACGCACCGAGGACGCGGTGCGCGAACTGCGGGAGCTGGGCTGCGCGAAGGTCGCGGTCGCGCCGTACGTCCTGGCTCCCGGCTTCCTGCCGGACCGCATCGCGCGCGGCGCGGCCGGCGCGGACGTCCTCGCCGATGTGCTCGGCCCGGCGCCGGAGGTGGCACGGGTGCTGCTGGAGCGGTACGACGCCGCCCGGCAGCCGGTGATCACGGCCGTCGGCGCCTGAGCCGGGCCGGGGGCCGTGTCAGACACGCCCCCGGGCGCCGCGAGCCCGGCATGATCGACGGGACACCCCCTAGTCGAAGCGGAGCGATCCCGTGCGGGTGCGCTTGAGCTCGAAGAGGTCGGGGTGGCCGGCCAGCACGCGGAAGGCGTCGAAGAGCCGGGCCGCCTCGGCGCCGCGCGGGATCGACCGCAGGACGGGGCCGAACCACACCGTCCCGTCGACGTGAAGAGTGGGCGTCCCCACGTAGCCGCCCGAGTCGGGTTCGGCGCCCGTCTCGTGGCTGCGGCGCACGGCGGCGTCGTAGGACGGGTCGTGCGCGGCCTCGGCCAGATCGGCGGGGAGACCGAGTTCCGCGAGGGACTCGGTGACCACCGCGTCGAAGTCGGTCTCCGCGCGCTCGTGGATCCGTGTGCCGAGGGCGGTGTAGAGGTCGCGCAGCACCTTCTCGTCGCCGAGCCGCTCGGCAGCGGCCACGGCGACGCGCACCGGGCCGATCGACTTGTCGACCAGCTCCCGGTACCAGTCGGGCAGTTCGTTGCCGATGTTGTGCAGGTACAGGCTCATGACGTGGAACCGGAGGTCGAGCGGGCGCTCGCGCTCGACCTCCAGCAGCCACCGTGAGGTGATCCAGGCGAAGGGACAGGCGGGGTCGAAGTAGCAGTCGACCCGGGTGGGCGTGGTGGTGTCCTGACGGGAGTCGGTCATGCTGCCGACCCTAGGACCCCATTGGCGCATCGTCACGGTCCAATCAGCGACTGTTTCCTTGGTCCACTTCGTCCGCCGGCCGGACCAGTTCGGCCACCGGCAGCGAACCCGCGGCCCGGCGCTCACGGGCGAAGGTGTTGGCCAGGCGCTGAAGGAGTTCGTTGAGCGGGGTGGGCACCCCGTGCAGCCGGCCCAGGAGGACGATCTCGCCGTTGAGGTGGTCGGCCTCGATGGTGCCGGTGCCGCGTGTGAGGGACTGCCACGAGGAGCCGCCGCCCCGCGGGGTGCCGGGCAGCGAGACGAGGGTGATCTTGTCGCCGCGGGCCTCCTTCTGCTCCTCCGGGCTCGCGTACGCGATGCCCGCGGCGGCCAGCACGGCCTCGCCCTCGGCGCGCACACGCTCGTACAGTGCCCGGGCCTGCTCGCTCTCCAGGGGGCCGCTGAGGGCCTCGATCGCGTTGGCGAGGTTGCCGAGCAGCTTGGCGTACTGCCAGCGGGCCACGTCCGGTACGACGGGTGCCTCGAAGTGCGCCCGCTCGAGGTCGCCGGCGATCCGCCGGAGCGTGTCGTCGGTGCCGTACGGGTACCGGCCGAGGTGCAGCATGCCGGTGAGCGGGGTCCCGGCGGCCGAGACGACGCCGGGTTCGACATGGGTGGCGGGCAGCCAGACGCAGACGCCGTACACATGCCGGAAGCGGCGCAGCGCGAGCCGCTGCCCCTCCACGCCGTTCTGCGCGCACAGCAGCGGCAGCCGCTCGGCGGCGGTGCCGCCGCCCGTCACCGGTGCGGGGCCCCAGGCCGCCAGTGCCGCCTCGGTGTCCTGGGTCTTCACGGCCAGGATCAGCACGTCGTCGGCGCGCAGCTCGCCGAGCGCGTCCGGCCCGTCCACGGCGGGCAGCCGGTACGTCAGCTCGCCCTCGGGCACCCTGAGCCGCAGCCCGCCCGCGCGCAGTGCCCCGAGGTGCGCCCCGCGCGCGACGAGCACCACCTCGCGTCCGCTCTGCGCCAGCCGTCCCCCGACCGCTCCGCCGACCGCGCCTGCCCCGATGATGATGTAGCGCATGGGAGGAGCCTCCCACAGCCGGCTGTACACGCCATCGAGAGATCCGGGAGGATCGTGTGACCCAGGAGAGCCGAGTGGTCCAGGAGATGCTCACGCTCGGCGGGGACCTGTCCGTACGACGCCTCGGTTACGGCACCGCCCAGCTCACCGGGCCCGGCTACTGGGGGCCGCGCGGTGCCGCGGACGATGCGGTGGCCGTGCTGCGGCGTGCGGTGGAGCGCGGGGTGAGCCTGGTCGACACGGCGGACAACTACGGCCCGTCGATCGCGGAGGAGTTGGTGGCCGAGGCCCTGCATCCGTACCCGGACGGTCTGGTGATCGCCACCAAGGGCGGGGTGGTACGTACCGGCGACAGCGCCTGGCACGTCGACGGGCGGCCGGAGTCGCTGCGGGCGATGTGCGAGGCGAGCCTGCGCCGGCTGCGGCTGGAGCGGATCGACCTGTACCAGCTGCACCGGCTGGACCCCGCCGTGCCGATGGCCGAACAGCTGGGCGCGCTGGACGAGTTGCGGGCCGAGGGCAAGGTAGGACACATCGGCCTGGACACGGTCACCGCCGAGCAGCTCGCCGCCGCCCTGGAGTTGACGGAGGTGGTCTCCGTCCAGAACCGCTACAACCTCCTCGACCGCGCGTCCGAGCCGCTGCTGAAGCTGTGCGAGGAGCACGGCATCGCGTTCCTGCCTTGGTTCCCACTGGGCAACGGCGATTTGACCGGGCACCCGGTATGTGCGGAGATCGCCGCCGCGCACGGGGCGAAGCCGGGGCAGATCGCCCTGGCCTGGCTGCTGCACCACTCCCCTGTGCTCTGCCCAACTCCCGGCACCGGGACCCTCGCTCATCTGGAGGAGAACCTGGACGCGGCGGACGTACGGCTCTCGGCGTCCGAGCTGTCCCGGCTGGATGCCCTGACCTGACCCGGACCACGCGGCCACGCGTCACTCCACGGTCATCTCCACGAGCTTGACGACCGTGTTCCAGTTCCGGGTCGTGGCGATCAGGTCCTTGTTCAGCGAGCGCCTGGACAGGTGCTCGGCGAGCTTGGAGCGGCCGAGGCCGTCCGGCGCGTACAGGTACAGGGCGCGGTCGCCGAGCCTGAACTCCTCCGGCAGACAGGCCGCCTGGTCGAGCTCGGCGTAGCGGGCGGCGTCCACGGGGGCGGAGAAGTAGGTCACGTGCAGCTGTCTGGCCTGGAGTTCGGCGGCCGGGAACGGGCAGGCGTCGGCGACGGCCCGCAGATAGGCGTGGTCGCGCACGATCACGTCCACCGTGAGGCCGAACCGCTTCTCGATCGCGGCGACGAGCTCCGCCGACAGGGACTCCTCGTCGCCGTGGCCGGAGGCGAAGACGGCCTGGCCGCTCTGGAGGTAGGTACGGACCTCGCCGTGGCCGAGTTCCTGTATGAGGGTGCGCAGCTCGGCCATCGGCAGCTTCCGGTTGCCGCCCACGTTGATCCCGCGCAACAGCGCCGCGTACATCGTCATCCGCCCACCTTAGGGCCTGTCCGGCGGATCAAGGAGGGCGTGCCGGCCCTCGCGCCATGATCCGCCGGACAGGCCCTGGAGCGGTCACCCTGATCACCGCCCCCGAGAAGGGCGGGTATTTGTAGGGGGCCGCCGTCCTCCCCAGTGCGGAGACGCCGGGATACGAGGGGAGGAGTGGCGGCCGTCCCACTTCACCGGTCAGCACGACGAGCTGCGCTTATGCAGCCCATACCGTCGTTGCGGAAGGTGGCGGCAGGAGGTCGCCGCCGTGCACGAGGGCCTGACGAGAGGGCCTGGAGGGGGCAAGCCCGTCATGGGGAACGGAGAGACACGGGTGCGGGGCCTCGCCGCGCGGGCCGGCGGCTGGTCCGCGCGGCACCGATGGGCGGCGGTCGGCATATGGGTGCTGTTCGTCGTGCTGGCGATGGGGCTGGGGTCGGCGGCGGGCCGGGTGGACGTCAAGGACAGCGACCAGCTCAAGGGCGAGACGCACACCGCCGCGAAGATCATCGAGGACGCGGGGATCAAGGAACCGGCGAGCGAGAGCGTCCTGGTCCAGGCGAAGGACGGCACGACCAAGGCCACCGACGCCGCCTTCCGGGCCGCCGTCGCCGACGTGGTGAAGGCGGTCGGCGCCACCGGCCGGGTCACCGACGTGACCTCGCCGTACGACACGAAGACCATCTCCCGGGACGGCCGCAGCGCGCTGGTGCAGTTCGACATGCGCGGCGAAGCGGAGACCGCGGGCGACAGGGTCGAGCCGGTGCTGAAGGCCGTCGAGGGCGTCCAGAAGGACCACTCTGCGCTGCGGATCGAGGAGATCGGCGGCGCCAGCATGAACAAGCAGTACTCGGACGCCTTCGGGGACGACTTCAAGCAGGCCGAGTACTCCGCCGTGCCGGTCGCCCTGGGCATTCTGCTGATCGCCTTCGGAGCGCTGGTGGCCGCGCTGCTGCCGGTGGCGCTGGCCGTCACGGCGATCATGGCGACGATGGGCCTGATGGGCATCGTCAGCCATCTGCAGCCGATGAGCGACACCGCCAACTCCGTGATGCTGCTGGTCGGCATGGCGGTCGGCGTCGACTACTGCCTGTTCTATCTGCGCCGGGAGCGCGAGGAGCGGGCCGCCGGGCGTGACGCCGGTACGGCGCTGCGCATCGCCGCGGCGACCAGCGGCCGGGCGATCGTCGTCTCCGGTATCACGGTGTGCGTGGCGATGGCGGGCATGCTGTTCACCGGGCTCGCCGAGTTCGAGGCGATGGGCCTGGCCTCGCTGATGGTGGTCGCGGTCGCCATGGTCGGGTCCGTCACGGTGCTGCCGGCGCTGCTGTCGCTGCTGGGCGAGCGGGTGGAGAAGGGACGTCTGCCGTTCCTGAAGCGGCGTCGCCGCGGCGGTGGCGGGGAGAGCCGGTTCTGGACGGCCGTGCTGCGGGGCGTGCTGGCAAAGCCGGTGGTCTCGGTGGTCGTGGCGGTGGGCGCGCTGCTCGCCGTGGCGGCTCCGGCGCTCGGCATGAAGACCTCGCAGCTCACGCTGGACCAGGAGTTCGGGCACTCGCTGCCCATCGTGCAGACGTACAACCGTGTCAACGACGCCTTCCCGGGCGGCTCCGAGCCGGCCCAGGTGGTCGTCAAGGCCAAGGACATCAAGGCGCCCGAGGTCAGGTCCGCGCTGGCGCGGTTCGAGGAGCAGGCCGTCAGCTCGGGCGCCTCGCGCGGCCCGGTGGACGTCAAGCTGTACGAGGACAGGAACGTCGCCGTCGTCTCCGTGCCGCTGGTCGGCGGCTCCGACTTCGACAAGGCCGGCAAGAGCCTGGAGAAGCTGCGCGACCAGGTGCGGCCCGCCACGCTCGGCAAGGTCGAGGGCGTGCAGGCGCCCATCACCGGTCAGGTCGCCGGCTCGCACGACTTCAACGACCAGCTCATCGGGTCCGTCGTCCCGGTCTTCGCCTTCGTGGTGGTCTTCGCCTTCCTGCTGATGCTGCTGTCGTTCCGCTCGCTGACCGTCGCGATCACCTCGATCCTGCTGAACCTGCTGTCGGTGGGCGCGGCCTACGGCATCCTCGTCGCCGTCTTCCAGCACGGCTGGGGTGCGTCGCTGGTGGGCGCGGAGGGCGTCGGTGCGATCGTGACCTGGCTGCCGCTGTTCCTCTTCGTGATCCTGTTCGGGCTGTCGATGGACTACCACGTGTTCGTGGTCTCCCGGATCCGCGAGGCACGGCTGCGCGGCCGGACCACGAGGGACGCCATCCAGCACGGTGTGGTCACCACGGCGGGCGTGGTCACCAGCGCCGCCGTCATCATGGTCGCCGTGTTCGCGATCTTCGGGACGCTGTCCATGCAGTCCATGAAGCAGATGGGCGTGGGGCTGGCGGCCGCGGTGCTCATCGACGCGACGGTCATCCGCGGTGTGCTGCTGCCGGCCGTGATGGCGCTGCTGGGCGAGCGCAACTGGTACCTGCCGAAGTGGCTGCACCGGCTGCCCGACCTCACCCACGACGAGACGCCGGAGGTCGTGGTCGCCTCCTCGGTGCCGGAGCAGGGTGAACGGCTGAGGGTCTGATCCGTCCCGCAGGCCGGAGGGCCCGTCGGCCAAAGGGCCCGTTGGTGTCCCTCGGGGAACCGACGGGCCCTCACTCATGCCCCGCTCATGCCCGTGCGGCCCGCAGTTCGGCCTCGATCAGGTCGGCGGCCCGGCGCGTTCCGCCCTCCTTGGACATGTCGGCTTGGATCTCCTTGAGGCGGCGGGCCACCTCGGGGTCGTCGACGAGGCCGAGCGCGGTGGCACGCAGGGTCTCGGCGGTCGCCTCCGCCATGGGCAGGTGGCGGGCCACACCGAGGTCCTGAAGGATGTCCGCGTTGCCGAACTGGTCGACGGCCTGCGGCACGGCGATCATCGGGGTGGCCGTCGCCAGCCCCTCCTGGCTGCCGCCGGCCCCGGCGTGCGTGACGAACAGGTCGGCCTTGCGCAGGATCGCCAACTGGGGCACCCAGGCCCGCACTTCGACGTTCGCCGGTACCGCACCCAGCTCCGCCGGGTCGACCTGCTTGCCGATCTGGAGCACCAGGTGCCAGCCCGGCAGCTCGCCGAAGGCCTGGACGCACTCCCGGTAAAAGGCCGGCTGATCGGTGAAGGTCGAGCCGAGCGAGACGAGCGCCACCTTCTCGGCACCGGCGGGCCGCTGCCAGTCGCCCTGCGTCGCGCGGTCGCCCTGGCAGGCGCCCACGAAGGTGTACACGGACTCGTCGACCCGGTCGGCATGGGGCTGAAGCGCCCTCGGGATCAGGACGAGCGAGCGGGCGGGGCGGCCCGCGAAGGGATCCGGGTGCTGGGTGATCCCGTTCTGGGCGAGCCAGGCCTCGAAGCGGGCGTAGTAGGCCCGGCCCCGCTCGGTCCGGCGGGGCTCCGCCCACATCGGGTCGGCGACCTCCTCCTCGTACCCCTCCCAGGCGACCAGGTTCGGTGAGAGGGAGACGGCGGGCACGCCCCAGCGGTGGGCGAGGACGCGGGCCGGGTAGGAGGTGATGTCGTGCAGGACGAGGTCCGGCTCGTCCCCGGCGTAGGCCTCGACGAGCTGGGGCAGGGCCTGGATGGCGTCGTCCAGGAACCGCTCGACGTGGTCCAGCAGCGTGCTCCCCCAGGCCGACGGGTCGTCGTCGGGCGAGGGCAGCGTGGAGTGCCACGGCTTCACCTCCGCGCCGGTCTCCGCGACCTTGTCGGCGAACACGGGCGGAATCGCGTACGTGACCCGGTGCCCGCGAGCGACAAGCTCGCGGATCACCTCCAGGCTGGGGTTCACGTGCCCGTGGGCGGCGACGGAGAACATGGCGACATGCGCGCGACTGGTCATGCCGACGACCCTAAACGAGACGAGACGTCTCGTACAAAGCAATATCCGCCCACGGCCCCCACCTGGACGGATGCGACACTGGCCGTCCACCGGCGAAACGCGAACGGCGGACACCGACGCGGAACGCCGGGCACGTACGACGAGCCCGGCACCGGGCTCACGCACCGACCACGTGCGCCGAACTCGGGCAGGGAGCACCGGCACGTGCGCCACCCACCGCCCCGGACCACGGACGTGGACCCCACCCACGCGCCACATGCGCGGCCCACCGGCCCGGGTCACGCGCACGGGCACCAGCGCGGAGGTCCGGCACGGGTACGGGCCACGGGCACGCGGACCGCGAGCAGGAACCACGGGCATGGACCCTGCTCGCGGAGCACGAGCCGTGGCACGGGCCAACGGTCCCCGGCGCGGGCCACGCGCACGGGCACCAGCCCGAGCACGGGCGCGCACGCACCACCGGTGCGGAGCCCCCGCGCGCACCACAGCAGGAATCACGGACACCGACAACGGAGGCGGACGACATGGACGAGGCGCGGGCGCGGGATGTACTGGCCGGTGCGGGGGTGCTGCCGGGGCCGGTCGGCGAGGCTCGGCTGCTCGCACTGGGGGAGAACGCGGTGTTCGCCGCCGGTGGTCTCGTCGTCAAGGTGGGTCGCGACGCCGAGCTGCTGGACCGGGCGCGGCGGGAGCTGCGGATCGCGGGGTGGCTCGCCGAGGCCGGCGTCCCCGCGGTGCGCGCCGCCGAGCCGGAGGCGCTGCTGGTGGACGGGCACCCGGTGACGATGTGGCACCGGCTCCCCGACCCCGTACGACCCGCCGAACCCCGGGACCTGGCGGAACTCCTGCGCACCGTCCACGCGCTGCCCGCCCCGGACTTCGGGCTGCCGCCCCGCGAGCTGCTGGGCGGGGTGGAGCGCTGGCTGCGGCTCGCGGGCGACGCGATCGACCCGGCGGACGCGGCGTATCTGCGCCGGCGCCGGGACGGCTTCGCCTCGGCCGCCGCCGCGCTCACCCCGCATCTGCCGCCGGGTCCGATCCACGGCGACGCGCTGCCGCGCAATGTGCACATCGGCCCCGACGGACCCGTCCTGGTCGACCTGGAGACCGTCTCCGCCGATCTGCGCGAGCACGACCTGGTGGTCATGGCCCTGTCCCGGGACCGCTACGGCCTGCCCGCCGAGGCGTACGACTCCTTCACCGCGGCCTACGGCTGGGACGTGCGGGAGTGGGAGGGCTGCCCGGTGCTGCGCGGCGCCCGCGAGACGGCGAGCTGTGCCTGGGTCGCGCAGCACGCCCCGGGCAATGCCAAGGCCCTGGCCGAGTTCGAACGCCGGGTGGCGTCCCTCAGGGACGGCGACGAGACCGTCCGCTGGTACCCCTTCTGATCGCCGCCCGGCTCAGGGTGTGTCGCCCCGCGGTCAGACCGGTTCGCCCGCCGGCTGCCGCAGGGGCCATGTCCCGTCGACCACCGCCGCCGCGTCGCCCTTGCGGCGCAGGAAGGCCTGGAAGTCGGCCGCCCAGGCGGCGTACCACTCGATCTGACGGCGGTGCAGTTCCGCCGGGCCGAGGGCCGCGACCTTGGGGTGCCGCCCGGCTATCGCCCCGGCCAGCCGGGCCGCGGCGAGCGCGTCGGCCGAGGCGTCGTGGGCGGCGTCGAGCACGATGCCGTACTCGGAGCAGACCGCCTCCAGGGTGCGCTTGCCGCGGCGGTAGCGGTCGACCTGGCGGTCGATGGTGTACGGGTCGATGACCGGGCCCGGCGCCGCGCCGCCCAGGCGGTCGCTGAGCGAGGGCAGGCCGTGGCGCCGCAGCTCGGCGGAGAGCAGCGTCAGGTCGAAGGCCGCGTTGTACGCCACGACCGGTATGCCCGCCTTCCAGTAGCCGGCCAGGACGTCCGCGACGGCGTCGGCCACCCGGTCGGCCGGGCTGCCCTCGGCGGCGGCCCGCTCGTTGCTGATCCCGTGCACCGCGACCGCGTCCGGAGGGATCTCGACGCCCGGGTCGGCCAGCCATTCCCGGTGTCCGACCGGCTCTCCCTCCCTGACCTCGATCACGGCCGCCGTGACGATGCGCGCCTCCCGCGGATCCGTCCCGGTCGTCTCCAGGTCGAAGCCGATCAGCAGCTCCCGGTGCCAGCCCATGGCGGCCCCCCTTCTCGTGGTGCTCTCCCCCAGTGGTCTTCACCTTCGCATGCGCCACTGACAATCAGAGGACCGCGTTCCGCTTTCCGCCCTGAGGGCATTTCAGGACACCGGCCGTGAATCCACCCACATGGTCTCGAATTCCTCCCGATAGGCGGCGAACAGCCCGCCCTCGTCGACCTGGTCCGACCTGACCACCTTGGTGCCGTTGCGCAGCACGAACACCGGCGCCTCCATGCCCCGGCTGCGCCGCAGATAGGACTGGACGACCCCGACGCCGTCGGAGCCGTCGCCGTCCACCAGGTAGGCCGTGACGCGCGGTGTCTCGTCGTAGACCTGGATCTCGAAGGCGCCCGGGTCGCGCAGCCGGGAGCGCACCCGGCGCATGTGCAGGATGTTCATCTCCACCGAGCGGCTCAGCTCACCCCGCTTGAGCCCGAGTTCGCGCTCACGCCGCTTGACCGCGCTGGAGGCGGGGTTGAGGAACAGCAGCCGTACCCGGCAGCCGGACTCGGCCAGGCGCACCAGACGGCGGCCGGAGAAGTTCTGCACGAGCAGGGTGAGGCCGATGCCGATGGCGTCCAGGCGGCGGGCGCCGCCGAAGATGTCCTCGGCCGGGAACTGACGCAGCAGCCGCACCCGGTCCGGGTGCACGGCGACCACGTCCGCGTACCGGTCGCCGACCAGGTCCTCCACCGCGTCCACCGGCAGCCGCCGGGCGGAGGGCACGTCGCCGCCGGTGCCGAGCACCTCCAGCAGCCGGGCGGAGGCGCGTTCGGCCTGACCCAGCACCGCCTCGGACAGCGCCCGGTTGCGGGAGACGACGTTCCGGGTCACCTCCAGCTCGTCCAGGGCGAGTTCGACGTCCCGGCGCTCGTCGAGGTAGGGCTCGAAGCAGGGCCAGTGCTGCACCATCAGCTCGCGCAGCTGGGGCAGGGTGAGAAAGCTGATCACGTTGTCGTCGGCCGGGTCGAGCAGATAGCCCTTGCGGCGGCTGACCTCGCGGACCGCGACCGCGCGCTGCACCCACTCCTGTCCGGCCGGTCCGGCGGCGGCGACCACCCAGTCGTCGCCGTGGACGGGCTCGTAGACGGGCCGCAGCACGGCGGAGACGACGGCGCGCAGCCGCTGTTCGACGAGGTTCAGCCAGATGTAGGCCCGGCCGGCGCGCTGGGCGCGGGTGCGCACCTCGCGCCAGGCGTCGGCGTCCCAGTCCAGCTCCGGCCCGATGGCGCCGGCGTCCATGGGCCGGGCCAGGGACACCGCGCCGGGCGGGACGTCTGTGGAGCGCCCCTCGTGACCCTCGTCACCAGGGGGCAGCTCCAGGCCTCCCGAGCCCACCCGTGCACCGCCTTCCGCTCCCCCGAGCACTCCCCGTCCCAACGATCAAGGAAGGGTACTCCGGGAGCGGTGCGCGGTGCAGCCGGATGGGCGGCTCCTTTCCCAACTTCCCCCACTCGTCTCTGTGTTCCAAGGGTCACAGGGGCGGCCCGAGTGAGCGGATTCATAGCACCGGCCGCCCCTGGCGGCCCCGCGGCGTCCCGGCGGCCCCGCGGCGTCCCGGCGGCCCCGGCGCGCCCCGGCGACGCACCCGGCCCGGGGGACACCCGCGGGTTTTCTCACTTTCGGGGAGACTCGGAGGCCGAGGCGCCACCGGCGGCGCCGCACACCTGAAAGAGTCGTGTCCATGCAGGTCTGGCCTGGAGAGGCGTATCCACTCGGCGCCACGTACGACGGCGCCGGAACGAACTTCGCGGTGTTCACCGAGGCCGCGGACCGAGTAGAGCTGTGTCTGCTGCACGACGACGGCTCGGAGACGGCGGTGGAACTGCGCGAGAGCGACGCGTTCGTGCGGCACGCGTACGTGCCGGGCGTCATGCCGGGGCAGCGGTACGGGTTCCGGGTGCACGGCCCCTACGCCCCGGAGCGCGGGCTGCTGTGCAACTCCGCGAAGCTGCTGCTCGACCCGTACGCGCGTGCGATCAGCGGCTCCGTCCGGTGGGGCGAGGAGGTCTACGGCTACCACTTCGACGACCCCGGCCGGCGCAACGACCTGGACTCGGCGCCGCACACCATGACATCGGTCGTGGTCAACCCGTACTTCGACTGGGGCGACGACCGGCCGCCGCGGCGCGGTTACCACGAGACGGTGATCTACGAGGCGCACGTCAAGGGCCTGACGATGCGGCACCCCGGGCTGCCCGAGGAGCTGCGCGGCACCTACGCGGCGCTCGCCCATCCGGCGTTCATCGAACATCTGACCGAGCTCGGGGTGACCGCACTCGAGCTGATGCCCGTACACCAGTTCGTCAACGACCACCGTCTGGTGGACATGGGCCTGAGCAACTACTGGGGCTACAACACGATCGGCTTCTTCGCCCCGCACAACGCCTACGCCTCCTGGGGCGACCGCGGCCAGCAGGTGCTGGAGTTCAAGTCGGCGGTACGGGCGCTGCACGAGGCGGGGATCGAGGTCATCCTCGACGTGGTCTACAACCACACCGCCGAGGGAAACCACCTGGGGCCGACGCTGTCCTTCAAGGGCATCGACAACCCGCGCTACTACCGGCTCACCGACGACAAGCGCTACTACATGGACACCACGGGCACCGGGAACTCGCTGCTCATGCGGTCCCCGCACGTGCTCCAGCTGATCATGGACTCGCTGCGCTACTGGGTCACGGAGATGCACGTCGACGGCTTCCGCTTCGACCTCGCGGCGACCCTGGCGCGGCAGTTCCACGAGGTGGACCGGCTGTCGTCGTTCTTCGACCTGGTGCAGCAGGACCCGGTCGTCTCGCAGGTCAAACTGATCGCCGAGCCGTGGGACGTGGGCGAGGGCGGCTACCAGGTCGGGAACTTCCCGCCGCTGTGGACGGAGTGGAACGGCAAGTACCGCGACACCGTCCGCGACCTGTGGCGGGGCGAGCCGCGGGCGCTGGCGGAGTTCGCCTCCCGGCTGACCGGCTCCTCCGACCTCTACCAGGACGACGGCCGCCGCCCGCTGGCCTCCATCAACTTCGTGACCTGCCACGACGGCTTCACCCTGCACGACCTGGTGTCGTACAACGACAAGCACAACCAGGCCAACGGCGAGGACAACCGGGACGGCGAGAGCCACAACCGGTCCTGGAACTGCGGTGTGGAGGGCGACACCGACGACCCCGAGGTGCTCGGGCTGCGGGCGCGGCAGATGCGCAACTTCGTCGCGACGCTGATGCTGTCCCAGGGCGTGCCCATGATCAGCCACGGCGACGAGTTCGCCCGCACCCAGCGGGGCAACAACAACGCCTACTGCCAGGACAACGAGCTGTCCTGGGTGCGCTGGCCGGAGCCCGGTGAGCCGGCCGGCGAACTGCTGGAATTCCTGCGGGCGATGGCCCGGCTGCGCAGGCGGCACCCGGTCTTCCGGCGGCGCCGCTTCTTCCACGGGCGGCCCGTGGAGGGCACCCACGACGAGCTGTCCGACATCGCCTGGTTCACCCCGGAGGGCGCGGAGATGACCCAGCAGGACTGGGACTCGGCGCGGGCCTCCGCGCTGACCGTGTTCCTCAACGGCCACGCCATCTCGGAGCCCGGCCAGCGCGGGGAGCGCATCAGCGACGACTCCTTCCTGCTGATGTTCAACGCCGCGCCGAAGCCTCTGGACTTCGTCGTCCCGGTGGACCACGGACGACAGTGGCAGGTGGTCGTCGACACGGCCCGCACCGACCCGGTGCCCCCGGGCACCGGCCGCAGGGTCCGCGCCGGGGACCGGCTCACGCTCACCGACCGCAGTCTGACGGTGCTCCAGCGGCCCGTGTAGCCGCCCGGGTGCCATGGGCCGCGTACGCCGTCGGCCGCGCCGGGGCCGCGGGCGTCGGCGAGGCGGCCGCAGACGGCGACCGCGAGCGCCTGACCGGCCACGATCGAGCTCGTCGCGTACGCCATCGCCTCGGCGAGCCGGGCCGGCGGCACCGCCCGTCCGGTCAGCCCGAAGACGGTGAGCAGGTGCGGGGCGTACGCCGCTCCGAGCACGGTGACGATCAGGTACAGGCCGGTCGGGGTGTGCGTCCGCGGCAGCGGCAGGGACAGTACGAACGCCGCCGCGGTGGCCACCCGCCGGCGTGCCCGCAGTCCGAAGCGGGCCGGGAGGGCCGCCGTCGAGAGCCCGGCGACGGCGCTCATCACCCCCATCGCGGCGTACACGAGCCCCGCATGGTCCTCCTCCCCCAGCCGCCGGGTGAACGCCGTGATGCCGGCCTGGCAGGCGCCGGACATCGCCCCCTGAAGGGCCGACGCGGCGCGCAGCGCGTCCACGCACCGGGGCATGCGCGACCGGCGCGCGGGCAGGGGGCCGCCGGCCGGACGCGGGGCGGTCGCCGCCCCCTCCTGGCCGTTGCCCGGCCGCGCGGCGGGTCGCCGCGGCCGTCGGGTGCAGGGCGAAGCCCGTGCCGCACACGCCCACCAGCAGGGCCGCCGCGCCCAGGGCGTACGCCGGACGGGCGAGGACCGAGGCGAGGCCCACCAGGGCGGGCCCGAGGACGAAGGAGATCTCGTCGAGTGTGCTCTCGAGGGACAGTGCCGCACCCACCGTGGCGTCGGGCGCCCCGGACCGGCGGGCGAGGGCGACGAGGCGGGCGCGGGCCGGCGGTCCGACCAGCGGCACCGTCGCGCCCGCGCCCGGGGCGGCGAGCAGCGGCGCGCCCGCACCCGCGAGCGCCCCGGCGACCAGTGCGGCGATCGCGCTCGCGTCGGCGAGCGAGAGGACGAGGACGACGGTCCGCCGGCCGTGCCGGTCCGCGAGCCGTCCCACCAGCGGCCCGCAGGCCACCTGCCCGAGGGCGAGCGCACCGCCGGTGAGCCCCGCGGCGGCCAGGGACCCACTCGTCCGGGCGACGAGCAGCACACTGCCGAACCGCACGGTGGCCGTGGGCAGCCGTCCCAGGAAGGACAGCACCGCAAGCCACGGCCCGGTCAGGCCGGTGACGTCACGGTAGGTCCTCAGCGTCCCGCGCCGCCCCGGTACGACCGTCGTGCGACGCCGCCCTGGTGCGGTCATCGTCCGACGCCGGCGCGCGTGCGCACGTGGACGGGCCGATGACACGAAAGCCGGCCGGGCGGGTACGTAGGTTTCCATGACACCCGAGCGCCATGAACCCGCTGTTCCCACGGCCACCTACCGGCTCCAGCTCCAGCCCGGCTTCCCGTTCGCCGCCGCCGCGGCGGCCGTACCGTACCTGGCCTCGCTCGGCGTCTCCCACCTGCACCTGTCCCCGGTCCTGGAGGCCGTCCCGGGCTCTCTGCACGGCTATGACGTCGTGGACCACGCGCGCGTGCGCGACGAACTCGGCGGCGAGGAGGGCCTGCGCGCGCTGGCGCGCACCGCGCGGGAGCACGGGCTGGGGCTGGTCGCGGACATCGTGCCGAACCACATGGCCATGGCGCCGCGCCACAACCACGCCCTGTGGGAGGTCCTGCGGGAGGGGCCGGAGTCGCCGTACGCGCGCTGGTTCGACATCGACTGGGAGGCCCAGGACGGCAAGGTGCTGCTGCCGGTGCTCGGTCACCCCGTCGGCAGGGAGCTGGACCACCTGAAGGTGGACGGCGACGTCCTGCGCTACTACGACCACGCGTTCCCGCTGCGCGAGGGCACCGGGAAGCTGCCGCTGCCGCGGCTGCTGGACGCGCAGTGGTACCGCCCGGTGTGGTGGCGGCTGGCCCGTACGGACCTCAACTACCGGCGGTTCTTCAGCATCTCGGAGCTGATCGGGGTGCGGGTGGAGGACCCGGAGGTGTTCGAGGCGACCCACGCCAAGATCCTCCAGCTGCTGCACGAGGGGGTGATCGACGGCCTGCGCGTCGACCACCCCGACGGCCTCGCCGACCCGGACGGCTATCTCGACCGGCTGCACACGGCGACCGGCGGCCGCTGGACGGTCGTGGAGAAGATCCTCTCCGACGGCGAGCACCTGCCGCCGTCCTGGCCGGTCGCGGGCACCACCGGCTACGACGCCCTGCGCCACGTCGACGGCCTGTTCACCGACCCGGCCGGGGCGGGCGAACTGCTCGGGCAGTACCGGCGCTTCGCCGCCCCGCAGACCGACCGCGGCGGGGACTGGGCGGCCACCGTGCGGCGGGCGGCGTACAACGTGATCACGCACGAGCTGGCCGCCGAGACGGAACGGCTGACCCGGGTGGCGAGCCGGGTGTGCACCGCCTCACCGGAGGTGGCGCTGCGCGACCGCGCCCCCTGGGCGCTGCGCACCGCGCTCCAGGAGCTGCTGGTCCGCCTGGAGGTGTACCGGCCGTACGCCTCCGTGGACCCGGCCACTGTGGTCACCGAGGAGGCCGCCGCCGAGGCCCGGCTCGCCTTCGTGGTGCCGGAGGAGGGCGAGGCCGTGGACGTCGTACGCGACCTGGTGCTGGGGCGGGCCGGTGACGGACCGGACCACGTGGAGTTCCGCACCCGGTTCGCGCAGGCCGCCTCCGCGCTGCGCGCCAAGTCCGTGGAGGACACCGCCTACTACCGGTACGTTCCGCTGCTGTCGGCCAACGAGGTGGGCGGCGACCCGGGGCACCCGGCCGTGTCCCCGGAGGACTTCCACGGGTACTGCGCGCGCGTGCAGCGCGACTGGCCGGCCACCGGGACGGTGGTCTCCACGCACGACACCAAGCGCAGCGCGGACGTCCGGGCGGCGCTGTCCGTGCTGACCGAGTGCCCGGGGCGCTGGGCCGAGGTGCTGACCGAGGTGACGGCCGACGGGGAGGGCGCGCCCGACGGCCAACTGGCGTGGGCGGCCTGGCAGACCGTGTTCGGGCTGGGCCCGGCGGACGGGCGGCGGGTGCGGCAGGCGCTGCTGAAGCATGTGCGCGAGGCGGGCCTGTACACGAGCTGGACGGAGCAGGAGCCGCCGTACGAGGAGGCGGTGGACCGGTTCGTCGCCGAGGGTCCGTGCGGGACGGCGGGTGAGCGGGTGGCCGCGCTGCGCGCCGCGCTGGAGCCGTACATCCGGGCGAACGTGCTGGGGACGGCCCTGGTGCACCTGACGATGCCGGGCGTGCCGGACCTGTACCAGGGCACGGAGGCCGAGTGCCGGACCCTGGTGGACCCGGACAACCGGCGGCTCGTGGACCTCCCGCCCGCCGACTCCGGCGAGAAGGGGGAGGTGACGGCGGCGGCGCTGCGGCTGCGGGCCCGCCGGCCGGAGCTCTTCGGCGCTACGGCGGCGTACGCGCCGCTGGGCGCGCAGGGCCCGGCGGCGGAGCACTGTGCGGCCTTCGTGCGCTCCGGTGGGGTGGTCACGGCCGTGACCCGGCTGTCGCTGCGGCTGGCGGAGTCGGGCGGCTGGCGCGACACGCTGCTGCCGCTGCCGGCGGGGCGGTGGGCCGATGTGCTCACGCCCGGGCGGGCGTTCGAGGGACGGGTGCCCGTGGCGGAGCTCTTCGAGCGGCTGCCGGTGGCGCTGCTGGAGCGGGCGGCGGGGCCGTCGGGGCGGGAGTGATCGCGGGGTCCGGCGTTCTTGACAGTTCCCGGAGTCCGTGGGGTACTGCGGAATGCGAGTCCGGGCGGACAAGTCGGGGGTGAGTCCACTGCCGGAGCTGCGCTATCCCAGTGTTCCCGAACTGCTCGCCTCCGCCCGGTCGCTGGCCGCGCGCCGGCCGGGCCTGTGCGAGCTGGATCAGGTCGGCGTCTCCCGCGCGGGCAGGCCGCTGCACCTGCTGTCGGTCGGTCACGCCCGGCGGGCCGTCCTGGTGGTCGCGGGCGCCCACGCCAACGAGCCGACCGGCGGCTCCACCCTCCTCGCGCTCGCCCGGCGTGTGCTGGAGGAGCGGCGGCTGCGGGCGGACACCTCCTGGCACTTCCTGCTGTGCGCCGACCCGGACGGGGCGAGCCTGCATGTGACGCCGGCCCCGCGCAGCCTCCTCGAGTACCACCTCGGGTTCTTCCGGCCCGCAGGGGCCGAGCAGCCGGAGTGGTCCCCGTCGGTGCTGCCGCCCGACCGGCTGCCGCCCGAGACGCGGACCTTGCTCCGGGTCATCGACACGCTGCGCCCCTATGTCCAGGTGACACTGCACGGCACGGATCTGGGCGGCAGCTGGGTGCAGCTGACCAGGAACGTGCCCGGGCTCGCCGAGCCGTTCGGCAAGTCGGCGGCGGAGCTGCACATACCGGTGGAGACGGGCGCCTGCGACGCCGCGGGGTGGCCCGTCTCGGGGCCCGGGGTGCGGGTGATGCCGGAGCCCGGCTCGGGTGTGGCGTATCCGAGCCTGCCGGACGACGCACGGCACAGCACCTGGTACCACGCGCACCGGTACGGCGGCATGACGGCGGTCGTGGAGGTGCCGATGTGGGCGAGCGACCTCGTCGACGATCCCGCCCCGCATCCGGCCCCGGCGGCGGCGATCCGGCGGCTGGCGGCGCGGCTGCTGCGGGACACCCGCCAGGTCGAGAAGGTGCTCGCCGACGCGCTGCCCCGGCTGGACGGCGCCGACGGGCCGCTGCTGCGGGCGGCGAAGTGGGGGCTCGGCCTGGCACCGGGGCTGGCCGCGGACTGGGTCGACACCCCGCCCGCGGACACGACGATGGCGTACGTCGGCAGCGTCGACGCGTTCGGCCGCAGGCTGCCGCTACGAGCCGCGGCCATGCTGCTCCGGGTCCTGCGCGAAACCGACGACCCCGCCGTCCCCGGCCTGGAGCACCTCGTGACGGCCTGGAGCGAGTCCTTCGCCACCCGCTTCCGCGCCCGCTGGGTCCCCCTCCCCCACCAGGTCGAACACCAGTCCCGCACGGTCCTGGCCACGGCCCACCACGCCCGCGAACTGACCATCTGACAGCCGTCGGCCCGTGGCGGTGGCGACGGCGGCGGGCGCGTGCCCAGGCGCGGGAAGGCTCACGCGTCCAGTGCGAAGACCTCGCCCGTGCGGGCCTCCATCACGCACTGGTTGGCGAAGGTCTCCGTGTAGTCGATCGCTCGGCCCTGCCACTCGCCGCGGGCCTGGACGGTGACGGGGGCGTAGATCATCGAGCAGATGACGTCGTCCTTGTGGGGGACGAAGCGGATGTCGCCGCGCGCGGACCGGAGCTGGGCGCAGGCCAGCGTCGCGTGGGAGTGGCCCCGGGGCGGGTCGCACCGCAGGAGGGCGCCCCGGGTGTCGCCGGAGCGGGTGTCGCCGTGGGTGACCGTGACGTAGAGCCAGTCGTTGTCGCCGCTGTGGCGGTGGGGGGTCCGGGCTCCGTGGGCGGCCTGGGCCGGGAGCGCGGCCGCGAGGAGGAGGGCCGCTGCCGCCATCGTGCCGCGCCGCAGCCGGGTCGCCGTCTTGCTGAAGTGGGTCATTCTCCATGTATCGGCACGGCGGCCCCCGGCCCCCACGTGGCCTCACCCGAACGGGAGCACGCGCGCGCGTGCCGCCCGGCGAGCCGGCAGGCGGCCAGCACCATCCGGGTCTGGTACTCGGACTGCCGGGCGACCGGTATCCAGCGCGCCCCGAGGCCGTCGCGGTAGTCCGCGCACCACTCGTCGATCAGCCGGTCCAGATGCGGCAGGACACCGGCCGGGTCGTCCCCGGCTGCACGCACGAGGCGGTGGATCAGCCCGGCGGTGCGCAGGGCGAGGCGCCGGCCGGCGATGCGCAGGGCGGCCAGGTGGGCGTTGGTCAGCGGCGGCAGCGCGCGTGCCGTGCCGTCGTCGGTGTCGGGGTCCCATGCGTCGGCGAGGCCGGGGCAGACCAGTAAATAGTCGTCCACCGGGGCGAGCAGGCGGTCCGCGCCCGGCACGCCGGCGACGTGGGGCCGGGCGCGGGCCAGGAGCCGCGCCAGGTGCCGTGTGTTGTCGCGCAGGGCGTGGCTCACGGCGCGCAGCACCGCGTCCGGGTCGGTGGGCGCCGAGCCGTCGCCCACCGCGGCCACGCCCCACATGGGTGCCTCGACGACGGCGGTCACGGTGCCGTGCCGGTCCGGGTGGAACCAGGTGGACTCCACGGCCGCCTCGGTGATGGCGGCGGCCAGGTCGCGCCGGCGCGGGGGCGGGATCCGGTACACGGCGGGACCGAGGCGGGGCCAGTACAGGGAGTCGTAGGCGCCCAGTTCGCGCGGGATGCCGAGCCGGGCCGCGGTGTGCGCCAGGCGCTGGGCGAGGCCGGGCAGGTCCCGGGTCAGCTCGACGAAGCCGCCGCCGACGTCCACGCCGTGCAGCGAGCACTGGACGAAGGGCCGCAGCTCGTCCTGGAGGTCGAGCAGGGCGCGGGTCTCGGGCAGCGCGGCGGCCTCGGCGCCGTCGGGCAGCCATTCGGGCTGCTCCAGGAAGCCGGGCCGGAAGAAGTTCCGGAAGTAGGCGCCGAGGGTGTAGGGGCCGGTGAGCCAGCCCTCGTTGCGGCGCGAGCCGTCCGGGTCGAGGCAGAGCAGCAGGTTCCAGGTGATGTCGGCGGCCTCGCCGGTGACGGGTGCGGCCAGGACCCGCTCGGCCAGCCGCAGGACGGTGGCGCCGCCCACCGGCTCGTTGGCGTGGGGCCCGGCGACGACGAGGGCCTGGCGGCTGCCGTGGCCCACCGAGAGCAGCCAAAGGGGCGTGCCCGCGCGGGAGGTGCCGACACGGCGCAGCCGGGCGCCCTGGGGGTGGCGGGCGACGAGTGCGGCGGCGTGCGCGCCCAGCTCGTCCACGGTCGGGTAGCGGTGGAGTGGGGGCAGGGCACACCTCCACAATGCGGTGCCGTTGGTTCACCACATGTGCATGGTGTACGCACAGTCAGTCACGATGTTTCCGATCCGTCAACACCACCGTGCGAAAACGGACTTGACCGGCCGCGACGGGCATCCCGCAGACCGTGGGCGAAGTGGGGCGCAGACGGTCCCCGACCGGGCGGATCCGACGACACCCACCGCAAAAGGAAGCATCCGAAAGCGGATTGATCTCTTTTGGAGGACGATGGACGCACTCCATCACGGTGAGCAGACGAAGGGGAACCGTCCGTGCAGTTCGAGGTGTGGGCACCGCAGGCCGGCCGTGTGACGCTCCGGTGCGACGGGGCCACGCGCGCGTTGGAGCGCGATCCGGAGCGGTCGGGTTGGTGGATCGGTGAGGCCGAGGCGCGGGACGGCTCGCGGTACGGCTTCGCGGTGGACGACGGGCCCGTGCTGCCCGACCCGCGCTCGCGGCGGCAGCCGGACGGCCCGGACGGGCCGAGCGCCGTCGTCGACCACGCCCGCCATGTGTGGCGTACCGCGGACTGGGCGGGGCGGCCGCTGCCCGGCGCGGTCCTGTACGAGCTGCACGTCGGCACGTACACGCCCGAGGGCACCTTCGACGCGGCCGCCGAGCGGCTGGAACACCTGGTCGAACTGGGCGTCACACACGTGGAGTTGATGCCGGTGTGCCCGTTCCCCGGCCGGCACGGCTGGGGGTACGAGGGCGTCTCGTTGTGGGCGGTGCACGAGCCGTACGGCGGCCCGGAGGGGCTGAAGCGTTTCGTCGACCGGGCGCACGGACGGGGCCTCGGCGTGGTCCTGGACGTCGTCCACAACCATCTGGGCCCGTCGGGCAACTATCTGCCGCGGTTCGGGCCGTACTTCACCGACGCCCACCACACGCCCTGGGGGGCCGCCGTCAACCTGGACGCGCCCGGCTCGGACGAGGTGCGGGACTTCCTGATCGGCAGCGCGCTGGCGTGGCTGCGGGAGTACCGGATCGACGGGCTGCGTCTGGACGCGGTGCACGCGCTGGCCGACACGCGCGCGTGCCACTTCCTGGAGGAGCTGTCCACGGCCGTGGACGCGCTCTCCGCCGACCTCGGCCGCCCGCTGTTCCTCATCGCCGAGTCGGACCTGAACGACCCGCGGCTGATCACCCCGCGCGCGGAGGGCGGCCTGGGCCTGCACGCCCAGTGGAACGACGACTTCCACCACGCCCTGCACAGCGCGCTGACCGGTGAGGCCCAGGGCTACTACGCCGACTTCGGGCGGGCCCCGCTCGCGGCGGTCGCCAAGACGCTCACCGGCGGCTTCTTCCACGACGGGACGTACTCCAGCTTCCGGGGCCGCCGTCACGGCCGTCAGCTGGACCGCACCCGGGTGGCCGGCCACCGGCTGCTCGGCTACAGCCAGACCCACGACCAGGTCGGCAACCGGGCCCAGGGGGACCGCCTGTCCATGCTGCTGGCCGACTCCCCCGGGCTGCTGGCGTGCGCGGCCACGCTGACGCTGACCGCGCCGTTCACACCGATGCTGTTCATGGGCGAGGAGTGGGGCGCGAGCACCCCGTGGCAGTTCTTCACCGACCACACCGACCCGGAGCTGGCGGAGGCCGTGCGGCGGGGCCGGCGGCGGGAGTTCACCGCGCACGGCTGGGCGGAGGAGGAGGTGCCCGATCCGCAGGACCCGGCGACCCGCGACCGCTCCTGCCTGGACTGGTCCGAGCCGGAGCACGGGCCGCACGCGCGTCTGCTGGCCTGGTACCGGCGGCTGATCGCGCTGCGGGAGGAGCAGCCGGACCTCACCGACCCCGACCTCGCCGACACCAAGGTGGCCTACGACGAGGAGGCCCGCTGGTTCGCCTTCCGGCGGGGCGACGTCCGCGTGGCCGTCAACCTCGGCAAGGAGCCCGCGGCCATCCCCCTCGGCACCCGCCCCGCCGAGCTCCTCGCCGCATGGGACCCGGTCGAGGTGCCCGACGGCGACGGGGTACTGCACCTGCCCGGGGAGTCGTGCGTGGTACTGGCACAGAACTGACCAGGCCCGAGCCGGGACGGGACCGCCACCACGACGCATCAGGGACCGACGGCCCGGCGGGCCGCACCGCCGCGGGCACCGCCGCCCCTGAGCAGCGCCGGGTCGGCGCCACCGCCCGCGACGCCACGGTCATCGCCGACACCGCGCGCCTACGGCACTACGCGACCGCCGGCCCGCCGCACGAGGGGACGGCCCCGCCGCCCCGCGACGCCCCGGGACCGGCGGCTCACACGGCTACGGCCCTTACCGGTGCCGCCGGCCCGCCGCACGGCCGAGACACCCCGCGGCACCCCGGGGACCGGCGCCTCACACACCTACAGCCCCCACGAGTACCACCGACCGCCGCACGACCGAAACGGCCACCACCACCCCTGCGGCACACCCGGGACCGGCGGGTGTGGCGCTACGGTGCCGTGGTGCTGTCGTCGCCGGTGCCCTGGCAGTCCTCGCGGAGTTCTGTGACCCGTTCCAGGAGGATCGCCTCCCAGGCGTGGCGCAGCCGGGACCTGAGCGGTGGCAGCGGGGTGTCGTCGCGGCCCTCGAGGCGGCCGGCGAGCCGGATCACGCTGTCGCAGCGGGCCAGCCACAGGCCGCGCAGGCAGGGGCGGGCGCCGTAGCCGGCGAGGGTGGCGGCGCGCACGGCGGCGGGGGAACCCACGGCGAGGGCGAGACCGGCGATGTCCTCGGCGGGATCCCCGACCGCCGCGCCGGTCCAGTCCAGGACGCCCCGCACCCGCCCGTCCGCGCTCACCACCAGGTGCTCGGCCCCGAGGTCGTGGTGGACGAGCACGGCGGTCCCGGGCTGGGCGGCCAGCTGGGCCGCGGCGGGCGGGGTGAGCTGGTTCATCCGCGCGGGATCGAACTCGTCGGCCTTCCCGAGGCGTTCGGCCGCGTGCACGGCCGTACGGCGCAGCGCCTCCAGGGAGCGGGGCGCGGCGCGGGGCACGCCGAGTGCCTCGGCCTGGCGGGCGGGCACCGCGCGCAGTCCCGTGAGCAGCCCGGCGAGGTCGTCCTCTCCGACGGCGGAGACGTCGTGCCCGCCCGTGGTGCCGCCGGTGATCCGCGTGTCCAGCGTGTACGTCAGTCCGGGCGCCCACTCGCCGTGGGCGACGCTGGCCGGCACGGCGAGCGGCACGTGCGGCCGGACGAGGTCGCGCAGGCGCACCTCGCGGCGCTGGCGTGCGGCGGCCTCGCGGTCGGGGGCGAGGCGCAGCACGTGGCGGGTGCCGACCCACCACGTGGAGTGCTCGCCGCCCTCGGCGACGGGCCGGACGTCGGGTCCGGCGGCGGTGCCGGCCCGGTCCTGCGAGCTCTCCTTGAGCAGGGTGCGGACCAGTCTGCGGAGGGTGTCCGCGGTGGGTGTCGGTGCCTGGGTCATCGTCGGGCCGTGTCGATTCGGGTCGCGGGTGCCGGCTGCCGGTCGGTCAGTCCACCAGGACCATCTCGCGGGTCGTGTCGTTGAGGCGGCGGCCTCCGTCCTCGGTCACCGTGACGATGTCCTCGATGCGGACGCCGAAGCGGCCGGGCAGATAGATGCCGGGTTCCACGGAGAAGCACATGCCGGGCACGAGGGGCTGTTCCTCGCCCTCGATCATGTAGGGCGGTTCGTGCGTGGTGACGCCGATGCCGTGGCCGGTGCGGTGGATGAAGTACTCGCCGTAGCCGGCCTCGGCGATCACCGTGCGGGCGGCCCGGTCGACCTCCTGGCAGGCCGCCCCGGGGCGCACCGCCCGGAATCCGGCCTCCTGGGCCTCGCGCACGATGTCGTGCACCCGGCGCTCCTCGTCGGTGGGCTCGCCGACGTGCACGGTGCGGGTGGTGTCGGAGCCGTAGCCGTCCTTGAGGCCGCCGAAGTCGAGGACGACCATGTCGCCGCGCTCGATGACGCGGTCGCCCATCTCGTGGTGCGGGTTGGCGCCGTTGGGGCCGGAGCCGACGATGGTGAAGTCGACCTGGGAGTGCCCGGAGCGCCGCAGCAGCTCGGCGAGGTCGGCGCCGACCTCGGACTCGCGGCGCCCGGCGAACCGGACCTTGCGGATCTCCTCGAACGCCTGGTCGGCGGCCGCGCCCGCGGCGGCCAGGAGCCGCAGTTCCGCCGGGTCCTTCACGGCGCGCAGCATCGGCAGGGCCTCGGTGAGGGAGGCGTAGGAGGTGCCGGGCAGGGTCCGCTGGAGGCCCAGCAGGTGCATGGCCCAGGTGTTGTCGCTGATGCCGAACCGGCCGGAGGTGTCGAGCAGGTCGGCGGTGACGGCGTAGGGGTCCTTGCCGTCGGTCCAGTCCCGCAGGGTCAGGGCGGGCGCGCCCACGGCCCCGGCGGCGTCCGGGGCCTCCAGGGTGGGGACGACGAGCACGGGGTCCCGGCCGGGGGTCAGGACGAGCAGGGTGAGCCGTTCGGTGACGGCGGTGGGCGTGTAGCCGGTGAGCCAGACCATGTCGGGGCCCGGCGCCACCAGCAGTCCGGCCAGCCCGGCGTCGGCGGCCGCCTGTGCGGCACGCGCCATCCGGGCCCGGTGGTCGTCGGCGGTGAAGGGCGCGGGCGCGGTGCCGGTCATCCGGGCCTCCGTATTCGGCTGAACGGGTGATGGTGGACCCACGGGCAGCATCCTGCCCGCCCGCGCGGGGCCGCGCGAGCCGGTCGGCCGCATCCGCCGGGCGGCGCGGGCCCGTCGCCCCGCCCCGTCCGGTCGGCCGACCGTGTGACCAGTGCTTCCGCTCCCATGTTAAGACTCGGCACCCACCCGCCCCGCACGCCCCGTGCCGGGACCGCGACACACCGTTCACCTCATGTGACGACTCCGGGCACCACGGTCAGCTGCTCGTAGCCGCCGCTGCGGTGCCGCACCGTCAGCACCACCTCACGGCCGGGGCGCGCCCGGGCGACCGCCCGGGCCAGGTCCGCGGCCGAGTCGACGCGGGTTCCGCCGAACACGAGGAGCACGTCTCCGCGTACGAGGCCCGCCGAGGAGCCGGGTCCGGGGACGTGGACGCCGACGACGCGGGCCCCCGGCCCGGTGTCGTCGACCGCCTCGATGCCGAGGGCCGGGCGCACCGGCGTCGGCGTGGGGCTCGCGGGCGCCGTCCGGTACGCCGGGGCGGACCGGGGCGCCGCCGCCCCCGGTCCTGCCGCCTGGCGTTGCAGCTCGGCCATTCTGCTCATGCCGATCACCGTGGCGCTCACCGTGCCGATGCCGATCCCGGACAGCAGCAGGACCAGGCCGCCGAGCAGACCGAACGCGACGGTCAGCAGCCGGCGGCGCCCGCGGCGGACGCTGTGCGGGCGCCGGACGGTGCCGCGCGAGGCGCCGCCCGGGGGCTCCCGGCCGGGCATCGGCTTGGGACGCAACGCGGTCTGTTCCATCGATCGCCTCCATCTGGTCCTGCCCCAGGTCCTGGGTCAGCCGACGGGCAGGGCGGAGGCCGGCGGGCGGTCCGGGAGGAAGCCGTGGGCGCGGCGGGCGAGCCACTCGGCCTTGTAGCGGTCGACGTTCCGGTGCCAGTTCAGGATGCCGGCCATGTAGTTCTGCAGGCCGGTGACATAGCCGTGGAGTGAGGCCCACGCATGGTCCGACAGCCCGAAGTCGTCGCGGACGAGGGGCAGTTCGTGGGCGATGACGTGTTCGAACTGGTGCATGCGCTGGGTCATCAGGTCGTGCACGACGGTGAGCGCCGCCGGATAGCCGATGCCGAAGAAGTACTGCACGACGAGGATCGCGTTGTGGATCTCGCCCTCGTACTCGATCTCCTTCTGGTACGAGAAGACGTCGTTGAGCAGGCAGGCGTAGTCGACGGCCGCGTTCTCCAGCGAGCGGACCGGGCCGCAGCCGTAGACCTCCGGCGGCAGGTCCGGGGCACGGCCCGCGCGGCACAGGTGCAGGGTGAGGTCGGCGCCGAAGGTGGCGCGCCGCATCTCCAGATAGTCCACCGGGTCGGGGATGCGGTTCTGGAGCTGGTTGGACAGCTCCCACACCCAGCTCTCTGTCATCGTGTCGATCGCCTGTTTGAGGGTGCGGCACTGGTCGGCGGTCATCTGCGCGGTGGTGCGCGCCCACAGGGCGGTCAGTCCGCGCTCCATGGCGCCCACGGGAACGGTCGCCGTCTCGCCGTCCAGCGGCATGCAGCCCGACAGGCGGGCCGTGGCGAGCCGGGCCCCGGCCAGGTCGCGGCGATGGCCGTACACCAGCGGGTAGTAGTCGTCGGCGTAGGTGCCCCAGGCGAGCCACCGCGCGCTGAGGTCGAGCGCCTCGGGGGTGGCGTCCGGGTCGAGGCCCGCGGAGCACAGGGCGAGGTCGTAGGAGGCGAGTTTGTCCTCGTCCCACACGCCCTCCTGGAGGATGCCCATGCGGTGGCACCACGCGGTCAGGCGGGAGCGGGCGGCGTCCAGGTGCGGGCTGAGCCGGAGCTCGTACGGCATGTACAGGTCGGGGATACGGGAGGGCCCGACCTTCTGGAACGGCACATGGGTGTAGGCGCGCAAACGCCCCCACTGCCTGAACGGCGTGGGAGGTACCCCCATGGCGCCCGCGTCGGCGAGCAGCGCGCGGACGTCCGCGCCGGAGGTGCCGAGGCCGGTCGGCCGCTGCCAGGGGCTGTCCGGACGTGCCCCCTTGTTCATGTACCGGCTGGAGCGCATGTGCCACTCGTGGCCGCCGGACTGCCAGTCCTGAAGGCCCTTGGTGTACGCCGCCACCGCCGCGATCCGGTCGGGGGTGAGGCCGTGCTCCACGGCGAGCGCGGGCACCTCGGTGAGCGCCGTGTGCTCGAACTGGCGCAGCCGGGAGGTGAGGACGTCGTTGACGGTCTCGGCGGCCTCCTGGGTGGTGCAGCCGAAGAAGGTCTCCAGGACCAGCACGCCGTTGCTCAGCTCGCCCTCCTCCTCCACCTCGCGCTGGTAGGAGAACAGGTCGTTGCGCAGGTGCACACCGTCGGAGAAGGTCTCCATGAGCACCCGCAGCGGCCTGGATCCGGCCACGCACGCGGGAACCTCGGCGGTGGCGTACTCCACGAGCCCGGCCGACCAGGGGGCGCCGCCGACCTTGCGGCGCATCTCGATGTACTCGACGGGGTTGGCGACGCGTCCCTCGTTGATGTTGGACAGCTCCCACAGGGACTCGTTCAGCAGGTGTTCGGTGGCCACCGCGAACCGCTGCCGCCAGCCGGCCGACATCGACGGCACCGTGCGCGCCCACAGGTCGGCGAGGCCGGCCTCCACCGGGTTCTCCGGTTCGGGCACGGGAGTCGCGAGGTCGAGCGGCATGAACAGGGGCAGCCGGTCCAGGTAGGCCTTGCCGCCGGCGCGGTCCTGGCCGCGTTTGAACGTCTCCAGGAAGTGGTCGTCGAAGAAGAAGACCCACACGTACCAGTCGGTGATCAGGGACAGGGCGGGTCCGTCGCAGTCCGGGTGGGTGTAGGCGCAGAGCAGTCCGTAGTCGTGCGCGTCGAGGTCGGACTGCTCCCAGATCCCGGAGCCCTCCAGCATGCCCATCTCGCGCGCCCACCGCGTCGAGTGGGCGCGGGCCTCGTCGACGTGCGGGTTGAGCCGCGCGGGATACGGCATGTAGAAGTGCGGGAGTTCGAAGGGCTGCTGCGTCATGGCCGGGCACTACCCGTGACACTCCGGCGGCATCCTCCGGCGCGGATCCGATCACACCATCGCGTGAATCGCCGTCCGAACCGGCCCGTGAGCAGCGAGGGTTCGCCGAGACGCCGTGAAGGTGCGGGCCCCGTCAGGCTCCGGCGACCTGGATCAGCGCATGCGTGCCGCCGGTGCGCCAGCGCCGGTCCTCGGCGGCGTCGAGCGCGGCCTCGGTGCGCGCGTCCAGGCCGGTGACCACCTCGGACTTCAGGGTGCGCAGGGCCGCGACCGGGCCGGGGAAGTACGCGGTCACATCCGCGAACGACGTGGTCGGGGGCCACAGCCGGTCGCCGACCAGGCGCCGGTAGTTCAGGTCGCCCTTGAAGACGGTCAGCGTGCCCGCGGCGAACTCCTCGCGCAGGTCGCCGGGCATCTCGGCGTACGGCAGCGGGGCGCAGGAGAACGGGTGCGCGCGGACGGTCAGCCGCCCGTCGGCCATGGCGGACCACAGGCGGCGCCCGTACCCGTGGGCGGCGCCCGGCGCCGCCGCCAGCCGGCGCACGGCGTCGACGACGTCGGCCGTGGTGGCGTCGGAGACGTAGTACGGGTACGGCTTGACGTGCAGGACCACCCGCGCCGCGCGGCCGTGGCCGAGAAGGTCGGCGACGAGGAGCAGGTCGGGGACGAGTTCGCGGCCCGCGTTGTCGGCGACCAGGCAGAGCGTGCCGGTGCCGGAGGTCGGCAGCAGGGACCACAGGGCCTCGCTGTCGTCGGCGACGAGGCCGGGGGCGTCCTGGGTGACGCCGGTGGCCGTCGCCCGGGCCTCGGTGGAGGCCGCCGACAGGCGGAAGCCGAGGTCGGCGCGGTTGCCCCAGAGCGAGCCGTGCAGCAGGGCGGCCAAGCGCTCCGCGTCCGGTACGCCCTCCAGGGCGTCGAGCGCGGCCAGTTCCTCGTCGGTGTCCTGGGCGTCGAGTTCGGCGAGCTTGGCCGGGCGGAACGGGTCGATGCCCTGCCACGGACCGGGCCCGAAGTAGCCGACGGCCTCGAGGAGCAGACGGTAGAAGTAGCTCTCGGACCACAACCACGGCACGTCGAACCAGGACCGGCCCTCGTACCCGGCCATCCCCCAGGCCGTCCAGCGGTGCCGGTCGTGGGCGTCGGCGGGGAGCGGTTCGATCACTCCCTCGGTGCAGCTCTCCGACAGTGCGTCGAGGGCGCGGTGCTGCGCGGGGCCGTAGGGAAGGGCCTCACGCACCTGCCGGATGATGGCGGGGTGCCGCTCGGCCAGCACGCTGTGCGGGAAGGAACCGGGTTCGCCGCCGAGGAGCACCGGCGCGGTCGGGATCTCGGGCATGCGCTCACGCTAGGGCCTGTCCGGCGGATCCCGCCGCAGACGCGGGGTCTGGCACGCACATCTGGGCTTGATATGGCGCGGTGGCTTCTCTCCGGCCAGATCCGCCGGACAGGCCCTGGCGAACAGCGGCGCGCCGGACACGTGCTGCCGGTGCCCGGCGCGCTGCCGGCGCGGGAGAGGTCAGTTGACGTAGACGGCGGCGCCCGCGTCGGTCACCGGGGCGTACTGCGCGGTGAAGTAGCCGTTGGCGAAGCACAGCGACGAGCCGGACGCCTTGCCGAACTGCTGGTTGGTGAAGGTGATGCTGTTGGCGGCGTTGTCGGCCTTGCCGGTCAGGGCGGCCGCCTTGTAGACGCAGGTGACGCTGCCCAGCAGGGTGCGCAGCTTGACCGTGGCCTGGATGGCGGAGCCGCTGGACGGTGTCACGGTGAGCGTGCCGTCGGAGTCGACGGTGGCCGCGTACGGCAGGTTGTCGATCGTGATGCCGCTGACGCCGAGCACACCGGTGACGTTGCTGGTGCAACTGGCGCTGTCGAAGGTGTGCCCGGTCACCGACTCGGTCGCGCTGCCGGGTGCGGCGGGGTTGCCGGTGACGGTGGCGGTGAACGTCGAGGAGGTGCACGAGACGCCGCTGCTGCCGGACGCGCTGGAGGCGAATGTGGCGTGGGTGCCGCTCGCCAGCGAGGCGGTGAGGACGTCACCGACCGCGACGGGCGTGCCGCCGGGGCCGCCCGTGGTGAGCACCGCGCCGCCCGCGGCGGAGGCGGGGACGATCGCCGGGAGCGAGAGCGCGGCGATGACGGCGGCGAGGGTGAGGACGGGACGCGTACGCATGCGGGTACCTCGATTCTGTGTGGGGGTCGGGCGAGGTGCGGGGACGCCCTGAGGTGCGTGCGCAGGGAGCCGAGGAGAGCGCGTGAAAGCCCTTGCACAGGTGAACGGCGTGCGTGAAGGGCCGACAGGCGCAACGGCTCCGGGAAGGAGCGCGGCGGGCCGTGCGGTGGGCCGCGCTGCGAAAACGGCGTCACGGATCCGGCGCCACGGATCCGGGGAGGCCACGCAGAGTTGTAGCCCCGACCGCCCGTCAACGTCAAGGCATGACAAGGCAGTTGGCCGAGCCGGCCGCAGCTGTGCGTCCTGTGCACGACCGAGGCGCCGAAGGTTCACCTTTCTTTCACAAGCACCTTGACCCTGCCTGTAACCCCCGGTAACTTCCTCCGCACCTACTGCCGCGTAAACCAGAAAGCCCTTGCATCGACCGATGGTGCTCCGGGTGCGCGGCAGCCGCTGTCCGCGCCAGGGCAACGGGCCGCTGAACTCCGCACCGGCACTGACCATGCACACGGGAGCAGACATGGCCTCGTCCTCGGACCTCACATCGTCCGCCGACCCCACCCCCGAGACCCCCGAGCAGCCCGGCACGGACAGACGCGGCCGGGTGCGGCTGCGCCGTGCCGCCGTCCTGGCGGTGCCCGCCACCCTGGTCGCGGCGGGCCTTGCGGTGCTCACCGCACAGGGCGCCCTGGGTGTCCAGTTCGCGATCTCCGGGATGCCCTTCACGGTCACGGCGACCGAGCTGAACGGCACCGGCTTCGAGCAGTTCGGCGCCCTGGACAACATGGCCGAGGACAGCCCCAACGCGGGCGACACCGGCGGCCAGGTGCTGGTGGTGACCTCGGCGATCAAGAACGCGACGCTGACCCGGCTGTGCCAGAGCGTCGACCTGGGCGGCACCAACCTGCTGATCACCGCGGGCAGCGGCGCCGAGAAGGTGCGGGCGACCGATCTGACGACGGACTCCACCGAGCTCTCTGGCGACGCCGCCTTCGACAACATCGAGATCGGCAACGACGCCAGCACGCTCACCAAGGCGGGTGTACGCGGCCCCAAGGGCGTGTTCAGCCAGCAGTCGGACACGGTTCGCATCGCCAACCTGCGGCAGACCAACTACGCCACCACGGCGGGCGTCTTCAAGCTGCCGGGCCTCAAGCTCCGGTTCAGCGACTCGGGTTGCTGAACCGATGGCGGACGACGTGAGCGCAGGGCAGGCGGGCCCCGGTGTGCCGCGACCGGGCCCGTGGGCCGCGTTCCGCAGCTGGCGGTTCCGCCGCCCCTTCTGGGGCGGGCTGCTGCTCACACTGGGCGGGGTGGAGATCCTGCTCACCGAGAAGGCATCACTGAAGGTCGTGATGCACATCGGGATGCAGGGCCTGGCCGGCTATCTGCTGCCCGCACTGATGGTGCTGTGCGGGCTGCTGACCCTCTTCAACCCCGCCCAGCGCCTCTTCTACTCCCTCACCGGCGTCCTGCTGTCCCTGGGCACCTGGGTCACCTCCAACCTGGGCGGCTTCTTCCTCGGCCTCCTCCTCGGGGCGACCGGCAGCTGCCTGGTCTTCGGCTGGCTCCCGGACCAGGAGTCCCGCCGGGCACGCAGGCAGCGGCGGAGACAGGCCCGGGGGCGGCCACGGGCGGCCGGCGCCTGACGTGCGTCAGCCGAGACCGGCCGACTTCAGCCAGGCCTTGGCGACGTCGAGCGGGTCCTTCTTCTGGGCCTGCACCTGGGTGTCCAGGTCCAGCAGGGTGGCCGTGTCCAGCTTGGCGGAGACCGCGTTGAGCGCGTCGACGCCCTTCTGGGAGAGCTTGCCCTTGCGGACGAGCGGCTGGACGTTCTCGAAGCCGAAGAGGTTCTTCGGGTCCTGGAGGACCACGAACTTCTCCTTGGCGATGGTCGGGTCCGTGGTGAAGACGTCCGCGACCTGCACGGTGTTCTTCTTCAGGGCCTGCTGGGTCAGCGGGCCGCCCGCGTCCAGGGCCTTGAAGGACTTGAACTGGAGTCCGTAGACCGACTTCAGGCCGAGGAGGCCCTGCTGGCGGGCCTGGAACTCGGGCGAGCCGCCGAAGACGAGGTCCTTGGCGGCGTCCTTGAGGTCGGCGATGGAGGACTGCCCGGTGAGGTGGTACTTCTTCGCCGTCTCGGCGTTGACGGTGACCGAGTCCTTGTCCTGCGCGGGCGCGGGCTGGAGCAGCGTCAGCCCCGGGTCGAGCTTGCTGTTGATCGCGGCCGTCGTGGCCTCCACCGTCTTCGGGGCGGCCTTCTTGTCGAGGTAGGCCAGCAGCGCCCCGTTGTACTCGGGCAGTACGGTGATCGAGCCGTTCTTCAGCAGGCCGTACGTGGTCTCGCGGCTGCCGATGTTGGGCTTGTAGGTGACCTTGATGCCCTTGGCCTTCAGGGCCTCGCCGTAGATGTCGGCGAGCAGGATGCTCTCGGCGAAGTTGTTGGAGCCGACGACGACGCTGTCGCCGCTCGCCCCGCCGCCCGTGAGCGGGTTGTCGGACGTGTTGTCTGAGGACGACGAACACCCGGTGACGAGCGCCGCGACGGTGGCGAGCGCGACGGCGGCCGCGCCCGTGAGCCTCGTGCTGGACCTGGAGTTCTTCGGGTGAGAAGTCACCTGTCCGATCCAATCCAGCCGGTTCTCGGTCAGTCAAGAGTCACCGGGTCACCGATTGGCTTCGATCTTCGGCGAGTTGCGCGAGACGCCGGCCTGGGGCGGCGGCGCCGCACCCCCGGGATCAGCCGCTCCTGCGCACCCCGGGCGAGACCGTGCACCGCGCCACCGCCCAGAACACCGCGAGGGTCGCCAGCGCCAGGGCGGCGACCAGTGTGGCGCCGCCCACCACCTTCTCGTAGTCGCGCTGGTAGAGCCCGTCGATGACGTAGCGGCCGAGGCCGCCGATGCCGACGTACGCGGCGATGGTGGCCGTGGAGACGATCTGGATGGCGCCCGAGCGCAGGCCGCTGAGGATCAGCGGGAGCGCGACGGGCAGTTCGACCTGGAACAGGATCCGCGACTCCTGCATGCCCATGCCCCGCGCGGCGTCCACCGGCGAGGGGTCTACGGAACGCACCGACTCGTACGTGGTCACCAGGATCGGCGGGACGGCGAGCACCACCAGCGGGACCATCACGGGCACCAGGCCGAAGCCGACCATGATGGTCATCAGCACCAGCAGACCGAAGCTGGGCAGGGCCCGCCCGGCGGTGGCGATGAAGGCGAGGGCGTTGCCGCCGCGCCCGTAGTGCCCGGTGACCAGGCCGACGGGCAGCCCGATGGCGGCGGCGAGGGCGAGCGCGATCAGGCAGTAGCGGATGTGCTGGATCAGCCGCGTGGGGATGCCGTCGTAGCCGTGCCAGTGGGCGCTGTCGCTGAAGAAGGCGTTGACGAAGTGCAGTACGTTCACCGGACGGTGTCCTCCAGGGCGGGCACGGCCGGCTCGGGCCCTGCCTCGGCGGCGTCGGCGGCCTCGGCCGGGGGGCGGCGGCGGGTGCCGTGCGGCATCCAGGGGGTGAGCAGGCGGCGCACGAGGACCAGGACGGCGTCGGCGAGGATGGCCAGGGCCGCCGTGGTGACCACGGAGTTCACCGCGAGTTCGGGCCGGTGGTAGATGTTGGCGTCGTTGAGCAGGTTGCCGAGCGCGCCCTGGTTGCCGATCAGCATGCCCACGCTGACCAGAGAGATGCTCGACACGGTGGCCACCCGCAGTCCCGCGATGATGGCGGGTACCGCGATCGGCAACTGCACCTGGAGATAGCGCCGTACGGGCCCGAAGCCCATGGCGGTGGCGGCGGCGAGCGTCTCCTGCGGCACCGAGCGGACGCCGTCGACGATGGCCGGGACGAGCACGACCAGGCTGTAGACGGCGAGCGGGATCATCACGGTCAGCTCGGTCTGGCCGGTGTAGTCGATCAGGACGACGAAGAAGGCCAGGGACGGAATGGCGTAGAGGACTGTCGTCAGCCCCAGCACCGGCGCGTACAACCAGCGGAAGCGCACACACAGTTGCGCGATCGGCAGCGAGACGAGGAGGCCGGCCAGGACCGGCAGCAGGGCCTCGCGCAGATGCAGGCCGATCAGGCCGAGCCAGCTGTGCTGGAGGTCGCTCGGAAGGTCGAAGAAGCCGCTCATCCGGCGACCTCGGCGCCGGTGGCGGCATCGGCGTCACCGAGCGCACCACCACCGGTAGTGCCGTCGTCTCCGGCGGTACCGGTGGTGCGCTCGGCGTGGGCCGTGCGGATCGCCTCGCCGATGGCCTGCTGGGAGACGACGCCGACGGCGCGGCCGGTGCCGTCCACGGCGACGGCCCAGCCGGTCGGGGAGAGCACGGCGCAGTCGAGGGCGGCGCGCAGGGACTCGCCGCCCTGCCGGAAGGGCCGTCCATGGGGCAGCAGCCGGGCGACGTCCACCGGTCCGGCGGCGAGCGCGGCCGGCTCGCTCCAGCCGAGGGGCCTGCCGTCCCGGTCGGTGACGAGGAGGTAGGGCACGTCGTCCTCGGCGTCGGTGCGCGCGGCGACCTCCTCGGCGGTGGTGTCGACCGTGACGATCGGGGCGCTCTTCAGCTGCAGCCCTTCGGTGCCGAAGAAGGAGAGCCGGCGGATGCCTCGGTCCGTGCCGAGGAAGTCCTCCACGAAGGCGTCGGCGGGGGCGGTGAGCAGTTCGGCGGGCGGCGCGTACTGGGCGAGCCGGCCGCCGGTGCGCAGCACCGCGACCGTCGTGCCGAGCTTGATGGCCTCGTCGATGTCGTGGGTGACGAAGACGATCGTCTTGCCCAGCTCGTCCTGGATGCGCAGCAGTTCGTCCTGAAGGCCCTTGCGCACCACGGGGTCGACGGCGGAGAACGGCTCGTCCATCAGCAGCACGGGCGGATCCGCGGCGAGCGCCCGGGCCACGCCGACGCGCTGCTGCTGACCGCCCGACAGCTGGTAGGGGTAGCGCTTGGCCAGTGCGGCGTCCAGTCCGACGCGCTCCATCAACTCCAAAGCCCGCACGCGGGACTTGCTCCTGCTCCAGCCGAGCAGCCGGGGTACGGTGGCGATGTTGTCGACGATGGTGCGGTGCTGGAAGAGACCGGCGTTCTGGATGACGTAACCCATCGACCGCCTGAGGGAGTTGACGGGCTGTTCCCGGATGTCGACGCCGTCCAGGAGGATGCTGCCCTCGCTGGGCTCCACCATCCGGTTGATCATGCGCAGGGTGGTGGTCTTGCCGCACCCGGAGGGTCCGACGAGGACGGTGATCGAGCGGTCCGGTATCTCCAGCGAGAGCCGGTCGACCGCGACCGTGCCGTCCGGGTACCGCTTGGTGACTGTGTCTATGCGTATCAAACGCCGAACACCCTTCGGGTCTGGCAGAAGCTGCCCGCTCTCGGCCACGGTCGCACGGGCCGCTGCGGTGTGAGTCTAGACGCCTCGGGTTGCGGCGGGCCGGGAGCGCCCCGGGCAGGGGCGCATCCCGTGAAGATGTGGTGGGATCTGTGAACAGGGCCCGCGAAAACGGGGCGGGCCCCGTGAAGGGACCTGCCCCGCTTCGTCGGATCAGTGGGCGCCCGGGCCTCCGCTGCCGAAGGATCCGCTGGTGCCCGGGGCCCAGCGGTGCCGGTGCTGGTCCTCGCTGCGGCGGGTGCCGGCGCGATGGATCTCGTACGGCATGAGCCGCTGCCCGTCCTCGGGCTCCACCTCGTCCGGCTCGCGGAGCTCGCTGATCTCCTCGATGGCTCCGGTGACCGGGAGGTGCGGCTGCTCATGGTCCTTGGGGCGGTCGGGCTCCCGGCGCATCACGCCGATGCCCATGCCGACGGCCCATACGAGCGCGATCACGATCACCAGGCCACCGATGAAGGCTCCCAGAGTCGCCCACACGTGCGGCGCCGCGGCCAGTTCGACGTAGGAGGCTGTGACCATCTCTTTCACCCGCCTCTGCGGAGATGCGGAGAAACTGCCGGTGGCGTCGGCGACGCCACCTGTGTCCCATATTGTCCCACCCCGTCAGGGTGCTGCAAAGCGTCCTGACGGGGCGCTCGGCTCAGTCCTCGGCCGGCGTCAGTCGCAGCGAGACGCTGTTGATGCAGTACCGCTGATCGGTGGGTGTGGGGTACCCCTCCCCCTCGAAGACATGCCCGAGGTGCGACCCGCAGCGGGCACACCGCACCTCGGTGCGCACCATCCCGTGGGACCCGTCCTCCAGCAGTTCCACGGCGTCGGTGTCCTTCGGGTCGAAGAAGGACGGCCAGCCGCAGTGGGACTCGAACTTGGTGTCGGAGGTGAACAACTCGGCGCCACACGCCCGGCAGGAGTAGATGCCCTTGGTCTTGGTATCCGTGTACTCGCCGGTGAAGGCGGGCTCCGTGCCGGCCTGGCGCAGGACGGCGTACTCGGCCGGGGTCAGCTCCGCGCGCCACTGCTCGTCCGGCTTCTCGACCTTGTACGGCATGAGCCTCAGCTCCTCGCTTCAGTTCTCGCTCAGTCGGTCCAGGATGCGCGGGCCGAGGTCCGTGACGTCGCCCGCTCCCATGGTGAGAACGAGATCGGCGGCCTTCGCCATTCCCGCGATCACGTCCGGAACCTCCGCCGTGTCGTGGACGGCCGTGACGTCGGCGCCCGCGGCCCGGGACGCCTCGATGATCAGCTCGCTGGTGACGCCGGGGATCGGGTCCTCGCGGGCGGGGTAGATGTCCAGGACGACGGAGGCGTCCGCGAGGGCGAGCGCCTGGCCCATCTCCTTGCCCAGCTCCTGGGTGCGCGAGAACAGGTGCGGCTGGAAGACGACCAGGATCCGGGCGTCTCCCGCAGCGCCGCGCATCGCCTCCAGGTCGGCGGTCATCTCGGTCGGGTGGTGGGCGTAGGAGTCGATCACCTGGACGCCCGCGGCCTCGCCCTTGAGCTGGAGCCGCCGCTTGACGCCGGTGTAGGCGGCCAGGGCGGGGGCGAGCTCGGCGGCCGGGATGCCGAGGGCGACGCCGGCGGCCAGCGCGGCGACGGCGTTGTGCGCGTAGTGGCGGCCGGGGACGGAGACGGAGAAGGTCAGCTCGGTGCCGTCCAGCAGGACGGTGACCTCGCTCTTCAGGCCCTGCGGGACGATCGCGAGGATGCGTACGTCGGCGTCCTCGGACTCGCCGTACGTCACCACCCGCACGTCGCGGGCCGTGATCCGGCGCGTCAGCTCCCGCGCGCCCTCGTGGTCGGCCGCGATCACCAGCGTGCCGCCCTCGGTGATGCGGTCCACGAAGGTCTCGAAGGACTCGTAGATCTCGTCCATCGAGGCGTAGTTGGCGTGGTGGTCCAGTTCCACGTTGAGGACGATGGCGACCTCGGGGGCGTACTTGTGGAAGCTGCGGTCCGATTCGTCCGCCTCGGCCACGAAGATGTCGCCCTCGCCGTGCAGCGCGTTGGAACCGGGGGCGTCCAGGTCGCCGCCGATGGCGTAGGAGGGCTTCAGACCCAGCTCGGACAGGGAGACCGCGAGCATGGAGGTCGTGGTCGTCTTGCCGTGGGTGCCGGCGACGGCGATCGGGCGCAGGCCCGTCATCAGGGCGGCCAGCGCGTCGGAGCGGTGGACGACCGGGATGCCCAGCTCGGCGGCGCGCGCCAGCTCAGGGTTGTCCTCGCGGATGGCGGAGGAGACGACGACGCAGCTGGCGTCGTCGGCGAGGTGCTCGGCCGCGTGCCCGATGTGCACGGTGGCGCCCAGCGCGCGCAGCGCCTCGGCGGTCGCGGAGTCCTTGGCGTCACTGCCCGCGACCCGCGCGCCGCGCTGAGCGAGGATCTTGGCGATGCCCGACATCCCGGCGCCGCCGATGCCGATGAAGTGCGGTCGGTCCATGGCGGTAGGAAGGCCGGGTGCCATGCGCTTTTCTCCCCAGGTGGTACGGCTGCGGTACGACGGTGCGCGCACCCGAGCGCGGGGGCGCCGCCCAAGCCTATGCCTTGCTGTGCGAGAACAGCTTCAGGACCGGTACGCCGACCTTGTGACGGGCCCGTGAGGCCCAGTCCCGGTGGAAGAACTCCTCCACGTAGTGCGGGTCGGTCAGGACGATCACCTCGTCCGCGCCGACGTCCGCGACCAGGGACTTCAGGGCGTCCAGCGGATGGTTCTCCACCAGGCGCCCCTCTGCCTCGCCACCCGCGGCGCGCAGCGCCTTGAGGGAGACCTCCAGGGCCCGCTCCCCCTCGCTCTTGGCGGCCTCGCCCTCGGGCGTCTCGCCCTCCCGCGCCGCCTCGTCGATCTCGCCGAGCGCGATGTCGTCGATGGCCCGCAGCAGCCGGTCGGCCTGCTCGCCGCGCGGCTGGAGCAGCACGTGGAAGGAGACCGGCTCCTCGCCGTGCAGGGTGGTGACGAACTCCACGTCGGCGGACGTCAGGGCCTTCTCGATCATCAATACGCTTGTGAACACCAGGCGCCCTTTCTGCTCCGAGGGCCGCGCCGCGCCGCCCTCTGCCTACGGCTGGGGCCGATCCAGTCCCCAGCAGAAACCATCCTGCCTTGCGTCGGCGCCGGTTTCGCCGGAACTGAGTGCACCCACCATCAACAGACCGGAATTATCAATTCCGGTTGCTGGAAGTGTCCGGGTCTGATTGGTGGGGCGCGGCGGGTCTGGTCGGCGGGGGCGCGGCGGGTCTTGTTGCCGGTCGGGGTGCCGGTGGGACCTCCGGGTCGGGGTGCCGGGGGCGCCCGGGTTCGGGGTGCCGGGGGGAGGCCCCGGTTTCGGGTTGCCGGAGGCGCCGTGGTTCGGGCTGCGGGAGGAGGCCCGGGTTTCGGGTCGCCGGAGACGCCACGGTTCGGGGTGCCGGGGGAGGCCGGGGTTACGGGTCGCCGGAGACGCCATGGTTCGGGCTGCCGGAGGAGCCGGGTTTCGGGTCGCCGGAGGCGCCACGGTTCGGGCTGCCGGAGGAGCCGGGTTTCGGGTCGCCGGAGGCGCCACGGTTCGGGCTGCCGGAGGAGGCCGGGGCTGCCGTAGCCCGTGGCACCTGGATTCGGGTTACCGGAGGCTCCTCGGGGATGCCGTGGCCGGGAGCCACCCGGGGTGCGAGTGCCCGAGGCTCCCGGGCCGCCGTAGCCGAGAGGCACCCGGGGTTCGGGGGCCGGAGCTGCCGTAGCCGGGAGGCGCCGAGGGTTCAGGGTGCCCAGGGCTGCCGGCTGCCGTAGCCGACGGCGCTTGGATTCGGGTAAGGCTCCCGGGCCGCCGTAGCCGGAAGTCACCCGGAGTTCCGGTGCCCGAGGCTCCCGGGGCTGCCGTAGCCGGAAGTCACCCGGAGTTCCGGTGCCCGAGGCTCCCGGGCCGCCGTAGCTGGAAGACGCCCGAGGTTCAGGGTGCCCAGGGCTGCCGGCTGCCCTGGCCGGAGGCCACTGGCTGCGGTTGGCGGGGGTGCCCCGGGCCGTCACGTCCGGCGGTACCGGTGCCCAGGGCTGCCGGCTGCTGTGGCCGGAGGCTACTGGTTGCGGTTGGCGGGGGTGCCCCGGGCCGTCACGTCCGGCGGTACCGGCCGAACAGGAAGCCGTCCTCCTCCAGGAGCGAGGCCAGGGTGAAGCGGTGCGGGACGGGGACGGAGGGGCCGCCCGCGATGCGCTGGGCGTCCCCGGCGGTGAGCATCGGGGAGACGGTCAGGCACAGCTCGTCGAGCACGCCCGAGGCCACGAACTGGCCGAGCAGACGCGGACCGCCCTCGGTGAGCAGGCGCGTGTGGCCCAGCTCGGCCAGCGCGCGCACCGCGCGGACCGGGTCGATGCCCATGCCGTCCCCGGCGATCACCACGCGGGCGCCCGCCTTCTCCGCGGCCGCGACCCGGTCCGGGGCCGCGGCGGCACCGGTGAGGATCAATGTGGGCACCAGGGGCGAGGTGAACAGCGGGAGCGTGAAGTCCAGCTCCAGGCCCGCGGTGACCACCGCGATCGCCGGGGCCGGCCCCTGCCCGGCCGCCTCGCGCAGGGTGCCGAACTCCTTGCGTGCGCGGGCCGGGCGGTAGCCCTCCTGCCGTACCGTCTCGGCGCCGACCACCACCACGTCGGCCAGCGCCCGCAGCGTGCCGAAGATCCGCATGTCGGCGGCGCTGGAGATGGGCTGCGAGCGGCCCTCGTGCTGGGCCGCCCCGTCCAGCGTGGACACCATGTTGGCCCGCAGCCACGGCTCGCGCCCCGCGGCTCCGGGCCCGGGGTAGGCGTAGGCGGCGGCCAGCTCGGCGAGGGTCCACTCCCGGCCCGCGAGGCCGCCCGGCGCGCTCGCGTCACCGGTCTTCCGGCCCTCGCCGAAGGCCTGGGCTGCTGTTTCGTCGGTCACAGGGAACAGGCGTCGCATGCGGTGCAGTGTTCCACGCGGCATACCATGGGGAACCGTGTCGTCCTCCACTGCCGCCTCCGGTCTGAGCCCCGTCATCGGTGCCGCCCCCGTGTCCCTGTGCGCCCGTGAGCCGCACGTCCCCGCGGACCGGCTGGTCGCCGAGATGGTCCCGCCGCCGCGCTTCGACGCGGTGCGCTTCTCGACGTACATCCCGGACCCGAACCAGCCCAGCCAGACCGAGGCCGTCCGGGTCCTGGAGGACTTCGCCGCCGGGCTCGACGGTGCACCCGCCGGCGGGACCGCCCGGCGCGGCCTCTTCGGCTTCGGCAAGGGCAGGAGCAAGGCCGCCAGGACGCCCGCCGGGCCCCGCGGGGTCTACCTCGACGGCGGCTACGGCGTCGGCAAGACCCACCTGCTGGCCTCCCTGTGGCACGCCACCCCGGCCGAGCCCGACCGCAAGGCGTTCGGCACGTTCGTGGAGCTGACCAACCTGGTCGGCGCGCTGGGCTTCCAGAAGACGGTCGAGACCCTGTCCGGGCACCGTCTGCTGTGCATCGACGAGTTCGAGCTGGACGACCCCGGCGACACCGTGCTCGTGTCCACCCTGCTCGGCCGGCTGGTCGACGCGGGTGTCGCGCTGGCCGCCACCTCCAACACGCTGCCGGGCAAGCTCGGCGAGGGCCGGTTCGCGGCCGCCGACTTCCTGCGCGAGATCCAGGGCCTGTCGGCACACTTCCGCGCGCTGCGCATCGACGGCGAGGACTACCGCCACCGCGGGCTGCCCGAGGCCCCGGCGCCGTTCTCCGACGAGCAGGTGGAGAAGGCGGCGCACACCGCTGGGAACGCCTCGCTCGACGACTTCCCCGAGCTGCTGGAGCACCTGGCCAGGGTTCACCCCAGCCGCTACGGCGCGCTGACCGACGGCATCGGGGTCGTGTGCCTCACCGGCGTGCGGCCGGTGCCGGACCAGTCGACGGCGCTGAGGCTGGTCGTCCTCGCGGACCGGCTCTACGACCGTGAGGTGCCGGTGCTGGCCTCCGGGCTGCCCTTCGACCGGCTGTTCAGCGAGGAGATGCTGAAGGGCGGCTACCGGAAGAAGTACTTCCGCGCGATATCCCGGCTCACGGCACTCGCCCGGGACGCCAAGGGGCTTGTCGACGCTCCCTGACCGGCCCGAGGTGCGGTCCTCGCCCACCGCCCGGAGAGCGACGCCTCCAGCGACACCTTACGGCCGTGTGACGGTCTCACGTTCACGGCCCTGTGACGGTCTCACGGCCCTGTGACGGGGCATATGGTTGATGAAGGCCCCGAACGGGCGCACGGACGACTGGGCGAGGAGTCGTCATCATGCTTCAGGACCTACTGACCGCCGTGATCGCCGCGGGCTGCACGGGTCTCGTGTACCTCTCGGCGTCGGCGCGGGTCGTCAAGCAGTACGAGCGCGGTGTGGTGCTGCGGCTGGGGCGGTTCATCGGTGGCGTACGCCCGCCCGGTTTCACGATGATCATCCCGTTCGTGGACCGGCTGTACAAGGTCAACATGCAGATCGTCACGCTCCCGGTCCCCGCGCAGGAGGGCATCACCCGGGACAACGTGACCGTGCGGGTGGACGCGGTCGTGTACTTCAAGGTCGTCGACCCGGCCAACGCCGTCATCCAGGTCGAGGACTACCGGTTCGCGGTGTCCCAGATGGCCCAGACGTCGCTGCGCTCGATCATCGGCAAGAGCGATCTGGACGACCTGCTGTCCAACCGCGAGAAGCTCAACCAGGGACTCGAGCTGATGATCGACAGCCCGGCCATCGGGTGGGGTGTGCAGATCGACCGTGTGGAGATCAAGGACGTCTCCCTGCCGGAGTCGATGAAGCGGTCCATGGCCCGGCAGGCGGAGGCGGACCGGGACCGGCGGGCCCGGATCATCAACGCCGACGCCGAGTTCCAGGCGTCCAAGAAGCTGGCCGAGGCGGCGCAGCAGATGGCGGACACGCCGGCGGCGTTGCAACTGCGGCTGCTGCAGACGGTGACGGCGGTCGCCGCCGAGAAGAACTCCACACTGGTCCTGCCCTTCCCGGTGGAGCTGCTGCGCTTCCTGGAGAAGGCCCAGGGGCAGCCCCAGGTGCCGCCGGCACCGGAGACGCCGAGGCCGCTCGGCCTCACCCCACCCCCGGAGACGGCGGCCGTGGACGCTTCCGCACCGGCGGGCTCCACAGAAGCCGGAGCCGAAGGAGCCGGCGAAGCCCGCCTGGACGGCGAGCCCGAGCCCGCCGCCCTGGACGGGGCGCCCGAACCCCCCTTGGATCCCGCCTCGATCGCGCCCGTCCGGGCCGCCGCCGACGCCGCCTCGGCGGGGCCGCCTGATCAGTGAGGACGCGTCATCGCGCCATGGGGCCATCGGGCAGCTGAGGCGCCCACGCCGCTCGGCCGCCCTCACTCAGGCTCGCTGCCCCGGTGGGCAAGCGATCGGGCGGGTACGGCCGGGGTACCCGGCGGCCATGAGCGAACACAGACACGAAGGGGCGCAGGAGCAGCCCGGTGGGCGACACGAGCAGCGGCGCGTCAGTGGCTCGTACTGGGTGGAGACGGCTCCGGGGCCGTCGGCCCGTCCCCCGCTGGCGGAGGACCTGGACGTCGACGTGGTGGTGATCGGCGCGGGCGTGGCCGGCCTGAGCACGGCCTATGAGCTGACGCGGGCCGGCCTGGGCGTGGCGGTGCTGGAGGCGCGGCGGGTGGCGGCAGGCGTCACCGGGCACACCACCGCCAAGCTGACCGCGCTGCACACGCTGATCTACGACAAGCTGCGGCGCACCCGTGACGCGGAGGCGGCGCGGCTGTACGCCCGGTCGCAGTCCGAGGCGATCGAACACGCCGAGGCGCTGGTGGACGAGCTGGACATCGAGTGCGAGTGGGAGCCGCGCAGCGCGTACACCTACGTCCGTGACCCGGGCAGGGTCGCGGAGCTGCGGGCCGAGGCGGAGGCCGCGCGGGAGGCGGGGCTGCCCGCGTCGTTCGTGACGGAGACCGGGCTGCCGTTCCCGGTGGCGGGGGCGGTCCGGGTGGCCGGGCAGGCGCAGTTCCATCCGCGCAAGTACCTGCTGGCCCTGACGGCGGACCTGCTGGAGCGCGGTGGACAGGTGTACGAGGGCACCCTCGTGCGCGGTCTGACCGAGGGCGAACCGTGCCGGGTGACGACCGCGACGGGCGCGACGGTGCAGGCCCGGGACGTGGTGGTCGCCACCCACTACCCGATCTTCGACCGGGCGCTGCTGTTCGCCCGGCTCTCCCCGCGCCGGGAACTGGTCGTCGCGGGGCCGATCGAGTCCGGCCGGGACCCCGGGGGCATGTACATCACTCCGGAGGAGGGCACCCGGTCGGTGCGTACCGCGCCGTACGGGCCGTACGCGGAGGACGGGCCGGACGGCACGGACGGACCGGACCGCGTGGACGGGCTGCGGCTGCTCGTGGTCACCGGGGAGCACTTCACGCCGGGCAGCGCCGGCACCCCGGCCCGCTTCGACCGTCTGGCCGCCTGGGCGCGGGAGCATTTCCCCGGCGTGGACCTGGTCCACGCCTGGGCCACCCAGGACATCGACCCCACCGACACGGTGCCGATGGTCGGGCCGCTGCACGCGGGCGCCCGCCACACGTATGTGGCGACCGGTTTCGGCGGCTGGGGGCTGAGCGGCGGCATGATGGCGGGGCGACTCCTCACGGCGCTGATCACCGGTCGGGACTGCGCGTGGCGGGAGCTGTACGACCCTCGCCGGGTGCGGACGGCGGTGCGCGAGGCTCCGACGTTCCTCAGGACGCAGGCGGAGGTCGCCCGGCACTTCGTGGGCGACCGGTTGCGGCCCGCGCCGCCCGTGGAGGCGATACCGCCGGGCGGAGGTGCCGTGGTCCGTGCCGGCGCCGACCGCTACGCCGTGCACCGCGACGACGAGGGCAACCTGCACGCGCTCTCCGCCCGCTGCACCCATCTGGGCTGTCTGGTCTCCTTCGACTCCGCCGAGCGGGCCTGGGAGTGTCCGTGCCACGGCTCCCGCTTCGACACCGAGGGCCAGGTGCTCCAGGGCCCGGCGACCAAGCCGCTGGAGCGCAGGACATGGTGACGGGCGGGGCCGTGTCCGGCACGGGACCCCCGGGCGGGTGACCGCACGGCCGCGCTGCCGTTCATACGACCGGAGATCGTTCTACGTTCATCCGGTGATCTCACTTGTACGACGAATCACTGCGGCCTGCGCCCTGAGCGCCGCCCTCACCGCCCTCACCGCCGTCGCCGCCTGCGGCACCGCGCATGCACCCGGCACCCGGCACCCGTCCCCCGCCGCCGGCCACCCGGCCCCCGCCAGGCCCTCGGCCGCCGCCCCCTCCGCGCCGCCGACGCTCGCCTCCCGGCCCGGTGGCCTGACCCCGGTCTTCGTCAACGGCCCGCGGACCAAGGGCAAGATCGTCGCACTCACCTTCGATGCCGACATGACCGCCGACGAGGGACGGCGCGCGGCGGCGGGCGAGCACTTCGACAACCCCGCGCTCATCGCCACGCTCCGCGCCCTGAAGGTCCCGGCCACCGTGTTCATGACCGGCCGGTGGGCCGCGCAGTACCCGGACGAGGCCCGTTCCATCGGCAACGACCCGCTGTTCGAACTCGCCAACCACTCCTACAGCCACTACGCCTTCACCGGCGACTGCTACGGCCTGCCCACCATCGCCGCGGACCGGATGCGCTCCGACGTGGAGAACGCCGACAGCGCGTTCCGCAAGGCGGGCGTGCGGCACGTGATGCCGTACTTCCGCTTCCCCGGCGGCTGCTACGACGACAGGGCGCTGCGGGCACTCGGCGGCCTCGGCGTCACCGCCGTGCAGTGGGACGTGGTGAGCGGGGACGCGTTCGCGACGGACGCGAACGCCGTCACCCGGCAGGTGCTGGACGGGGTGAGGCCGGGCTCGGTGGTGATCATGCACTGCACGCGCAGCGCCGCCCCGACCACCGAGCGCGTCGTGCGGGCGGTCGTGCCGCAGCTGCGGAGGCAGGGCTACCGCTTTGTGAAGGTGTCCGACATGATCCGGGCGACGACCGGCCGTTCCTGACCACCCCCGACCAACTCCTGATCGCGCACGACGGACCAGGGTGATCGCCGCCGTCCTAGGCTGGAGCCATGAGCGAGGACCACGAGGACCGCACCGACCGCACCGGCGGCGACAGCGGCGACAGCGGCGGCTACTGCCTGATCGACGCGGCCAGGCCGCCGAAGGCCGACGGGCCGCCGTACGCGGAGTGTGTGCTGTGCCGCGAGCCGACCGAGTACCCGGAGTCGTACAAGGGGATCACTCTCTGCCCGGTCTGCGAGTGGCAGGAGGCGCAGCGTACGGCCTGCTCAGGGTGATCTGCGCCCGGTGAGCGCACAGCTCGCGGCGATCGCCGCCGCCGCGAGGAGCGCCGCACCGGCCAGCGGCAGCAGCGGCAGCGGGACACGGCCCGTCCGCGAACCGGTGACCAGGCCGCTGACGGCCGCCTGCGCCGGGGAGCCCGCCGTCACCATCGACAGCAGCGCCGCCAGCAGCATCGCGGGCACCGCGCGGCCGGTCGAGCGCAGCACGGGGCGGTTCGTGACCGCGCCGACGGCCGTCCCGAGCAGGGCACAGACCAACGCGGCGAGCAGCCCGGCCCCGCCCGCCTGGAGCATCGGCACCCGGGTGCGGTGGTCGGTGCCGGCCGGGTCACTGACCAGCGTGACGACGACGGTCGCGGCCGTGCCCAGGACCACGGACGCCGCCAGTGCCACGAACACGCAGGCCAGATGAGCCCGCGCGGGCCCGGCCGCCGCCGCGACGCACGTACGGGCCGCGGGCGGCTCGCCGCCGACACAGATCCGCACCAGCCAGGCGGCGACGGGCAGCAGGGCGGCGGCCGCGTAACCGACCGAGTCGAGCACCGGCTGGCCGCTCTGCACGCCGACGGCGAGGAACGCCGCGTAGAGGATGAACGGCGGCAGCCACCGCTGCGAGCGCACGAGAAGGGCGGCCTGGTAGCGCATCAGGGCGGTCATCGAGGGCTTTCCTGGTCGGGACCGGAGCGATCGGAGACGGAGGGGCCGGGCCCGGAGTGGTCGGGCCCGGACTGGTCGGGCCCGGACTGGTCGGGGCCGGGGTGGTCGGGGCCGGGGTGGTCGGGGCCGGAGCCGTGGGCGGCACGGCGGGCACCGGCGTCCGCGGGGTGGGCGGTCACGCGGGCCACGTGCCACGGCGGGCGGGCGGTCAGCAGCGCGCGCAGCACGACGTCCGAGTGGGAGGCACGGACCGCGAGCCGGTGGGTGCCCGGCGCGATCTCCTCGGCCGAGGTCACCCCCGGGTGCCCGGCGACCGGAAGACGCCCGTCCGGCGGCCCCTGCGCCTCGACGAGGACGTGCGGGCCGGACGGGGCCGGGGAGTCGCTCTCCGTACGGCGTTCGAGGGCACCGTCGCGCACCGTGTACGTCACGCCGGATGCTCCGGCGAGGCGGTGCGGGTCGTGGTCGACGAACACCACGGCCCCACCGCCCGCGATCTGCTCGGCGACGGCCCGCTCCAGCTCGGCCCGCGCGCCGGCGTCCAGCCCGGTCCACGCCTCGTCCAGCACGAGCAGCTCCGGGGCGGCGAGCAGCGCCTGGGCCACGGCGACCTTCTGGCTGCTGCCCTTGGACAGCGCCGTCATCGGCGAGGCGGCGTGGGCGGCGGCCCCGAAGCGTTCCAGCCACTCCCCCGCGGCGCGTGCGGCGGCCGGCCGGGACAGACCGTGCACCGCGCCGAGGTGCGTGAGGTAGCCGGCCGCGGTGAACGGCAGCGCGGCCGGGAAGCGCTCGGGGACGTAGGCCGTGCGCGGGCGGCCCGTGACCCGGCCCTCGGTGGGGGCGTCGACGCGCGCGAGCAGGCGCAGCAGGGTGGACTTGCCGGTGCCGTTGGCGCCCTCGACGCGGGTCAGGGTGCCGGGCCGGATCGCCAGGTCGACACCCCGCAGGACCCAGGGACCGCGCAGGCCGTAGCGGCGGCCGACACCGTCCAGCCGGAGATCGTCTCGCATGGGGGGCATCCTCTCGCGCGCACCGCGGTTGGCACACTTGAGGGCGTGACCTACGAGACTCCCGCTTCCGACAGCCCGTTCCGCACCGAGCCCGCGCCGCGCGACCTGGCCCCGCAGTTCGTGCTGCCGCTGGTCGTCCGGATCGAGCGGGCCGCTCCCCCGGCGCGTACCGACGCGCTGGAGACGGCGGCCCGCGCCGTGCTGGTGCTGCTCGGCGACGAGCGCTCGGCGGGCGAGGGCGAGTGGGCGAGCGCCGTACGGGACTGGCAGGACGCGCGGATCCGCAAGGTGGTGCGGCGGGCGCGCGGCGCGGAGTGGCGGCGGGCCGAGGCCCTGCCCGGCATCACGGTCGCGGGAAAGACGGCGGAGGTACGGGTCTTCCCGCCCGTCCCGCTGGACGGCTGGCCCAAGGACCTGGCGAAGCTCCAGGTCTCGGGCACCGACCTCGACGACCCGGAACCGCCGGCCCGGCCCGACCCCGGCACCCCGGTGCTGTGGCTCAACCCCGGCCTGGAGATGTCCGCCGGCAAGGCGATGGCACAGGCCGGCCACGGCGCCCAGCTCGCCTGGTGGGAACTGACGGACGAGCAGCGCACCGCCTGGCAGGACGCCGGCTTCCCTCTCACCGTCCGCACCACCGACCCCGCCCACTGGCACGAACTCACCACCAGCGGCCTCCCCCTGGTCCGCGACGCGGGCTTCACGGAGATCGCCCCCGGCTCCTGCACGGTGATCGCGGACCACCCCGCGCTGCGATCCCTTCGCTGAGTCCGCTGATCCGATGCGGCGCATCAGGCCCCTCGGTGACAGGATCGGTGTTATGAACACCAACACGGACTGGGTGTACCGGGTGTTCGAGCCGCACGGCTCCGAGGGCTGGCGGCCCTACGGCGACGCCGAGCGGTGGCACGGTGCGATCACCGCCTCCGACTCGCCCGAGGGTGCCAGGTTCGCCATCGGCCGGATCGTCGCCGACCTGATGGGCGAGTGGGAGAGGATCGGCCTCCACCACGCGATGCACGTGCGGGTCTTCGTCTGGCACGTCGAGGAGGGCGACATGGATGACGCCGACTTCATCGTGGAGGTCCGGCCGCGGTCGGACTTCGACGCGGCGTGACGGTCGGCGTCCGGCACATCGCCGCCCGCCCCCGGCCCTCCGGGCGGTGGGTGAAGCTCAAATGTTCCTCTGAAGGTGCGGGCGGTGCGGTTCGCGGCCCGGTGCCCGGGCCATACCCCCGTCACCGAGGAAGTGAGGGGGACGAGCGACGATGGAGCGGCTGGGGACGGGGATCGGGTGGCGGCCGGAGATCGCGGACGCCGTGGAGCGCATGCCGGGCGTCGACTGGGTCGAGGTGGTGGCCGAGAACGTGTGCCCCGGGCATCCGCCGGAGTCGCTGCTGCGCCTGCGGGCCCGCGGGGTGACCGTCGTGCCGCACGGGGTCTCGCTCGGCCTCGGCGGGGCCGAGCGGCCCGACGAGGGCCGGCTCAACGCCCTCGCCGAGCGGGCGGAGGCGCTCGGCGCGCCGCTGGTGACGGAGCACATCGCGTTCGTCCGGGCGGGCGGCCCGCTGACCGCGTCGGACCCGCTGGAGTCGGGGCATCTGCTGCCGGTGCCCCGCACCCGCGACGCCCTCGACGTGCTGTGCGAGAACATCCGGATCGCGCAGGAGGCGCTGCCCGTGCCGCTCGCCGTGGAGAACATCGCCGCGCTGCTGTCGTGGCCGGGCGAGGAGATGACCGAGGGGCAGTTCCTGTACGAGCTGGCCGACCGCACCGGCGTGCGGCTGCTGATCGATGTCGCCAACCTCCACACGAACCACGTCAACCAGGGTGAGGACCCGGCCAAGGCGCTGGCCGAACTTCCGCTCGAAGCGATCGCGTACGTCCATGTGGCGGGCGGATACGAGCGGGACGGCGTCTGGCACGACAGTCACGCCCACCCCGTTCCCCGGCCGGTCCTGGACGTCCTGACCGACCTCGCCGCCCGGGTGTCGCCGCCCGGCGTGCTGCTGGAGCGGGACGAGAACTTCCCCGAACCGGGCGAGCTGGAGCGGGAGCTGAGCGCGATCCGCGAGGCCGTGGGGCCGGGCCGTACGTCCGCCGCACGGTCCTCCGCCGACGCCTGCCCCGCCCCGCCCCAGGGGTCCGCGCGCGCGTCCGCTGCCGCCGACCTGCCGGCGACAGCGACGACCGGCACCGGTCCCGCGCGTCAGCGGCTCGCGCTCGCGCAGACCGCACTGCTGTCCGCCCTGGTCGCCGGGACGCCCGCCCCGGAGGGGTTCGACCGCGTACGGCTCGGCGTCCAGGCGCGGGCGCTGGCGTCCAAGCGGGCCGGTGTCGTCGCCAAGATCGCACCCGAGCTGCCCGTGATCCTCGGTGACGGGTACCGGGCGGCGTTCCTCGCGTACGCGCAGCGGCATCCCATGCGCGGTGGCTATCGGCGGGACGCGATGGACTTCGTGGAGTCCCTGCTCCTGGACGGCCGCCCTACGGACGCCGGCGTCCGACGCGAGCTGCGGGAGTGGTGGCTGGGCCGGTCGGGGCCGGCCCCGAGGTCCACCAGGCCGGCGATACGCGCGGCCCGGGCGGCACGGCGGGTACTGCTGCGGCGTTGACGGTGGCGGTGGCGGTGTGCGCGGTTTAACAGTGCGGGGCACCAGGCACTTCGTGCCGGGTTTCACGCAGTTTGCCGGCTTGTGCGCCGCCACGCTTCGCCACCTTTCGTTCTGATTCACTCGTTACGGCCGTTTTCTCCCGCCCGTCGGCCGTCGCGCTCGCCGCAGTAATATGCCAAGCCTTCACACCCACCCCGAAGCGCACTGACGTGCGGTGCCGCGACAGGAGGCACCCATGCGACCGCGACCCCCCGTGAAGGGCCGAGGCCTCTTCAGCGGGACCGGCGTCATCGTCTCGGTCCTGGCCGGGACCGTGGTGGCCCTGCTCGTCCCGCTCTGGTCGTACGCCCACCGGCCCGCCACGCCCGCGGACCTGCTGAGCGCCCGGACCGTGGCGACGCAGTACGGGCCGCTGTCCGAGCTCGACCGGGACTTCGTGACGAAGGTGAGGCTCGCCGGGCTGTGGGAGCTGCCCGCCGGACAGCAGGCGGAGGAGAAGGGCACCACCGACGCCGTACGGACGGCGGGCCGGCACCTCGTGGAGGGGCACACCTTCCTCGACCACCGGGTGCGCGACGTGGCCGCCCGGCTGGGCCTTACCCTGCCCAACGAGCCCACTGTCCAGCAGAACCAGTGGCTGGACACGCTGGACGCGGCGCACGGAGAGGACTACGACCGCAGGTTCGCCAACATCCTGCGGCTCGCGCACGGCAAGGTCTTCTCGCTCGTCGCCGAGGTGCGGGCGAGCACACAGAACTCACTCGTGCGCGACCTCGCCGACGACGCCAACACGACGGTGCTGGACCACATCAAGGTCCTGGAGGCGACGGGGTTCGTCGACTTCGCCGCCCTGGCCCGCGACCTGGCCGCGAGCGGTGACCCCGCCACCGCCGACCCCTCCGACACCGCCGTCCCGGGCGTCGGGCCCGGCGAGGTGGTCCCGGTCACCCCGTCCGTAGCGCCGGGCTCGCCGACGTACGCACTGCCGCCCGCCGCCTCCAGCCCGCCCCCTGCCGCGCGGGCGCGGACACCCTGACCTCGCGAAACAAACGGAACGTCACATACCGACCACACTCCGTCCGGAATGTGAACAGGGCATGGAGTTTCCCACACCTCTGGCATAGAAACGCGTCATGTTCTGGGTCCTTCTCCTGCTGCTGGCCTGGGCCGTCGCCGGCGCGGCGTGCACACGGCTGTGCCTGGCCGCCGTACGCGCGGCGGCCGTCTACACGCACGACGCGACCGTGGGCCGGGGACACGAGCTGACGCTGTACGAGGCGGCGTTCCTGTCGGGCGGTCCCGCGCGCGTCGCCGACGTCACGCTCGTCTCCATGGCGCGCCAGCGCCGACTATGGCTCGCGCACACCGGCTGGGCCACGGTCGTCGATCCGCACGGCCGGGACGAGATCGAGCGGTCCGTCATAGGGGCCATCGGCCCGGAGGGACAGTCCCGGATCGCTCCCGTACGGGCCGCCGCGGCCGCGGCGGACTCGGTGCGCGGCCTGGCCGACCGGCTGGTCAGCGCGGGGCTGGCCGTGCCGGAGGGCACGGCGTCGACGGTCGCGGCCGGGATCCGCCAGGTGCGGGGTGCCGCGCTGGCCGTCCTCGCGCTGGGCGCGGCGGCGCTCCTGCTGCCCGGTCCGACCGGGATGCCGCGCGATCTGGTCGCCCTCTGGTTCGCGCTGCCGCTCGCGCTCACCCTGAGCTGTCTGGGCATAGCCCGGGTCGAGGCCCATCCCTACTCACGCTGGGCGTCTCCGGCCGGGCAGCGGCTGCTCGGCGCGCTGGCCCGGCGCGCGAAGGGGGACGGTGACGAGCGCACGTACCTGGCCTCCGTGGCCGTGCGCGGCGTCCGCGCGATCGGCGAACCCGAACTGCGCGCGGCCTTCGCCCACCGCGACCAGCCCTGGCGGGAGTGACCGCCCGGGACAGGCGTCCTCCGTGCGGAGCGGCGGCCGCGCAGGCCGCCGGCCGGGCGGGCCACCGCCCACGCCGACCCCGCCGCCGGCCGGCCCTGGAAGTGAGGGACGGCCGGCGACCGGACTGAAGTGATCAGCGGTGATCAGCGGTGATCAGGCGAGGCCGGCGACCAGGTCCGCGATGTCCTTGCGGCGGCCCGTGAAGAACGGGACCTCCTCGCGCACGTGCATCCGGGCCTCCGAGCCGCGCAGGTGGCGCATCAGGTCGACGATGCGGTGCAGCTCGTCGGCCTCGAAGGCGAGGACCCACTCGTAGTCGCCGAGGGAGAAGGACGCGACCGTGTTCGCGCGCACGTCCGGGTAGCCGCGGGCCATCTTGCCGTGGTCGGCGAGCATGCGGCGGCGGTCCTCGTCGGGCAGCAGGTACCAGTCGTAGGAGCGCACGAACGGGTAGACGCTGACGTAGTTGCGCGGCGTCTCGTCGGCGAGGAACGCCGGGATGTGCGAGCGGTTGAACTCGGCGGGGCGGTGCAGCGCCATGTTCGACCACACCGGCTCCAGCGCGCGGCCCAGCTTCGTGCGGCGGAAGAGGTTGTACGCCTCCTGCAGCTGGTCGGCGGTCTCCGCGTGCCACCAGATCATGAGGTCGGCGTCGGCGCGCAGACCCGAGAGGTCGTACGTGCCACGGATGGTCACGTCCTTGGCGGCGAGCTGGTCGAACAGCTCCTGGACCTCGTCGGCGTAGCCCGCGCGGTCCTCGGGGAGGACGTCCTTCAGCTTGAAGACGGACCACAGCGTGTAGCGGATGACCTCGTTGAGGTCCTTGGCCAGCTTGCCCTTGTTCGGGATCCTGCCGGACTCGGTGGTGGAGGCGTCGTCACTCATGGTCCCTATTCTCCCGCTCCGCCGTGCAGACTCTGCACCGGGTGGGCGGTGAGCTCCTGCACAGCCCGCAGGTCGCCCCGCAGCTGGTCCACGGCCGCGTGGGCGCTCGCGATACAGGCCGGGATGCCCACGCCGTCGTAGACCGCGCCGCACACCGCGAGGCCCGGGAGCTTGCCGACGTGCTCGCGGATGCGGGCCACGCGCGCGTGGTGGCCGACGAGGTACTGGGGCAGGCCGTCGGTCCAGCGGGTGACGCGGGTCTGAAGCGGTGCGGCCTCCAGGCCGGTGGCCTCCCGCAGGTCGCGCCGGGAGACGTCCACGAGTTCGGCGTCCTCCCGTCCCAGGATCTCCGTCTCGCCGTGGCGACCCACCGAGGTGCGCAGCACCACCAGGTCCGGGTCCTCGTCGGCGATCCAGCCCCACTTGCGGGAGGCGAAGGTCGAGGCCTTGATGGTGTGCCCGTCGACAGGGGGCACCAGGAAACCGCTGCCCTCGGGCAGGCGCGCGGCGTCGGCACGGCGGTAGGCGAGGGTGATCAGGGCCATCGAGGCGTACTCGACGGCCCGCAGCTCCGCCGCCGCCTCGGGCGACTCGGCGCGCAGCAGCTCGGCGGCGGCCGGCGCGGGCGTGGCGACCACCACGGCGTCGGCGTGCAGCACCAGGTTCCCGGCGACCACCCGCCAGGCCGCCGGTGCCCCGGGCTCGGCCGGCGCCTCCCGGCGCAGCTCCGTCACGGGTGTCCCGGTCAGGATCTCGCCGCCGCGTGCGCGCACCGATTCGGCCACGGCGAGCGGGAGCCGGCCCACTCCGCCCTCGATGCCCATGAAGACCGGGCCGGTCTGCTGAGCCCCGGCCGCCCGGGCCTGGATCTCGCGGACGGCCTCGGTCAGCGAGTCGTGCGTCCGCGCGGCCTGGAAGAGCTGGGGCACGGCCGAGCGCATCGAGATGCGGTAGGCGTCGCCCGCGTAGACCCCGCCGAGCAGCGGTTCGACCAGGCGGTCGACGACCTCGCGGCCCAGGCGCGCCGCCACGTACTCTCCGACGGCCACGTCGTCGCCGACCTCGGTGCGGGGCAGGTCGGCGTCGCGTTCGATGCGCGCCAGGCCCTCGTCGGAGAGCAGTCCGGCGAGCGCGGCGGCGGTGCCGGGGACGCCCATCACATGCCCCTTGGGCATGGGGCGCAGGGCGCCGCGGGTCCAGATCGAGGCGGTCGCGGTGGCGGGCGGCTGCAGCCGGTCCGCCAGGCCCGCCTCGCGCGCGAGGGTCACCGCCTCGGGCCGGCGGGCCAGCATCGACTCGGCGCCCAGGTCGACGCGCACACCCGCGACCTCGCCGGGCAGCAGCTTGCCGCCGACCCGCCGCGCCGCCTCCAGCACGGTCACCCGCGCCCCGCGCTCCAGCAGCCGGTGCGCGGCGGCCAGCCCCGCGATCCCGGCCCCGATGACGACGACATGCCCCATGCCCCTGCCCCTTGCGCTCATGTCCTCCACTTTCTCAGACCCCGCTGACACTCCCGCGTCGCCCCCACGCCCCCCAGGGCCTGTCCGGCGGATCATGGCGCAGACGCGGGGGCTGGCACGCCCGTCTGCGGCGTTGTCGTCGGTTGCCGACGCTCCGCGTCGACGCCCTCCTCCGCCTTGCATCTGGACGCGCCAGCCCCCGCTCACCTGAGTTGATCGGCGCCGACACTTGCCTGCACCTTGATCCGCCGGGCAGGCCCTGGCGGTGTCCGTCACGAGTCCCGACCGTGACCGCATCGGAACCGTTTTCGGCCAACGTCCCGCAGGGCCCGGGCGTCGAAGGAACGTCCATGTCGACGCCACCCGTCACGACGACCCCCGGGGGTACACCACATGCGCGCACGACGTCTCCCACGTCCTTCCGACCGACACCGTGACCGACACCGCGGTCGGCGTCCTGTCCCGCGTCCTGTCCGGCGTTCCGCTCGTCCCGTGTCCGCCCTGGCCGCTCTGCTGCTCGCGGCGGCCCTGGCGGTCACCGGGTGCAGCGCGGGAGGTGGCGGCGCGGACTCCTCCGGCAAGTCCGCGGCCGACAGCGCCGCCGGGGGCGAGGCGCAGCGGGGCGCCTCGGGCCGTGGCGGCGGCACGGCCTCCGGCGCGAAGGCCACCGCCCCGCCGAAGCTCACCAGCCACATCATCCGCACCGCCTCCCTGACCGTGGAGGTCAAGGACGTGCCCAAGGCCCTCGATGCGGCCCGTGCGGCCACCGAGAGCGCGGGCGGCTACATCGGCGACGAGAACACCACCCGCGACGAGGCGGGGCACGAGCAGACCCGTGTCGTGCTGCGTGTGCCCGCCGACCGGTACGACGAGGTCCTCACCGATCTGCAGGGCACCGGCAAGCTCGTCTCGCGCACCGCCCAGGCCCAGGACGTCACCGACCAGGTCGTCGACGTCGACAGCCGCATCAGGTCGCAGCGCGCCAGCGTGGCCCGGGTCCGCGACCTGATGGACAAGGCGAGCGACCTGAGCGACGTGGTCAGCCTGGAGAGCGAGTTGAGCCGCCGCGAGGCCGACCTGGAGTCGCTGCTCGCCCAGCAGGCGTCCCTGAAGGACCGTACGAGCCTGGCCACCATCACCCTGTCGCTGTCCGAGACACCGGTGCGGAAGAAGGCCGCCACGCACGACGAGCCGGGCTTCGCGGACGCGCTGAGCGGCGGCTGGCACGTGTTCGTCACCGTGGTCCGCTGGATCGCCCTCGCCCTCGGCGCGGTCCTCCCGTTCGCCGTCACGGCGGCGCTGCTCGCCCTGCTGTGGCTGCGGGTCGTACGGCCCCGGCTGCCGCGCCGTACGGCGGATGCGGCGGGTGCGGGCGGCGCGGCGCCCGCGACGACCGCGCTCGGTCCGCTGCCCGCCGCCCGGCCGGTGCCTCCGCAGGGTGAGCCTCCGGCCCGGGAGGAGCGGAGCACGCGCGACTGAAATCACCTGCGGCCGTAGCGTGTTCGCATGGACATGAGCGGTGCGAGGGATGACAGGACCGTACGCGGGGCGCGGGCGGCACGGGAGCGGCTGGTCGTGATCGGCGGCGACGCCGCGGGGATGTCCGCGGCGTCGCAGGCGCGCCGGCTGCGCGGGCCCGGGGAGCTGGAGATCGTGGCGTTCGAACGCGGCCACTTCAGCTCGTTCTCGGCCTGCGGCATCCCCTACTGGGTGGGCGGCGACGTCGACGAGCGGGACCGGCTGATCGCCCGCACCCCCGAGGAGCATCGCGCCCGGGACATCGAGCTGCGGATGCGCACCGAGGTGACGGAGATCGACGTGGCCGCGGGCCGGGTCCGCGCGCGGGAGGTCGATTCCGGCGCCGAGTACTGGACGCCGTACGACAAACTCGTGATCGCCACCGGGGCGCGGCCGATCCGCCCCGCCATGCCCGGCGCCGACGCCCCCGGGGTGCACGGCGTGCAGACCCTGGACGACGGAGAGGCGCTGCTCGACACCCTGGCACGCACGCGTGGCCGCAGGGCCGTCGTGGTCGGCGCGGGCTACATCGGCGTGGAGATGGCCGAGGCCCTCATCAACCGCGGCTACGAGGTGACGGTCGTCAACCGCGGCACCGAGCCGATGTCCACCCTCGACCCGGACATGGGCCGCCTGGTGCACGAGGCCATGGTGGGCCTCGGCATCACCATGGCCGGCGAGGCCGAGGTGACCAAGGTGCTCACCGGTGCGGACGGCCGGGTCCGGGCGGTGGCCACGCAGGACGCCGAGTACCCGGCGGACGTGGTGGTGCTGGGCATCGGCGTGCGCCCCGAGACGGGACCGGCGCGGGCGGCCGGGCTGCCGCTCGGCGCCCACGGCGGGCTGCTCACCGACCTGGCGATGCGGGTGCGCGGGCACGAGAACATCTGGGCGGGCGGCGACTGCGTGGAGGTCCTCGACCTGGTCCTGGGACAGGAGCGCTACGTCCCGCTGGGCACTCACGCCAACAAGCACGGCCAGGTCATCGGCACCAACGTCGGCGGCGGCTACGCCACGTTCCCCGGCGTGGTCGGCACCGCGGTGAGCAAGGTGTGCGACCTGGAGATCGCGCGCACCGGGCTGCGCGAGAAGGACGCCCGCCGGGTCGGGCTGCAGTTCGAGACGGTCACGATCGAGTCGACGAGCCGCGCCGGCTACTACCCGGGCGCCTCCCCCATGACGGTGAAGATGCTCGCCGAACGCCGCACCGGGCGCCTGCTGGGCGTGCAGATCGTGGGCCGGGAGGGCGCGGCGAAGCGCGTCGACATCGCGGCGGTCGCGCTGACGGCGGGCATGACGGTGGAGCAGATGACGGCGCTGGACCTGGGGTACGCGCCGCCGTTCTCACCGGTCTGGGACCCGGTGCTGGTGGCCGCCCGGAAGGCCGCGGCGAAGGTCCGCGACGGCGCGCGCTGAGCACCGCGCCGTACCGTCGCCCGCTCCCGGTGGTCACCCGCTGCCACCCGCTCCCGGTCGTCACCCGCTCCGGGGCTACGCCGTGCTGCCGTTGAGTCTGGGCAGCGAGGAGACGGAGGCGCTGGTGGCCGTCGTCGTGGCCTGCTGCTCCCCGCCCGGCCGGGCGTGCGCGGCCGGCGGACGGGTGGAGCGCAGCCGGTGGCTGACGGCCTCGTCCAGCGTCACCGGCCGCTGTGCCTGGGCCGCCAGCCGCCCGGCCTCCTGGCCGAGCCGGGCGACGTCCTCCCACGGCAGCCGCACCACCAGGGAGAGCTCTGCCTCGCCGTCGGGCAGGGCGTGCATCGCGGGGGTTCCTCGGTCGCTCATCGCCTGCTCCTCGCCTCATCGTGTCGCCGTGTCGCGCGTGGCCGCCGCGCCGCCGTGTGTCACGGGGACGGCCGCTTGTGTCAGGGGGACATACGGACCGGCGGCCGACCGCGTTCACCGATTCACCGGCCGTATCGGGGGCAGTACTTCCCTGTGGTCATCCCCGTCCATGATCTGAACCCGGTGCGGCGCACCCCCTGGGTGACGTACGCCCTGATCGCCGCGAACGTCGTCGTGTTCCTGAGCACACCGGGCATCTCCGGTTCCGTCGCGGGCGGCAGCACGCTGGCGCAGCTGTGCCATCTGGAGGCGTTCACGGAGCACTACGCCCTGGTGCCGCGGGAGCTGATCCAGCACCGGATGCCGTCGCTGGTGCCGACCGGCGAGGTGGGCGTGGGCATACACGGGCCGGGCTGCGTGCTGGGCCCGCCGGCGTACGACAAGTCGGCCGAGCTGTCGGTGTTCACGGCGATGTTCCTGCACGGCAGCTGGCTGCATCTGCTGGGCAACATGCTGTTCCTGCTGATCTTCGGCAACAACATCGAGGACCGCCTGGGCCATGTGCGGTACCTGCTGTTCTACGTGGCCTGCGGCTACGCGGCCGGGTACGGCTTCGCGCTGCTCAACTCCGGCTCCGGCCAGCCGCTGATCGGCGCGTCGGGGGCGATCGCCGGAGTCCTGGGCGCGTATCTCGTCCTGTATCCGAGGGTCCGGGTCTGGATCCTGGTCCCGTTCCTGCTCTTCCTGCCGCTGCGGCTGCCCGCCTGGATCGTGCTGGGCTTCTGGTTCGTGCTCCAGGCGCTGTACTCCTCCGGCCAGGGCGTCTCCAGCGCCGGCACCGTGGCGTACGCGGCCCATGTGGTCGGCTTCGTCGCGGGCATGCTGATCGCGCTGCCGCTGCGCCCCGGCACCCCACCGCCGCCGCGACCACAGGGCCCGGTCTTCGGAAGGCGGGCCCGTCCGGGCTGGTGACACGGGAGCCCGGTGCGCTGCCCGGACGCGGACGGCGGGGCGGGCCCGCCATCGCGGTGACGGCCCTGTCCCGACCGCGCAACCCTGTCCACAGCACCCGACCGGCACGGGTAGCCGCCCGGGAACCGATCGGGAACCGGATCGGCGACAGTGATGCATGCCGAGGGCACTTCTGACGGCTCCCGGCCCGCGACCGACCGAACCGACCAGCGGGACGTCGCGAGGCGCGGGCTCGTCCGTCGGCGCTCGTTCCAGCCGGGGGACGGTTACAGGATTCGGCCCAAGCGCCTCAGGCGTAACCGTGGACACAGCGACTGAAGGGACATCCCATGGGAAAACTGGCCGTTCGCACCGCCCTGCTGATGCTGGGCGTCACCGCGCTGACGGGGCTCGTCGTCACCGAGTCGAGCGCGGCACCGGCAGCACCGGCGGCCACCGGGTCCCACGTGGTCCCCGCTTCCGACGCCGGACCCAACTTCGTGCGGAAGTAGCCGTGGACGGCCCCCGGGCACCGTCAGTCCGGCCACCTGCATTCCGCCGGCACACCGAGGCCGGCGAACAGTTCGTGGGCCGCCTCCCGGGCCGCCTTGGCCGTCGCCGCGTCGCCCATGGCGTCCGCCGTGGCGGCGACACCGGCCTGCGCCCGGGCCATCTCCACGCGTAGATCCATGGCTGCGGAATGCCGGTACGCGCTGCGGTGCAGCTTCAGGGCGGCCGCGTAGTCGTGACGGCGCCGGTGCACCCGGCCGAGGACGTTCCCGATCTCTGCCCGGCGAATGGCGCCGCTCACCTCCATCAACGCCAGCGCGCGGGCCGTGCACGCGTCCGCCTCCGGGGAGCGGCCCAGCCGCTGAAGCGTTTCGGCCCGGTACGCGAGCATGAGCCCGGCGGTGCCGGGCTGGCACAGTCCGTCCGGCCCGCCCTCGATGACGGACAGCCGGAACAGGGCCAGATCCGGACGGCCCGTGCCGAGGTGGGCCACTGCCAGCTCGGTCAGGGCGTAGATCTCGTGGTCCCGTTCACCCAGCAGCCGATCGAGGCGGACGGCCAGGGCGGCGGCGTCCGCCGCCTCGGTGTACCGGCCCAGACAGTTCAGCGCCGAGGCGATGTTGGCCAGGGCCTCGGCCTCTTCTCGCCGGCAGCCGAGCCGCCGGTGCAGGTCGAGGGCGCGGCGCAACGTGTCCAGCGCTCGTGTGTACTGCCCGAGGCTGGAGTAGCACATGCCGATTCTGCTCAGGCAGGCGGCGACGCCGGGCACCTCCGCCGCCTGTTCGGCGAGCGCCAGCGCCTCGTCGAGCTCGGTGAGCGAGCCACGGATGTCGCCCACCTTCCACAGTGCCATGGCCAGATTGGTCAGGCTGATCCGCAGCAGCAGCGGATCGTCCAGACGGCGTGCGGCTCGTACGGCGAGCAGTTCCACGTCCCGGAACTCCGTCCACCAGCCGCGCAGGTTGAGGTAGAACGCCAGGCCCCGGGGAAGGTACGCGGCGTGCAGGTCGAGTCCGACGTCATAGGCGAGTTGAGCCGCGTCGCGGAGCGCGGGGTACTCCTTGTCGAGCCAGCTCAGGGCGTCGCTCTCGGAGTCGAGGCCGGGGACCACGGAGCCCTCGGGCAGCGGCACGGGATGACGGGCGCGGCCCGGGAAGATGAGGTCACAGGCCCGCTCCAGGGTCAGCAGGTAGTGGTCGAGCAGCTGTTGGACGCCGGCCCGGTGACGGTCGGCCGGCCCGCTGCCGCGTAGATCGCGTGCGAACCAGCGGACCAGGTCGTGCAGCGTGTAGCGGCCCATGGTGTGCTGCTCGAGCAGGTTGACGTCCAGGAGCTCCTCCAGGATGGTCTCCGCTTCGAGAGCGTCCGTCCCGAACAGTGCGGCGGCGCTGAAGACGTCGAAGTCGGCGCCCGGGTGCCAGCCCAGCATCCGGAAGGCCGCGCGCTGTGGCTCGCTCATCGCCCGGTACGAGAGCTGGAGGCTGGCCGCGACGCTGCGCTCCCCCACGCGGAGTTCGGTCAGCGTCCGGGCCTCCGAACGCATCCTGTCCACGAGGTACCGGACAGTCCACTGCGGCCGGTTCCTCAGCCGTGCCGAGGCGATGCGCAGGGCGAGCGGGAGGCCTGCGCACATGCCGGCCAGAAGCGTGCGGGACTCCACGTCGTCCCGTTCGTCGCCGAGCACCTTGGACAGCAGCTCCATGCTGTCCTCCATCGACAGACTGCCGACGGAGCACCACTCCGCGCCGTCGATCTCCACGAGCCTGGTCCGGCTGGTGACGATCGTCGCGGAGTTCTCCGCGCTCAGCAGGAGCGGCTGCACCTGGGCGCAGTCGCGGACGTTGTCCAGCACCACCAGCAGGCGCTGGTTCGCCGTGACCGAGCGCCACAGGGCACGTCGCTCGCTGAGCCCTTCGGGAATCCGGTCGCTCGCGATGCCCAGGCTGCGCAGCAGGAGGTCCAGTGCGTCCAGTGGCTGGAGCGGCGCATGGCCCGGCGTGAAGCCGTGGAGGTCGAGGAAGAGCTGGCCGTCCGGGTAGCGCTCGGCCAGCAGCTTGGCCACGTGCACGGCGAGGGCGGTCTTGCCGCTGCCTCCCATCCCGTCGATCATGATGAACCGCCGGCCGTCCGCCAGGGCGGTGAGGATGCGCCGGACGACGTCCTGACGTCCCGTGAAGTCGGGCAGGTCGTAGGGGAGGGTGCAGCGCGCGGCGACGGGTTTCGGTGCCGCGGGTTCGACGGGCGGCGCGGCCGGCGGTCCGTCGGCCAGCTCCGGGCTCTGGCGCAGGATCGCCTCGTGCAGCTTGGCGAGCTGGGGGCTCGGGTCGGCGCCCAGTTCCTCGGCGAGCAGGTGCCGCACCGCGGCGTACTCCTCCAGGGCGTCCGCGTGCCGGCCGGTGCGGTACAGCACCGTCATCAGCAGCTCGCGCAACGACTCCCGCAGGGGATGGGCGTCGACGTACTGCCGCAGATAGGTGGCGAGGTCGTCGAGCCGGCCCGTCCGCATCCGCAGTCTGGCGTACTGTTCGACGGCCGCCAGCCGCATCTCCACCAGCACGTTGGCGGCGGTGCCGATCGCCTCTCCGTCGAGACCGTCGAGCACCGGGCCGCGCCACACGTCCAGCGCGGCGCGCAGTCCCGCCCCGGCCTCCGTCGCACGGCCCGCGCTGTTGGCCTCGGCGGCCGTGTGCAGCAGCTCCTCGAACTCCTTGAGATCGAGTTGGTCGGCGGAGACCACGGCGCGGTAACCGGCGCCGTCGGTGTGGAGGATCTCGGTGCCCCCCGGAAGCGATCGCCGCAGTGCCGAGACGGTCTTGCGGATCTGATGGGCCGCCGTGGAGGGCGGCTCGCTGTCCCACACGGCTTCGACGAGCCGCGCGACCGGAACCGAGCGGTTGTGTGACAGCAGCAGAAACCCCATCACACGCTCGGCCTTGGTCCCCCCGAGCGGAAGGCGCCTTCCCCCGGCCCAGCACTCCAGCGCGCCCAGCACGTTGAAGCGTATGCCCTCCCTTTTGCCGCCGTGGTCCACGGCCGACTCCCCCTCTGTCACGACGCGGTCCTGCTCCCCGTCAGGAAGAGTAATTCACCGGTAACCAATCGGGATACGGGGAGGGCAGCCTTGAGGGAGGGACCGGGGGAATCAAGACCGGGGGAATCACGGGAGTACCGACGCCAAGAGGGCAAACCAAAACTGATCTTTTACCTGATCGGTGGAGGAGGGCTCCCATCTGGCGTGATAACGGGGGCACGGATGGCCTCAGAGAGGTGTTTCATTGACGACTTCTGACGCGTTCGTGGAAAGGCGGCAGCACCGGGCAGGGCACCAGGACGATGTGACCTGCGCGACACCGGTCAGCTCACTCAGTGGCCGGGAACGACAGGTCCTGGAGCTGCTGGCCGACGGTCAGCTGGACGAGAGCATTGCGCGCAAACTGAATATCTCGGTCCGGACCTGCCGTCGCATCATCGCCTCCCTGATGGATCGACTGGAGGCTCGAAGCCGATTCCAGGCCGGCGTGATCGCCGTGGCGCGTGGCTGGATGGAAGTGCCGTCACCGTCCGGGCCGGCGGTAAGACCTTCGGCCCGGACGCGAATGCGAAGGGGATTAACGACAGGCGCGGGAATTGGTTCAATCGTTAACCGGTCCTGAGGGATCATCCGTCATTGGCCGGTCGAGATGACCGATCCACCGCCGGCTAATTCACAGATCACGATCACGTCCGTGGAAAGGGGGGGCGGGGGTGGGCTGCCGGACGTCGTGCTCCGCACCGGCCGGCGGCCCTCAGCGCCGGAACCGGGCCGCGGCCGAGAGGAAGGCGTCGTTCTCGGGCGGGGAGCCGACGGAGACCCGGACCCCGTCCCCGGCGAACGCTCGCACGACGACCCCTGCCCGCCCGCAGTGCTCGCCGAAGGCCGCGGCCGCGTCGCCCAGCGGGAGCCAGAGGAAGTTGGCCTCGCTCGGGGGGACCGTCCAGCCCTGGTCCGTCAGAGCGGTGCGCACCCGCAGGCGTTCGCCGACCGTCGTCTCCACCCGCGCCATCAGCTCGCTCTCCGCGCGCAAGGCGGCGATCGCGGCGGCCTGGGCCACGCTGTTCACGCTGAACGGCAGGTAGGCCTTGCGGACCGACTCGGCCACGACCGGATGTCCGACCAGGAAGCCGACCCGCAGTGCGGCGAGGCCGTACGCCTTGGAGAACGTGCGCAGGACCACCACGTTCGGCCGTCCGGCGGCGATGTCCAGGCCGTCGGGTGCCTTCGTGTCCCGGACGTACTCGCGGTAGGCCTCGTCGAGGACCACCAGGCAGTCCGCGGGAACCCGGTCGAGAAACGCGCGCAGGCCGGCCTCCCCCACCACCGTCCCGGTGGGGTTGTTCGGATTGCACACGAAGATCAGGCGGGTCCGGTCCGTGATGGCGTCGGCCATCGCGGCGAGGTCGTGAAACCCGTCCCGGAGCGGCACCTCCACGGCGGTGGCGCCGGAGAGCCGGGTCAGTATCGGGTAGGCCTCGAACGAGCGCCAGGCGTAGAGGACTTCACCGCCCGGCTCGGCGACGGCCTCCATGAGCATCTGGGCCACACCGACCGAGCCGCAGCCGACCGCGATGCCGTCCTCGGGGACGGCATGGCGCGCCGCGATCTCGGCGATCAGGTCGGCACAGCTGTTGTCCGGATAGCGGTTGGCCCGCAGCGCCTCCCGGCTGATCGCCTCGACGACGGCGGAAGGCGGCGGGTACGGGGACTCGTTGGCCGCCAGCTGGAAGACCGGGCCCGTCCGTGCGGAGCCGGCGGACCTGCTGGGCCGGTAGCTCACCATCCGGTCGAGGACCGAGCGGAAACGAGGTTTCCGCTCGGAGTCCGTGACGGTGGCGGTGGCGGGGCCGGCCTCGGCCGTGGTGACGGCGGCCGTGGTGACGGCGGCCGTGGTGACGGCGGCCGTGGTGACGGCGGTCGTGGTGACGGCGGCGGTGTCATCGGACATCTGTGACTGCTTTCTGCTGGTCCGGCCGGGGGGAAGGTGCGCGGCTCCGCATCGCCTCAGGCGGTCGGCTCGGCCAGCTGGTACAGCGACGGGCCCGAGTGGATGCCGTGCGCCCGGTTCATGACGACGTCGCCCAGTTCCGCGCGTGTGGCGCGGGCGTTGGCACCGCCGTAGCCGTTGGCCACGGAGAACATGCCCCACAGGATGTTCCAGGGCCGCAGTTCACCGTTCTCGTCCGGGAACAGCTCGGCAGTGGGGCGCACCCGGCGCTGGAGGATGTGCGGGCTGTCGAGCGCCGCGTCGAGGTGCCGGCGCCACTGCTGCGCCGTGAGGTCCGGCGTCCAGCCGAGCACCACGCCGCGGTTGCCGTACAGCGACGTGGGCTTGAGCACGAGGTCGTGGCGGTGCTCGACGGCGTACTCGATCAGGTCGGCGCGTTCCCCGCTCTCCAGGGTCACGGTGCCGGGGCGCACGGTGCGCGTCCACGGCAGCAGACGGTCCACGCCGGCGCGCTGCTCGCTGCTGAGCAGCGCGCGGGTGTCCTCGTCGGAGAGCATCGCCAGCGCGCCCTTGCTGGCGTAGGCGGCGGAGTCCAGCGGTGTGAAGATCTTGACCTCGCCGCGTTCCGCCGCGTCCAGGACCGGATCCAGGATCTCCGGCGCGTCGGCGATCTGGGAGATGGCGAAGGTCCTGAACACGATGTCGACCGGCTTGTCCTCCAGCCAGACCCGGCCGCCGCGGACCTCGAGCTGCCCGACATGGCAGGGGTAGGCCTCCAGGCCCAGCTCCCGCCAGCGCAGGCAGAGCTGCCGCATGTAGGCGACCTCGTTCTCGAAGTAGCTCGGCCAGTCCGTCAGCGCGACCACCGGACGGTCCTCCGGTGCGAATCCGCACTCCACCAGGACGTTGTTGACCTGCTCGCGCAGCGTGTCCACGAAGCCGAGGCGGTGTTCGGCGGCGAACTCGGCCAGCAGCGGGTGCTCCAGCAGCCCCCGGCAGAGGTCGGCGTTGTCCATGCCGCCGATCGAACTGCCGATGTTGAACTCCAGGAGCTTGAACTGCCCGTCCTGCGGATGCCCGTCCCGCGGATGCCCGTCCTGCAGGTACAGATCGGCCCGGACCTGCCGGGTCATCGCCGCTCCCCGGCCGCGGAGCACGACGGAGACCTGCGTCTCGGTCAGTCCGGCGGCCCGTGCGAACGCGGCGAAGTCGCCGCCGAAGAGTGTGTCGGGCAGGCTGCTCAGGGCGTCCAGGACGTTCCTCACGTCGCCGAACGTCCGCTCCCGCTCGGCGGGCCCGAGGAAGACGGGCCGGGACAGGAAGGTCCCCTTGTAGAAGGCGGCGAGCATCTCCGACTCCGGCAGTCTCCCCACCAGGTCGCCGGCCTTGGCGCCGCTCTCCGTCACCCTGCTCAGATATTCCGCCGTCAGTGACACGCGGTCCATGTGGGTCCTCCTAGAAGTCCTGAAGTCCGTGAAGCCGTGAAGCCGTGAAGCCAGGGAAGCCGTGAAGTCCCGAAGTCGAGAAGTCGAGAAGCCCTGGAGTCAGGGTCATCGGCCCGCCGCCGGCACACCGGCCGTGGCGGCGGGGGCGGGCGGCTCGAAGTAGACGGCCCCGGCCGGCAGCGAACGCTCGGTGAGTCGCAGCACGGTGCCGCCCAGCAGAGCCGTGGCCGTGATGACCAGCCAGGGCAGCCGGCCGTCCACGGCGACCAGTGCGGTGAACACGCTGGGCGCCAGGGCGTTGGCCAGGGCCCAGGAGCTCTGGTAGGCGGCCAGGTACCTTCCGCGCAGTTCGGCCGGCGCCGCGGACTGGGCCAGGGTGCTCGCGGCCGGACTGTGCACGAGTTCGGCGAAGGTGGCGACCACCACGCAGGCCAGTACGACGGCCATCGCCACGGTCGTGTTGTGCGGGCGGACGGTGCCGAGGACGGCCTGTCCGACGAAGGCCGTCACGAACAGCGCCACCCCGGCGGTCGCCATGCGGTTGCGGGTGCGGAAGCGACGCCGGGCGAACGCGGCGACCGGGACGCCGAGGGTCGCGCACAGCAGGGTGTTGACGACGAAGGAGCTGCCGATGAGGCCCTGGGGTATGTGCAGCCAGTCGGTGGCGTAGACGGGGATCAGGATGGTGAGGGAGGTGTAGCCGATGGCCACCGACAGGTTGGCGAGCGCGAGGGCGAGGAAGGGGCGGTCCCTGGCGACCAGCTTGTATCCGCCGCTCCTGGCCGCCCGTTTGCGGTCGGCGTGCGGGCTGGCCGGGGTGCGGGTGGCCAGCACCGCGGCGATGACGAAGCTGGCGGTGTTCAGCCACGCGGCCACGACATAACCGGAGTCGCCCAGGGTGGCGAGGATCACGGAGGCGATCAGGGTTCCGCCGCCGAGACCGGCGTTGCCCAGGCTCCGGGACAGGGCCTGCATCCGGTCGCGGTCGGTGCCTTCGAGGAGTTCGGCGAACCGGGCCTGGAGCGTGGACGGCGCGGCCCGGGTGCCCGCCGCGGTGATCAGCGCGAGCACGGCGAACAGGGGCAGATCGTGGGCGAGCGGGTAGAGGGCGAAGCCGAGCGCGCGAAGAAGGTACAGGACGATGAGCACCTTCAGGGCGCCGAACCGGTCCACGGCACTGCCGCCCAGGGGCAGCGCGGCCATGGCGATCAGGCTGGTAACGGTGAGCACCGCGCCGATCTGCGCCAGCGGCAGGTGGGTGACGTGTTTGAAGAAGATCAGGTTGAAGGGGACGTACATGCCCGACCCGGTCGCGTCGATGGCGATGCCGCTGATCAGCGCACGTTCCCCCTTGAAGCGGGGGCGCAGAAAGGACATTTGTTCTCCAGGAAGGGGTCCGCGGGGGCGGACCCATCGGATACGGACCTACGCGATCTCGTAGAAACCGGGACCGTCCAGGTAGCGCGCCGACACGCAGTCCCGGGCGACGGCGCTCTCGCTCTCGTGAGCCAGGAACACCCGCAGCGGGAAGGTCCAGTCGTCGACGGAACGGCTGATCGGGTCGCCGGGGGTCACCCGGAACACGCAGTCGTGGAAGCTCTCCAGCGCTTTCAGCTCCGCCAGCTTGGGGTAGCGGGCGAGACGCCCCTCGACGGGCGAGACCATGTTGACGATCCTGGCGTGCCGGGCCGGCTCGTAGTCGGTGTTCCATCGCCCGAGGAAGCGCTCGGGGTCGGCGTACGCGTCGACGGTCCAGTCCAGTTGGCTCTCGCCGATCGCGGCCCCGGTGGGCACATGGACGTCGGCGCCGCAGACCCGGGCGCCCGTCTCGACCAGACGCGGCCCCTTCGGAGTCAGTTTGAGCTCGGAGTGCGCGGGTCCGTTGCGGATGCCCAGGGCGTCCAGGACCAGCAGGGTGTGCTCGACCAGCGCGTCCTGTTCGGCGCCCCGGCGGGGCAGCAGCTCCGCGCCGGCCGGCAGGTCGCGGACGCCGTTCGCGCTGAGGTGGTGCATCTTCCAGATGTCGGTCACCCGGTGCCTGCCGTGCAGGCTCACCGTGTTGACGATGTACTCGTTGCCGACGAGGTACTCCTGGGCCAGTACCGCCCGGTTCTCCTGGCCCAGCACGCTGCGGCCCCCGATCAGCTTGCCGAACGCCGCGCGGACGTCCTCGGCGCTGTCGCAGAAGAAGACGCCGTCGTTGCCCGCGCTGCTCACCGGCTTCAGCACGACACGGCCCGGGTTCCTGCCGTACCAGTCGAGCAGGGTGTCCAGGTCGGTGGCCAGGAGCTGCTCGGTGGCCGGGACCCCGGCCTTCCGGACGGTCTCGGTCATCTGGAACTTGTCGCGCCGGGCGGGGCTCAGCGCGGTCCCGTTCGTGGGCAGGCCGAGCCGCTCGCTCAGCTCGTCGGCGAGCATGACCGCGCGCTCGATCCCGGGCAGCAGCCCGATCGGCGCATAGGGCGCCAGGGCCGCCGCCGTCGCCGTCACGTCCTGGTCGTGGACGATGTTGACGGTGAAGTCATCGGGCCGGAAGCTCGCCGCGTAGACGGCGGGAACCGTCGGCGTGCTCTGCACATGGATGCAGTCGACGCCCCGCTCGCGGAACAACGGGGCGAGGCAGCGCGCGCTCGCGAACGCGTCGACGACGACCACCGTGCGACGGTCTGTGCTGGAACTCATGGTCATCCCACCATCGGTTGCTGACGGGCGGCGAGGCCGCGTGAGTGGACAGGAGCGGTCGTCATGCGCCGGCGATCTCGACGGGGTCCCCGAACCTCATCAGGTCCCGGTAGGCCATCGCCCTGGTGTGGCGCATCGTGCGCAGCATCGCGATCGCGCTCTCGGCGGCCTCGTCGACCTGCACGATCGACTGGTCGTCGCCGACGAGGGCGGCGGTGACGGCGATGTGGCGCTCGATGTCGTGCAGATCGGCCTCCAGCAGGGCGTCGCGCGCGAGGGCCAGCTCGGGGTCGGCGACGGCCACCTTGGCGAACGGCTCGCCGGAGGCGGCGACGAGTTTGCGCATCGCCTTGCGGAACGCCTTGTGCTCGGGCTGGGTCCGGCCGGTGAGCGCCACCGGCACGGCCGGGGGCTGCATCGTCGGCCGGACCCTGGCGTCGTAGCAGGCCGCCGACATGTCCCCGGAGTGCATCATGGCCGCGGTGAACCCGCGGACCAGCACGACGGCCTCGCGCAAGGCGGTCACCGCGGTGTCGCGGTCGGCGTCCGCCAGCGCGGCGACGGCCCGGGAGACGGCGTGCGCCGCCGCGAGGTTGAGTACGAAGTAGAAGTGATGGGTGATGACCCACCGGGTCAGCTCGTCGCGGCCGACACGGCGGGGCGTCCCGGACGCGACCGCCGCGCCGGAGGGCTCGGCCGCCGGCGGACCGTCCTGCGGGCTCAGACCCCTGAGGATCAGGACCATGGCCCGGACCTCGGCCGCCCGGTCGTTCAGGTCGAGTCGGGCGCCCCGCAGATCGGCGAGGGTCCGGGCGATGATCGTGGTTGTCTCCCGGCGGCGGTAGGCGTCGTCGATGTCCGCCGTGCGCACCCCGAAGTACTCGTGGTTGGGCACGATCGGCCGCAGCGACGCGGTGTCCATCGGTGCGGTGGCGGCCTCGTCGGCGAGGTGTCCGGCACGGGCCACCGCGGTGTCCAGCGCCTCGTGGATCGCGTCGTCGTCCGCCCCGTTCGGGTCGAGCAGCCGGGTGTGCAGGTGGTTCAGCGCGTCGATCGCCGCCGTGAGGGCGGCTTCGACGGGGGCGGCGGGCCGGGTGCGGCAGTGCACGGCGTTGTCCGCCGGGAGGACGACGAGGGGTATGTCGGGGCATGCAGGGGCCATGTCGGTCACCTCGGATGTTCGGTGGTCGTGTTCGGTGTCGGCGGGGGCGTGCGGCGCCGCCGCGCCGGACGGCCCGTCACCCGGCGGGTGCGGCCGCGCGCCGGACCGCGCCGCTGAGCGCGGTCCCGGGATCGGTGATCAGGTCGACGTTCACGGGAGTGCCCCGGGCGAGGAGACGGCGGCCCTGCGCCATGTCCCGGGGGCGGTCGACGGTCAGGAGGGCCCGCAGGCGGTCGCCGCTCAGCCACAGCGCCGTCCAGTCGGGTCCGTCCGGCGTGCCCCGGAAGACCACCCGGTCCGCGGCGGCGTGATGGCCGGCGTACTGCACCATCCGCCCGAACTGCTCCGACCAGACGTACGGGACCGGGTCGTAGAGCGCTTCCTGGCCGAGCAGTGCGGCGGCGGCCACGTCGGGCGCGTTCAGGGCCGTGTCCCAGTGCTCGGCCGTCAGCCGCCGCCCGTACCGCGCCGACCACCAGGAGGCGCAGTCGCCGGCCGCCACCACCTCCGGGCGGGCCGTGCGCAGCGAGCCGTCCACGACGACTCCCCCGGCGACCTCGAGCCCGGAGCCGGCCAGCCAGCCGACCTCCGGCCGCACCCCGACGCCGGTCACGACCGCGTCGGCGGGCAGGAAGGACCCGTCGGCCAGCGTGAGTCCGCCGGGATCCACCGAGGCGACCCGGACCCCGCAGCGCAGCTCGACGCCGCACTCGGCGTACCAGCCGGCGGTCAGCGCACCGAGTCCGGGCCCGAGCGCCCCGGCCAGCGGGGCGTCGCCGGCTTCCAGGACCGTCACCCGGCAGCCCTTCCGGGCCGCCGCGGTCGCCACTTCGGCGCCGATCCACCCGGCTCCGACGAGCACCACCCGCGCGCCCGCGCGCAGCGAGTCGCGCAGCCGTTCCGCGTCGTCCAGGGTCCGCAGAACGTGCTGCGGCCCCTCACCGGGCAGCCGGACCGGCATCGCACCCGTGGCGATCACCAGCCCGTCGAAGGGCAGCGGCCCCGCCGAGGTCGCCAGGGCCCCGCCGGGACGGCCGTCGTGCAGGCGCAGCGCCTCGGCCCGGGTGCCGAGGAGCCGCTCGCACCGCAGGGCCTCCCAGTCGGCGGGCAGGGCGATGCCGTCCGTGTCGCCCGCGAGGACGGCCTTCGACAACGGGGGCCTGTCGTACGGCGGGTGGCTCTCGGCCCCCACGAGGGTCAGGCGGCCCTCGTAGCCCCGTGCGCGCAGGCGCTGGAGCGCGCTCAGGCTCGCGAGCCCGCCCCCGACGACGATCACGTTCCGCATGAGTCGCACCTCTGGTTCTCCACGGCTCCTTCGGCCGCGGCGATCGACCTCGCCAACGCCGTCTTGACGGGAATGCCGAGCCGTTCGGCCGCGGCGACCACGTCCTCGTACTCCGGCTGGACGTTGACGATCCGCCGCCGGTACCGCGCGACCTTGACCCGTACGGAGGCCTCGCCCACGGCGACGGTGGTGAACTCCCGCTCCAGCTCGTGCTTGTCCACCCGGTGCTCGCGGGTGCCGATGGTGGAGGTCTCGGCCGTGATCGTCTCCCGTACGGCGGGCAGGACCGGGAGCGGGCACAGCGCCGAGAGCATGTGGGCGGGGCGTCCCTTCTTCATGAGGATGGGCGTGAGCCAGGCGTCGGAGGCGCCGGCCTCCAGCAGCCGGGTCAGGACCTGCGGCCAGATGCGCGGGTCGAGGTCGTCGACGTTGGCGTCGACGACCACCGCCTGCGCCGCGGCCGGGGCATCGGCCCGCGGGGCGGTCCCGAGGACGACCCGGACGACGTTCGGGACGTCCGCGAGGTCGCGCGTGCCCGCGCCGGCCCCGGTGGCGACCAGGCGGAGCTCGGGCATGCCGCCCCACTCGCTGCACAGCGTCAGCAGGAGCGCCACACCGGTCGGGGTGGCCATCTCGTACGGGAATCCACCGGACCGGGCCGGTGCGCCGGAGCCGGTCAGGAGCCTGAGGACGGCGGGCGCCGGGACGGGGATCCGGCCATGGGCGCTGCGCGCCCGTCCGCTGCCCAGCGTCACCGGTGTGGCAGCGGCGGCGGTGATGCCCAGTTCGTGCGCGGCGGCGCAGACGCCCACCACGTCCGCGATCGCGTCGAGGGCGCCGACCTCGTGGAAGTGGACGTCGTCGACGGCGACGCCGTGCGCGGCGGCCTCGGCGCGGGCCAGCCGCAGGAACACCGAGTGGGCTCGTTCCCGTACCGCCTCGGGGAGCGCGGCCCGCGCCAGCGTCGTGCGGATCGCGTGCCAGGTGCGGTGCGGCGGGCCGGGGTCGGCGTCGACGTGCACCTGGGTCGCGGACAGGCCGCAGCGCCGGACCTGCTCGGCGCGGATCCGGATGCTGCCGGGAGCGACCGCGTCGACGGCCCGTCCGACCGTGTCCACGGTGGCTCCCGCGTCGAGCAGGGCGCCCAGCAGCATGTCGCCGGCCACCCCCGAGGAGCAGTCGAACCAGGCGGAGACAGGTGTGTTCATGAGCCCACCGGGATCGGCCGGCCGGTGTCCCGGCGCACCATCCGACGTGTCATCCGGGCCGCCGCGACGGCGGCTCCGAACCCGTTGTCGATGTTGCAGACCAGCACGCCCGGGCCACAGGAGTTGAGCATGGTGAGCAGCGGGGCGATGCCGCCGAAGCAGGCGCCGTATCCGACGCTGGTCGGCACCGCGACGACGGGGACGGCAACCAGTCCGGACACCACGCTCGGCAGTGCGCCGTCCATGCCCGCGACGACGACGAGGCAGTCCGCGGCGTCGAGCCTGTCCCGCACCGCGAGGAGCCGGTGGATGCCGGCCACCCCGACATCCCGCACCAGCTCCACCGAGCAGCCGAACTCCCGGGCGACGAAGGCGGCTTCCCGTGCCACCGGTTCGTCCGTCGTCCCGGCCGTCACCACCACGACCCTGCCCTGGACGGACGGCGGCTCGCCCAGCGCGGCGCAGCGTGCCTCCCGGTCGATCCGCACCTCGGTCCGTACGCCGGTCGGCACGTCGCTTCCCGCGTCGCCGTCGAAGCCCCGGGACACCGCGTCCAGGGCCTCGTCGGACAGGCGCGTCGCGAGGGCGGTGCGCCGGCCGGGCTGGCGGACGAGCTCCTGGAGCAGGGTGACGATGTGGGCGGTCTTCTTGCCGGCGCCGTAGACCACCTCGGGATCACCGGTGCGCAGAGCCCGGTGGGTGTCCAGGCGGGCGAAGCCGAGGTCCTTGATCCCGTCGCCGTCGCCGCGGCCGGCCAGGGGGCCGGCCACCAGCTCCCTCAGGGCCTCCTCGACGCCGCTCGTGCCCGCGGACACGCGGTGCAGCAGGTCCCGTACCTCCTCGCGGTCCATGGCTCACCCCTCGGCGCTGTCGTTGAGGGAACCGGAGCGGAACCCGCGCGGGTCGACCTCCACGGAGGCGAACCCGGCCGCCCGGACGGCGTTCAGCGCCTGGGCGCAGGACGTGACGGCGGGCACGGCCGGGGCGTCGACCTGGACGAGGGCACGCTCACCGAGGTCGCGGACCCGCAGGTCGTACGTGCCGATCCCGGCCCGGCCCAGCGCCTCCCGCAGCGCGGTCTCCGCGGCCTCGACGCGGGCGAGCCGCTCCCGGGTGACGGTCAGGCCGTAGGCGACGCGGCTGGACAGGCACGGCGACGCCGGCTTGTCCCAGGTCGGCAGTCCCCAGGCGCGGCTCGCCGCCCGGACCTGGTCCTTGGTCAGGCCCGCGTCGGCCAGCGGGGTGACCACGCCCCGCTGTGCGGCCGCGCGGATGCCGGGCCGGAAGGGGTCGGTCAGATCGTCGGCGTTGGTGCCGGTCGCGACATGGGCGAGGCCCTCGTCGGCCGCCACCGCCAGCAGTCGCCCGGTCAGTTCGTTCTTGCAGTACCAGCAGCGGGAGCGCGAGTTCTCGCGGTATCCCGCGACCTGGAGCTCGCGGGTGGCGACGAAGGTGTGCCGGGCGCCGAGCGCGCCGGCGATCTCCCGCACCGCGTCGCGCTCCCGGCCGGGCAGGCTCGCCGAGTCCCCCGTCGCGGCGAGCACCCGGTCGGGGCCGAGCGCGCGGAGGGCCGCCGCCAGCAGCAGCGTGGAGTCCGCGCCCCCGGAGAGCGCCACCACCAGGGAGTCCAGTTCGAGCAGCCGCCGGTGGAGGTCGTCGAGCTGCCGTGCGGGTACGTCACCGAAGTGCGGCGGAGTGCCCGCCGGCGATGTCTGCAGGGGCATGCGGGTCACTCGATTCCCAGGGCGGACATCATGGGGCGCAGCTTCGCGCAGGTCTCCGCGTACTCGGCCTCGGGGTCGGAGTCGGCCACCAGACCGCAGCCGGCGAACAGCGAGGCGGAGGAGCCGTCGAGCAGGGCGGAGCGGATGGCGACCGCGAACTGGCCCTCACCGGCGGGGGCGGCCCAGCCGACCGCCCCCGCGTACCAGCCGCGGTCGAACCCCTCGTTGTCGGAGAGCCAGCTCAGCGACTCCTGGCGGGGATGGCCGCCCAGCGCGGGCGTGGGGTGCAGCAGCTCGACGAAGTCCAGGACGCCGGCCTCGGAGCCGGGCGCCAGGCGGCCCCGGACGTCGGTGGACAGGTGCTGGACGTTGGTGAGTTTGACCACGCGGGGCGGGGTCTGGATCTCCACGTCGGCGCAGGAGTCGTGGAAGGCGTTCCGGAGCATCCGGACCACGACGTCGTGCTCGTGCTGGATCTTGGGGCTGGCGACCAGTTCGCGTTCCAGCGCCTCGTCCTCCTCGGGCGTGGCTCCGCGGGGGGCGGTGCCGGCCAGTCCCAGCGCGCGCACGGTGCGGTCGTCGACGCGCACCAGGTACTCCGGGGTGGCGCCGAGGAAGGTGTACTCCTCGTGGTCGATCGCGAAGACGGTGGTGCCGGGGTTGGCCTCGCGCAGTCGCCCGACGGTGGCGGGGACGTCGAACGGCGTGGACGCGGTCACCCGGAGTTCGCGTGCCAGCACCAGCTTCTCGAAGACGCCGTCGCGGATCCCGCCGGTCGCCCGGCGCACCAGCCCCTTCCAGTCGTCGGCGCCCGGCAGCTCGACGCTGGTGTGCGTACGAGCCGCCGGGGCCGACGGCTGCCGCCGCGGGGGACCGGCGGTACGGAGACAGCGGTCGGCGAGCTGGGCGAGCGACTCGGCCAGCTGCTCGGGGTCGCTGTCGTGCATCAGTACGGCGTTGAGCCGCAGTTCGGCGGGGTGGGCTCGGTCCGTGACGCCCGGCTCTGGCAGGGCGCTGCGCAGTTGCAGGGACGGCACCCACAACAGCGCGTCGGGGAGCCGTCGGTTCTCCGGCGTGCTGTCCGGGCTGAACGCGAACCCGCCGATGGCGAGGGGGCCGTCGGCACCCGGCAGTGGAACGGTGGCGGTCGTGCCGCCCGTCACCGGGTTCCGGGACAGCTCCGTCCACGTCTCGCGGACGGACGCCATCCGCGTCTCGCCGCGGCCCCGCAGATCGCGGGCCGTCCCGATGGCGACGACGCTGTCGCGGTCCCATGCCGACTGCCACAGGAAGGAACGGGGCGTACTGCGCCGGGCACGGCTCCAGACCGCCAGGGGGTCGGTGACCGAGAGGGGCCTGGCCCAGCTGGCGAGCACCGTCCGCTGGGTGGCCCGCGCCCGGTCCAGGGCGCGCCGGCAGGTGGCGAGCAGGCTGTCGAGGTCCGCCTGGTCGAGCACGGACGCGTGCCGCACGGGCGCGGCGGTCGGGGCGGTACCGGTCCGCACGGTCAGTACACCCCTTCCACGACGGCGGTGCCGCCGCCCTCCGTGGTCAGCGGCCGGATGTCGGCCAGACCGTCCTGCGGATAGGCACGCGTGGGAGCGATGCGCAGCACCGCGTCGCGCTCCAGCGTCCAGGGCAGCAGCAGGTCGCGGGAGACCAGGCTGATCCTGGCCTGTCCCCGCTCGCCGTAGCCGACTTCGCTGGTGGTGTCCTCGGGGTCGACGACCCTGACATGGCTGAAGGGGTGGAACGGCACGAAGACGCAGCCGCCCTCGTCGGCGGCGCTCCTGGGGCGCTGCGGGGCTATGCCCATCATGGTGTTGCCGTACAGGCCCACCACCGCGGCGTCGGGGAAGACCTCCTCCTCCAGCACGCGCAGCGTCTCCGGGCTCACGCTGGTGCCGGCCCAGATGATCCCGCGCACCTTCCGCTGGACCAGGTCCAGCAGCTTCTCGTCGGCGGCGAGGGCCTCCAGCACCGGCGGCGTGGCGAAGAGCACCGAGACCGGCTGGGTGGCCAGCACGTCCTCCGCCTGCGCCAGGATGTGCCGGACGTAGCGTGCGGCCTCGTCGGTCCGTCCCGCCTTGACGCTGCCCTTCACCCAGCGCGGGTCGAAGTCGATGTAGTGGCAGAAGGTACGGCGCAGCCGGGCCAGCAGCCCGACGGAGCGGCCCACGATGTGCGGCCCGGTCGGGCCCAGGTGGAGCCAGTGGCCGTCGCCCTCACCGGGGACGCCGTGCTCGGCGAGGACCTCGCTCACCCACAGCACGCCGTTGCGGCGGGAGTGCGCCTCCACGATGCGCTTGGGCCGTCCGGTGGTGCCGCCGCTGTCGAACACCTGGAACTCCCAGGCGTCCCGGAGGGTGCCGGCCGGCACCAGATCGTCCACGGGGATGTCGCGCCACTCCTCGCTGACATCGGGGAAGAGGTCGAGGTCCGCCCAGGAACGGATGTCCGTCAGGGGGTCGAAGGCCAGTTCCGCGGCCTTCTTCACCCAGTACGGGGAGCCGGTCTCCGGGGAGAAGTGCCACTGCATCGCGGCGCGGATGAACTCTTCCGGGGCGAGGTCGGCGCGGAGGGGATCGGCCGATGTCTCCAACATGTTTCTCCTCCGTCAGAAGCGGGTCAGACCTGGGCCAGCGAGCGGGCGGGGGTGACGGGCAGCGTCCGTCCCACGGCCTCCACCACGGGCTTGAGCCGGTCCATGAGCGCGCCGAACTGCTGCGCGGTGAGCGCCTGGGCGCCGTCGCACAGCGCGTTGCGCGCGTCGGTGTGCACGTCGATGAGCAGGCCGTCGGCACCGCAGGAGGCGGCGGCCAGGGACATCGGCCCGACCAGGTGGGGCCGGCCGGTGCTGTGGCTGGGGTCGACGATCACGGGCAGATGGGTGAGCCGCTTGGCCTCGGCCACGGCACTGAGGTCCAGCGTGAACCGGGTGCTGCGGTCGTAGCTGCGGATGCCGCGCTCGCACAGGACGACGTCGCCGTTTCCCGCCTGCATCACGTACTCGGCGGCCATCAGCCACTCCTCGATCGTGGCCGACATGCCCCGCTTGAGGAGGACGGGCCGCCCCGACGCCCCGGCCTCGCGCAGCAGTTCGAAGTTCTGCATGTTGCGCGTGCCGATCTGGAGCATGTCGCTCTCCTCCGCGACGCACTCCACGTCGCCGGGGGTGACGACCTCGGTGACCACCGGCAGGCCGGTGCGCTTGCGCTGCTCCGCCAGGAGGGCGAGACCCGCGAGCCCCATCCCCTGGAAGCTGTAGGGAGAGGAGCGGGGCTTGAACGCACCGCCGCGCACCATGACCGCGCCGGCCGCGACGACGGCGTCCACCACCGAGAACATCTGGTCCCGGCCCTCCACCGCGCAGGGGCCGGCGATCACCATGAACTCGGTTCCGCCGAACGCGGCCTCGTCCGAGGGCCCGACCTTCACCACGGTGTCCTCGGCGCGGAACTCACGGCTCGTCAGGCGCTGCGGGCCCGACAGCACGATCACGCGGTCGACCCCTGCGGCCTTCTCCACGGCAGACACCAGTTCCGGCGTTCCGCACTGCTCGGTGATGAGCATCGCGATGTCGTCCATCGTGCTGGACACCGCGATCAGGCCCTGGTCCCGGAGAATTCCGGAGACGTAATCCAGCTGTTCGCGGGTGGCCCGCGGACGCATTGCCACGATCATGGGAGCCTTCCAAATGGGCTGGCACGCGGGATCTTCATCCCGATTGCGACTCCAAGCCATTTCGGCCTGAGTGTGAGCGACACCGGACACTCCCGGTGGCTGCGGTCGGAGAACGACCTGTGCCGGAAGGCTAACCAGAGGTCGGCCGCTCATGGCAGTGGCCTGGCAGGATGCTGCCAACCTCCCGTGGAATCACCCACGATCGCCGTCTGACGTGCTGTGATCGCCGGGCAGTCCTCGAGCGGGGACGGCAGTCACACAGGCCGAGCGAGGGAGTGGGCCGTGAAAATCATCGACATCAGCCAGGGCTGGTACGAGGGCATGCCCTCTTATGACGCGCCGTGGTACCCGAAATTCGGTGTGCGCAGGGCCATGTCGCCGAAGACCGATCCGTCGGGCGTCGGCCGGACATTTTCCGATCTCCAGCTCTTCCCGCACAACGGAACGCACGTGGAATCCGGCTACCACTTCTTCGAGGACCGGGAAAAGATTGACGAGGTTCCGCTGGACACCTTCGCCGGCCGTGCCTGCGTCGCGGACCTCTCCCACAAGCGCGACCTCGACCCGGTCACCGGCGAGGACCTGGAGAAGGCACTGCGCGACGTGTGGCAGCCCGGGGACCGGCTGCTGGTGCGCACCGACCACCCGAACCGCTACCTGGGCCGGGAGGACTACTGGGACAAGCCGCCGTACCTCACCGTCTCCGCCGCCGACTGGATGGTGGACAACGGAGCCGTCCTGGTCGGCATGGACTGCATCACGGAGCGGCCCGACGACCGCAGCGGCCAGGTGCACCGGCGCCTGCTGGCGGCCGGCATCCCCATCCTGGAGAACATCCAGAACCTCGACCAGGTCGGCGGCCCCGTGGTCCAGTTGATGGCGCTGCCCGTCAAGATCGCCGACGTGGAGGCCGCGCCGGCCCGTGCCGTGGTCATCGACGGATGGCCTCTCTGAGCGCCCCCGGGGGCACGGTGTCGGACAGGGGGCAGTCGTGACCGGAGAACTGACGGCGGTTTCGCTCACCCGGGTGGCGGCGGCGACCGAAGAGGCGGTCGACGCCGCGGTCGAGGAGGCGCTGGGTCTCCTGGGCCACCCCTTGCGGGAGGTCGGCAAGGGCGACCGCGTGGTCATCAAGCCCAACATGTTCCAGCGCAAACCGGGGTTCAGGACGAGTCCCGAACTGCTGCTGGCCGTGGCGGCGCGGGCGTCGGCGCGCGGGGCCGAGGTCTACGTGGCCGAACGCACGCACGTGCTGAAGGAGATACTCCAGCGGGCCCCCGTCCACCGCTACGCCCAGGTGGTCAGCTTCGACGACCGGCCGCTGCGCGTGGTCCAGGTGCCCGGCGCCACGTCGCTGAGGGTGCCGATCGCCGTTCCCGACCTGGTGCTGGACTGCGACTTCTTCATCGGGGCACCCCAACTGCGCACCCATTCCAGCGTGGTGCTGACCAACGCCATGAAGAACCTGGTGGGCCTGCTGCCCGGATTCACCACGCGCATCGTCCACATGGCCGGGGTCGAGGAGGCCATCGTCGACCTCAACCAGCTGCGCCCGCAGCACCTGGTGGTCTGCGACGCGACGACCGTCATCGAGGGGAACTACCCGATGGAGGGCACGACGCGTGAGGCCGGTCTGATCGCGGCCTCGCGCAACGCGGTGGCCCTGGACGTGACGATGGCGGCGGTCGCCGGCGTGGGGTCCTGGGAACTCGCCTATCTGCGCGACGCCCACGCCCGAGGCCTCGGGCCGATCGACCTGGCCGACGTCGACGTACGGGGCACGGCCGTGGAGGACGCCGCGTTCAAGATCCGGCGCGCCCCGGTGGACCTCACCCCGCCCCGGGAGGGCATCCACGTCCAGGCCGAGACGGCGTGCGAGGACTGCCGCCGCTGGCTGGCCGCCGCGATGCACCTGCTGCGCGACGAACTCCTGCGCTTCCCGGGGGAGATGACGATCGTGTCCGGCCCGATGGAGCGGCTCCCGGCGCTGCGCGGCGCGGTGGTCCTGGTGGGCAACGCGATGTACGAGCACCGCGACGCCGGCGTGTACCTGGAGGGGTGCCCGCCGCGGGCGATCCAGACCGCCGGGCTGCGCTACGCGATGGGCCAGTCCGTCACGGAGCAGGAGGCCACCCAGTTCCGCGTGCCGCGCCAGGAGGCGGGTGCCCGGGACGGCAGCGGGTTCGCCGGACTGTCACTCGAGGAGTGGATCTGACATGGAGACGTTCATCCCCGTACTGCGCGGCGGCCAGGAGCACCGGTCACGTGACTCCCGCCCGCTGCACGACGTGAACGGCAACCCGCTCGCCGAGGTCCACGAGGCGCCCGCCCTGACGACGAGGCTGACCGCGAAGGCCATGCGCCAGGGGCCGGCCCTGGACCCCGAGAAGCGGCTGGCGGTGCTCGCCGAGGCGGGCGCCCTGTTCGCGGGGGCCACGCTGGGCGGACAGACCCCCGAGGAGTACTGCCGGCTCCAGGCGCTGGCCTCGGGCGTGCCCGTGGCGGTCGCCCGTGGGACGCTCGAGCGGATGCGCGGCGACAGCGCTCTGCTCGGCACGGTCGTCGGCAGGCAGTCCCCGGTCGGGGCCGGCCGGACGGCCCGCTGGGTGCGCCGCGGCTCCGTGCTCGGCGTCGTGGCCCCCAGCAACCATCCGGCCACCCACGGGGCCTGGCTCCAGGCCCTCGCCATGGGGTACCGGGTGGCCGTACGGCCGGGCACCCGCGACCCGTTCACCCCGCTGCGTCTTGTGCGGGCCCTGCTCCAGGCCGGTCTCGACCCGCACTGGATCAGCCTGCTCCCCGGATCCCATTCCGCCGCGGACTCGCTCGTCCAGGCGGCCGATCTGGCTCTGGTGTACGGCAGTGAGGCCACGGTCGCCCGGATGCGCGGCAACGACCGGGTGCTGGTGCGCGGGCCGGGGCGGACGAAGATCCTGGTGGACGGCGCGTACGACGACCGTACGCTGGACCACCTGGTCACGGAGACCGCCTCGGACGGAGGCGTGCGGTGCACCAACACCACCGCCGTCCTCACCTCCGGCGACCACCGGGAGCTGGCCGAGGCACTGGCCGAGCGGCTCGCCCGGCTGCCGGCCCACCCGGTCACCGACGACCGGGCGGTCCTGCCGGTCCGCCCGCGCAAGGAGGCCGAAGCCCTCAGGGCGTCCCTCGACCGGGCCGCCCAGGGAGCGTCCGACCTGACGGGACGTCACTACGAGGACGGCCCGCTGGCACCCGTGGGTGACGACGGCGTGGCGCTGCGTCCCGCCGTCCTGTGCGTGGACCGCGGCGACCACCCCGGGCTGCGGACGGAACTGCCCTTCCCCTGCGTGTGGGTGGCGCCCTGGCGGCCGTCGGACGGCCTGGGCCCGCTGGACGACTCGCTCGCCCTGACCCTGCTGACCGACGACGCCCCGCTCGTCGCCGAGGCCCTGGAGTCGCCCGGGATCCGCACCGTGCTCCACGGCAGGGTCGCCGACTGGTGGAAGGACCCGTACCTGCCGCACGACGGATACCTCGGCCAGTTCCTCAACGAGGCGCGCGGCTTCGCCGCCGCGTGAAGCCGCGCCCCGCACCGGCGCCCCGCACCGGCCCGGCCCCCTTCGCAGGACACCCCTCACAGACAGGGACGCACCCATGCCCACAGACACCGCGACCCTCGCCGAGGTCGAGACGGCGGTGCACGACATCACCGCCGGCGCCCTCGGCCTGCCCGCCGTCGGCCGCCACGACAACCTGCTGGAACTCGGCGTCGACTCGCTCGTCGCCACCCGGATCGTGGCGGCGCTGCGCACCCGCTACGGCGTCGAGATCCCGCTGATCCTGCTCTTCGAGCACCCGGAGATAGCCGAGTTCGCCGAGTCCGTCCACGACCTCGTCCTCGAACTCGACGTCCAGAGCGGCACAGAGGACTGACCCCATGGGCGTACCGGGCGAGTTCCCCTACGACGCCGGGATCCATCCGGCCGGGTACACCACCCGGCTGTGGACCATGCGTCAGCTGGCGGGGCTGAGCAGCGCCGAATCCACCAACGCCCGCTTCAGATATCTGCTGGAGATGGGCGAGACCGGCCTGTCCCTCGCCTTCGACCTGCCCACCCAGCTCGGACTCGACCCCGACGACCCGGCAGCCCACGGCGAGGTGGGCCGCACCGGGGTGTCGGTCGCCACGGTGGACGACCTCGCCGAGGTCTTCGACGGCATCCCGCTCGACAAGGTGTCGGTGTCGTTCACCATCAACGCCACCGCTCCCATGCTGCTCGCGATGTGGATCGTGCTGGCCGAGCAGACCGGCGTCACACCGGCCGCGCTGCGCGGCACCCTGCAGAACGAGATGCTGAAGGAGTTCCTGGCCCGCAAGGCCTACGTCTACGACCTGCCGACCAGCGTCCGCTACGGACTCGACGTGATCGAGTACTGCCTTCAGGAGCTCCCCGGCGTCAACCCCGTGTCCGTCTCGGGCGGCCATGCGCGGGAGGCCGGGGCCGACGCCGCCCTCGAGGTGGCCTGCGCTCTGGCGAGCGTGGACGAGTACCTGCGCGGCATGGTCGCGCGCGGCCACTCGGCCGAAGCGGTGGCGGCCCGCTTCAGCTTCATCTTCGGGACCGACATGGAACTGCTGAAGGAGGCGGCGAAGCTGCGGGTCGCCCGCCGGCGCTACGCGGAGCGCATGAGGGCGCTCTGGGGCGCCCGCGATCCCAGGGCCATGAAGCTGCGCACCCAGGTCAACACCTTCGGCTCGGCGCTGGCCTACCAGGAGCCCCTCAACAACATCGTCCGGGCCACCGTGCAGGCGATCGCCGCGGTGCTCGGCGGCACCCAGTCGCTGCACGTGTGCAGCTTCGACGAGGCCGTGCAGACGCCGGGGCCGCTCGGGGCGAGGATCGCGCTGCGCACCCAGCAGATCCTCGCCGAGGAGACCGACCTGGCGCACTACCCCGATCCCCTGGGCGGCTCGCGGGTGATCGAGCAACTGGTGGAGACGCTGGGCCGCGAGGTGGACGACTGGCTGGAGCGGATCGACGCCCGCGGCGGAATCGCGGAGTGCATCCGCAGCGGATGGCTGGAGGGCGAGATCGAGGACCTCGCCTTCCACGACCCGGGTCCCGTCGTCGGGGTCACCGCGCCCACCCCCGTGGAGTCCGAGACCAGGCTGCTCCAGGCGGAGCGCCACACCACCACGGGCGGCCGGCGCGAGATCACCAGACGCCCCTGGGGCGACGAACTCGACCGGCTGCGCGAGGACGCCGCGGCCGGGCGCAACGTCATGCCCGCACTGATCCGCGCGGTTCGCGCCCGCGCCACCATCGGGCAGCTGTGCGCGGCCATGCGTCCCGACGACCACGTCCCGGAGAGTGACTGATGACGCATCTCATCGAGGCGGTGCGCCAAGGAGCCGGCCGAGACCAGCTGCTGGCCTGCCCGGTGCCCGGGTCCTACCGTGCGGTCCACCTGCGACGCGGTGAGGACCACCTGTTCCGGGGCCTGCACGGCAGGAACAAGGACGTCCGCAGGACCCTGCACGTCGGCGAGGTCCCCATGCCGGAACTCGCCCCGGACGAGGTGCTGGTGGCGGTGATGGCGGCGGCGGTGAACTACAACACCGTCTGGTCCGCCCTGTACGAGCCGATACCCACCTTCCGGTTCCTGGAGCAGTTCGCCCGGCAGGGCGGCTGGGCGCAGCGGCACAACCGCGACTACCAGGTGGTGGGTTCGGACGCGGCCGGGGTGGTGGTCCGCGTCGGCAGCGCGGTGCGGCACTGGTCCCCGGGCGACCGGGTGGTGGTCAACCCGCCGTACATCGACGAGCAGGATCCGGACGCGCAGCGGGACGGCATGCTCACCGAGGGGATGCTCGCCTGGGGTTTCGAGACCAACTTCGGCGCCTTCGGCGACTTCGCCGTGGTCCGGGCCACCCAGCTGGTGCCCAAGCCGCCCCACCTGTCCTGGGAGGAGGCGGCCTGCAACACGCTGTGCCTGGGCACCGCCTACCGCATGCTGATCAGCGACCGGGGCGCACGCATCAAGATCGGGGACGTGGTCCTGGTCTGGGGTGCGGCCGGTGGTCTCGGCTCCTACGCCGTGCAGCTGGTGCGCCAGGCCGGCGGCATCGCCGTCGGGGTGGTGGGCTCGGACGCCAAGGCCGATCTGCTGACGGACCTCGGCTGCCATGCCGTGATCAACCGCAACGACGTCGGTCTCGGCGAGGGCGGCGCCGAGTCCGCGACCGCGTGGAAGGCGCTGGGCTCGGCCATCCGCCGCGAGGTGGGCGAGGACCCGCACGTGGTCTTCGAACACGTGGGCCGCGCCACCTTCGAGACCTCGGTGAACGTGGTCCGGCGCGGCGGCACGGTGGTCACCTGCGGATCGAGCAGCGGCTACCGGCACTCCTACGACAACCGCTATCTGTGGATGCGCCTGAAGCGGGTCATCGGCAGCCACGGCGCCAACATCCACGAGGCCTGGGAGGCCAACCGGCTGCTCCGGCTGGGCAGCGTGGTCCCCGCCCTGTCCAGGGTCTACCCGCTGGAACAGGCGCCCGAGGCCACCCGGTCGGTCCAGCTCAACGAGCACGAGGGCAAGGTGGGGCTGCTGGTCCTCGCCACCGACGAGGACCAGGGTGTGGAGGACTGGGAGCTGCGCAAGAAGGCGGGCGAGGAGCGGCTGCGCCTCTTCCGCGAGCACGCGGCGCAGAAGGAGTCCCGATGACCGCCCCGGCCACCGTCCCGGACGCGTTCCGCCGCCGGGCACGGCTCAGCCCCTCCGCGGTGGCCGTGGCCGACGCCGCCGAACGGCTGGACTACGCGGAGCTGGACCGGCGCGCCGACGGCCTTGCGCACGCCCTGGTCGCGGCGGGGACACGCCCGGGCGACCGGGTGGTGGTCTGCGTCGAGCGCTCGGTGGCGCTGGTCGTGGCCCTCCTCGCCGTCCTGAAGGCCGGCGCGGCCTACGTGCCGGTCGATCTGGGCGAGGCGCCGGGCCGGCTGGCGGACATGCTCGACGACGCCGGGGCCCGCGTGGCCCTGTGCGACGCGGCGGGCCATGCCCTGCTCGCCGGGCGGCCGCTGCGCACACTGGACCCGTCGGCGAAGGACCCGGCCGCGCCCGCGCACCCGGCCCGGTCCGCTCCCCTGCCGGACGGGGGGCCGGAGGCCCTGGCCTGCCTGATGTACACCTCCGGGTCCACCGGCCGCCCCAAGGGGGTGATGGTCCCGCACCGCGCCGTGGTCAACCTGGTGTCCGAGCCGAACTACGTCCGGCTGGGCCCGGCGGACCGGCTGCTGCAACTGGCCCCGGTCGCCTTCGACGCCGCGACCTTCGAGATCTGGGGGGCGCTGCTCAACGGCGCCCGGGTGGAGCTGGCCCCGCCCCGCACGCTCGGTCCCGCCGAACTGGGCCGGCTGCTCGGCGAGCGCGGCATCACGGTGCTGTGGCTGACCGCGGCCCTGTTCCACCGTCAGGTGGAGGCGGCACCCGAGTCGCTCGCGGGGCTGCGCACCCTGCTGGCCGGCGGGGACGTGCTCTCACCCGGTCACGTCCGCCGGCTGCGGGCCGTGGCACCCGGCCTGGAAGTGGTGAACGGCTACGGCCCCACCGAGGCGACCACCTTCAGCCTGTGCCACCGGATCGCCCCGGACGAGGAGTTCCCCCGTTCGGTGCCGATCGGACGGCCGGTTCAGAACGCCGCCGTGGAACTGCGCGACGGCTCCGGCTCGGTGGTGCCGGACGGCGGGACGGGTGAGCTGTGGGTGGCCGGGGCCGGGGTCTCGCTCGGCTACTGGCGACGGCCCGCGCTCACCGCGGAGCGCTTCGTCCCCGACGCCTCCGGGCGGCTGTGGTACCGCACCGGCGACCTCGCCCGGCGACGCCCCGAGGACCGGGTGGTGGAGTTCCTGGGCCGGGCCGACGGCCAGATCAAGCTGCACGGCCACCGGGTGGAGCCCGGGGAGATCGAGCACGCGCTGGCACGGCACTCGTCGCTGCGGCAGGCGGCGGTCGCGGTGCGGACCAACCACCTGGGCGAGGACCGGCTGGTGGCCTGGGTGACGGCCGACGGCCGGCTGGACCGCCGCGCCCTGCGCTCCTTCCTGCGCGAGCGGCTGCCCGGCTACATGGTCCCCGCCGTGTTCCTGCGCGTGGAGGAGCTTCCGGTCACCAAGAACGGCAAGGTCGACCGGCACGCGCTGCCGGACCCGGACTGGCGCCGCAAGGAGAACTATGTCTGAGTCCCACGAGCAGCTGACCGACCTGGTCGCCGAGGCCTGGCGGGAGGTGCTGGGCATCGACGGCATCGGCCCCGACGACGACTTCTTCGATCTCGGCGGCGACTCCCTGACCGCCGCCCGGCTGGCGGGCCTGCTGCACACCCGACTGGGCACCGAGGTGAACGCGGTCGACGTACTCGACCAGCCCACGGTGTCCTCCCTCACCAAGGAACTGGAGCGCCGACGTGCCGACGGCAACTGACCCCGCACCGTCCGGCTCGGCCGGCGCCCGGGAGGTCCGCCTGTGGATCGGCGGGACCAGCGTCTCGCTCTTCGGCGACGCGGCCCTGTGGATCGCGCTCGGCGTCTGGGTCAAGGACCTCACCGGCTCCAACGGCGCCGCGGGCCTGGCCTTCGCCGCCTATGTGATGCCCCGGCTGGGTGCTCCCTTCCTCGGCCTGGTGGTGGACCGCTTCCGCCGCCGGCCGCTGATCGCCCTGCTCAACCTGGTGCTCTGCGGATGGGTCCTGCTGGCCCTGCTGGTGCACGACGGCAGCCAGGTCTGGCTGGTGTATCTCGTGCTGTTCGGCGTCGGCCTCGGCGTCGGCATGCACAACGCGGCGGGCAGCGCGCTGCTCACCAGCCTGGTGCCCCCCGACGCGCTCGGCCGCGCCAACGCGCTGCTGCGCACCATGCAGGAGGGGGGCATGCTGGTCGCCCCCGCCGCGGGCTCGTTCCTGTACCTCACCTTCGGCGCGCGTGCGGTGGCCGTGCTGGAGTCGGCGACGTTCCTGGTGTGCGCGCTGTGCGTGCTGGCGGTGCGGGTCGACGAACCCGCTCCCGAGCCGCCGGCCGGCAGACGCACCGAGGCCCTGGTGGCCGGCATCCGCCACCTGGCCGTCACACCACGGCTGCGGGCGGTGTGCATCACCATGGCGGGCGGCCTGCTGGGCTTCGGCTTCATCGAGACCGTCATCTACGCCGTGGCGGACCAGGGACTGCACCGCAGTGCCGCCTTCGTCGGCGTGCTCACCGTGGCCAAGGGCATCGGCTCGGTCCTCGGCGGGCTGGGCGCGACCCGGGTGCTCAAGCGACTGGGGCCGGGCGACGAGGCGATGCTCACCGTGTACGGGCTGAGCCTGATGGCGGCGGGCGTCGCCGTCCTGGCCCTGCCGGGACTGGTCACCGCACTGGCCGGTGTCTTCGTGATCGGTCTGGGCATACCCGGGGCGGTCGTCGGCCTCTACACCTCGGTGCAGCGCCATTCGCCCGCGCGCCTCCAGGGCCGCGTCGCGGCCGCGGCGAGCATGCTCGCCACCACGCCGCAGGTGCTGGCGGTGTTCACCAGCGCCGCACTGATCGCCCACGTGGACTACCGGCTGCTGCTGGTGGTGATGACGGTGCTGATCGGCTGCAGCGCCGGATACCTGGCCGTACGTTCGCGGAGCTTCGTCACCACGGCTCCGGCCGAGCAGGAAGAGGAAGCGGAGGCGACCGCATGACCGCACTGACCCTCCCCCTCACCCCGCAGCAGCGCGGCGTGTACTTCCTGCACTGCCTCGCACCCGACAGCGCGGTCTACAACGTCCCCGTCGTGCTGCGGGTACGCGGCGGCCTGGACTGCGACCGGCTGCAGAAGGCCGTGGACCTGCTCCAGCGCCGGCACCAGGCGCTGCGGCTGACCGTCGAGGAACGCGGCGGTGAGGTGCTGCAGTTCGTCCACCCCCCGCACCGGGCCGCGCCGGTACGGGTGAACCGGATCGCCCTGCCGGGCGCCGGTCCGCGCGCCGCGGCCCGGGAAGCGGTACGGCACGCGGCCGAGCCCTTCGACCTGGTCCGCGGGCCGCTGTGGCGGGTGGACGTGGTGGAGACGGCCCCGGACGAGCACGCGCTGGTGTTCTGCTTCCACCACATCGTCATGGACGAGGTCTCGGCCACCGCGGTGGCCGAGGAACTGCACCAGGCCTACGCGGCGCCCGACGCGCTCGACCCCGCCGGGCCCGAGCACACGTACGCCGAGTTCTGCGGCATGCTGCGCGCCGAGGACGACCCGGCGGGGCTGGACTTCTGGCGCACCCGGCTGAAGGGCCTTCAGCCGCTGCCGCTGCCCGAGGAGCACATAGCGGAGGAACACGGCCTGTTCACGGGCGACCGGGTGCCCTTCACCGTCCCCGGGCCGGTGTCGGCCCTGCTCGGCGAGGTGTGCCGCCGGCACCGGGTGTCGGAGTTCATGGTCTTCCACGCGGTCCTCCAGGTGCTGCTGCACCGCTGGACGGGCGCCATGGACCTGGCTGTCGGCACCCCGATGAGCGGCCGCACCGACGAACGCTTCCTGCACTGCGTCGGCTTCTTCCAGAACACCGTGGTGCTGCGCAGCCGGGTCACCCCCGAGCAGAGCTTCGCCGCCCTGCTGAAGTCCGCCCGGCGGACCGTGCTGGAGGGACTCCAGCACCAGCGGACGCCCTTCGAGTCGGTGGTCGACGCCGTGCGGCCCGCCCGGGAGGGGGCACGCAATCCGCTGTTCCAGGTGGCCCTGGTGTTCAACCGCCGCAAGGTGGAGCAGGACTGGACCCTGCCCGGCCTGACGGTCGAGCCCCTGCCGTTCGAGTGGAGGTCGTCGCACTTCGACCTCACCCTGACGCTTCAGCACGAGTACGACGTGGTCAAGGGCGACTTCGCGTTCGGCGCGCAGCGTTTCTCCCGGGCCACGGTGGAACGCCTGGCGGCCATGTTCCTCCGGCTGCTGGGCGCGATGCTGGACGACCCGGAACTGCTCGCCGGTGACGTCGAGTTGCAGGGGCCCAAGGAGCGCGAGCACGTCCTGGCCCTCGGCCGGGCGGCGGGACGCCATGTGCTGGACGAGCGGCTGCGGCCGCTGCCCCTGGGCTGCTACGGCGCGGTCCACACCGGCGATCCGCTGACGGGCGAGGTGACGCCGACCGGTGAGCGCGGCAGGTTCGACGCCGCCGGACGGTTCGAGCTGTGGCGCGATCCGGCCGAGGCGGCGCTGACCGCGCACCCGGCGGTGGAGCGTGCCCTGGTGGCCGCCGACGGGGCGGAGCGCGTCGGCTATGTGGTGCCCAGGCCCGGCGCGGACCTGCCCGCGGCACGGGAGTTGCTGGGCCGGCTGCAACAGCGGGTGCCGGCGCATCTGCTGCCGCAGCGGATCGTGGTGTGCCCACAGCTGCCCCCGGTCGCGGACGGCCCGGTCGATCCGGAGGCGGTGGCGGGGCCGGAGGCAGTGGCGGGGCTGGAGGCGGCACGGGACGGCGAGGAGCCGCGCGGTGAGACGGAGCGGCGCGTCGCGGAGCTCTTCGAGGAGCTGCTCGGCGTTCCGGGCCTCGGCCGGTACGACAACTTCTTCGACTTCGGCGGCCATTCCCTGCTGGCGGTGCGGCTGGCCGGCCGGGTCGCCGACGAACTGGGCAGGACCCTGCCGGTCGGGGCGGTCATGAAGGACCCGACGATCCGCGGCATCGCCGCGGCCCTCACGGACGGGACGCCGGACGGCGGATCCAGCCCGGTGGTCCGCCTGCGCGAGGGTTCGTCACCGGTGGCGGTGGCCCTGGTGCACCCGGTGGGAGGCACCCTGATGTGCTACGGCGGGCTGCTCTCACGCCTGCCGCGGGAGGCGACGGTCGTGGGCCTGGAACGACCCCCGGGCCCGCAGCCGCGGGACGCGTCCTACGGTGACCTGGTCGACCGCTACGCCCGTGCTCTGGCCGAGGCCGTGCCCGGGCGGCGGATCGCCCTGGTGGGCTGGTCCCTGGGCGGTGTGCTGGCGCACTCGGTCGCCGGGAGGCTGGTGGCGGCGGGCCACGAGGTGGCGCTCCTGGCCCTGGTGGACTCGCTGGCCCAGCGCACGCCCGCCGACGCCGAACGGATGACGCTCACCCGGGCGCGGCTGGACGAACTGGCCGAGCGGGTGCGGGCCGAGGGCAGCGGCGTGATCGGCGCCACCGACGAGGAGCGGCTGCTGATGCGCCGGTTCGGCGTCGACGTGGACGCGCTGCGGCAGACACCGCCCGACCAGGCGGCGGGGATGCTGCACGGCTGGGGCCGGCTGCTGGCACTGGTGGCCGGGTGCCGTCCCGGACCGGCCGAGGTACCCACCCGGCTCTACCTCTGCCGGGGCAACCCGGCCGGCTATCCGGAGGCGCTGGCCGCCAGCTGGTCGGGCCTGGCCCCGGACCTCGAGACGGTGCCGGTGCCCGGCACCCATGTGGAGGCGCTGACACCGCCGGCGGTCGACACGATCGCGGCGGACCTGGCCGCGGCCCTGACGAAGCCGGGGGACGCCTCGTGAACGGCCGCTTCGCGCCCGGCTGGTACCGGTCCGCAACCGTACGCGGCCGGCCGCGCCGCACCCTGGACGAGGACAGGGAGGCCGGGCTGCGGGTCTTCCCCGAGCACCTGGTGCCCCACCTGCGCCACGAGGGCCTGGCCGACCTGGGCGCCGACGCGCGGCAGGCGCTGCTGGCCCAGCACTTCTACCAGTACATGCTGTTCACCACCCATCTGGAGACCAAGGTCGTGAACCGGGGTGCCGCACTCGTGGCACACGGCGAGATCGATGTCGACCTCACCCCCGAGGCCCGGCTGGACGCTTTCAAGATCTACTGCGACGAGGGCTACCACGCCCTGTTCAGCCTCGACGTGGTCCAGCAGGTCGAGAAGGCCTTGGCCGTGCCCGTGCTCCCGTACGACTTCGCGCCCCGGCTGGCACGTCTGGAGCGCACGGCGGAGCGGTTCCTGCCTGGCCTGGACAGCCTGGGCCGGCTGCTCCAGGTGGTCGCCTTCGAGACCGTGGTGACCCGCTATCTGGCGCAGATCCCCCGGGACGAGACGGTATTCCGGGTGGTCCGCGAGGTGGTCGGCGACCACGTCAGCGACGAGGTGCACCACCACGCCTACTTCGTACGCCTCTTCAGGGAACTGTGGGCCTCCCTGAGCCCGGCGCTGCGCGTCAGGGTGGCCTGCAGCATGCCCCACTTCATCGACGACTGTCTGCGTCCCGACCTGGCGCCGGTCCGCGCGGCGCTCCTGTCGGCCGGTGTCGCTCCCGGCACCGCGGACGCCGTCGTCGCCGACTGCTACCGCGAGGACGTGCTGACGGCCGGCGTACGGGAAAGCGGCCGCCACACCCTGAAGCTCTGCGAGTCGGTGGGCGCCTTCGACATCCCCGAGGCCCGCGAACAGGCCCACCTCCTGGGCCTGCTCCCGTAGGCCCAGTCGTCGGGGCCTACGGGACCGGGCGCCCGCCGCCGTCGCGGGCCGGTTCCGGTCCGTGCAGGCCGATCTCGGTGGGGGCGGGCCAGCCCGCCGGCCAGGCGCGGCGCAGCAGGCGGCGCCAGGCGCGCGGGTCGGTGGGGGCGTCCGGCGCCAGGGTGAGGTCCACGCGCGGGCGCGGAGGTCCGCCGGAGGGGGTGGGGCGGCCCAGGTCGAGGGTGACGTGACGGACGCCCGGCAGGGCGGCGAGGGCGGACACGGCCTCGAAGAACTCCACGCGCCGGCCCACCCAGTCGTAGGTCTGCTCCACGGTGCCCAGCAGCCGTACCCGGTCCCGGTCGTCGATCCAGGCGCGGAACCGGCCGGGCCGCGGGTCGCCGGAGTGGCCCAGTACCCCGGGCACGCCCCGCGGCAGGGCGCGGCCCCCGGTCGTGGTGACCCGGAAGCGCAGGCCGGGAGCGGGGTGCGTGAGCCACAGGCCGAGGGGGTCGTCCGCGTGCCATGCACAGCTGCCGAGCGGGCCCAGCACGGGATCACGCAGCTCCAGTCGCAGCGCGCCGCCGGTCCGGGACAGTGCCGCCGTCTCCCGTGTCGGCCGGAAGTCCTCGACCGGCCCGGTGACCGCACCGCACTCCTCGCCTCCTGCCGCGGGCGCCGTCAGATGGCTTTCCATCAGCGTGGTCAGCGGAAGGTCCGGCCGGGCCGTGGCCTCGGTCAGCAGCCGCGTGTAGCCGGCGGCGAGCGAGTCCGCCGCGGCGGGCGACAGCACGGCCGTGGAGAAGTCGAGCCGGCCGTACACCGCCTCGCCCTCCCGGCGCAGTTGGAGGATCAGCTCGAAGGAGCGGGTGGAGTTGGGGGCGAAGAAGTCCCACTCCGTCTCCACCCCGGGAACGTCCCCGAGGTCGGTGGTCACGGCCGGGTACGAGACCCCGATGCGGTCGAAGGCGCCCTGGGTGACGTCGACTCCGTGGCGCTGCCGCAGCTCGCGCAGAACCCAGGAGAACGGCACCCGCCTGAACCGCCGCACCACCTCCAGCGCGGCACGGCACACGCCGATCAGTTGACGGAACGTCACCCCGGGAGGTACCTCGACCAGGCAGGGGACCACGTTGACCTGGAGCCCGATGTGCTCCCGGGTGCCGGGCAGGCTGGTGTCCACGGGGATGCCCAGCACGAAACGCTCGTTGCCGTACTCGTGCAGCCGGGCGGCCACACCGGCGAGGAGGCCGGTGAACAGGCTCGCTCCCGCCTCCCTCGTCAGTGCGCGCAGCCGGGCGCCGGTCTCGGCCGAAAGGTCGAAGCGGGCGGTCGGGTGCACCGGGGCCGCGCCCTGGGCCGTACGGACGTCGTCACGCGGCAGCGACAACCCGGGCAGGCCCGGCAGATCCGCGTCCAGCCAGTACTCCAGCACCTGGGCCAGCTCGGCGTCGACGGGCGGATGCACCGGCAGCGGGTGCGGACCGTCCGGCGCCGGGGCGGCGCCCTCCCGCTGCCGCCGCAGCGCCGCCAGGAACTGCCGGGCGAAGACGAACTTGGACCGGCCGTCGAAGGCGATGTGGTGCACCCCGACCACCAGGGTGCACCGCCCGGGCCCGTGCTCCAGCAGCCAGAACGCGATCGGCGCCGCACCGGTCAGGTCCCAGGGTCCGGTCCGCTCGGCGCGGTACCAGCGGCGGGCGGCGGCCTGCTCCTGCCCGGGCCCGGCGGTCAGCGGGACGCGCGCGAAGCGCAGTACCGCCTCGACCGGATGGACGGCCATCCGCACCGCCGGTCCGCCGGCCACCACGAGGCTGCGCAGCTGCGGGTGCCCCGCGCAGACCGCGGCGCAGGCCGTCCGCACCTCCTCGGCCGTCACGGGGCCCCGGAGGAGCACCGAGAAGAACCCCCCGTTGACGCTCTCGGGGTGCAGCAGTTGCTCCAGCCACATCGCCTCCTGGGCCGGCGACAGCGGCACCAGCGGAGGCTCAGCCGAGAAGGGTTCCGCTGCCGGCGAGTTCACGTCGGGCGACCTTTCCGCTCGCGGTCAGGGGAAGCTCCGGGACGTGCCAGAACCGGACCGGCACCATGTAGTCGGGGAGCTCGGCGGCGCAGGCGTCCCGCAGCCTCGCCCCGTCGATCTCCTCGCCGGCGCCCGGCGCGAGCACGACGTAGCCGTGCAGGGCGACCGATCCGGCCCGGCCGGCGCCCACGACGGCGGCCCGGCGCACCCCGGGCACCCGGCCCAGGACCGCCTCCACCTCGCCCGGTTCCACCCGGAAGCCCCGCACCTTCACCTGGTCGTCCAGCCTGCCGACGTAGTGCAGGAGGCCGTCCTGCCTGCGGACGAGGTCGCCGGTGGTGTAGCAGCGACGTGTACCGCCGTCCCGGTGGGGCAGTTCGCGGAACCGGCGGCGGGTGAGCTCGTCGTCGCCGAGGTAGCCGAGGGCCAGAGGGCGCCCGGCTACCACCAGTTCGGCCTCCTCGCCCTCCGCGAAGGGGCGCAGCCGCCCGTCGTCCGCCACCCGCAGCAGCTCCGCCGACGCCACCGCGCCACCGAGGGCCGGGTGCACCGGCCAGCGGCCGGGGTCCCCGGCGGGCAGCCGGTACTCCGTCACGACGTGGGTCTCGCTGGGGCCGTACTGGTTGACCAGAGTGGCGTCCAGGCCCGCGAACATCGCCCGTACCTCCTCGTTCACGACCAGCCGTTCACCGGCCGTCACCACCTCCCGCAGCGCTCCGGGCCGGCGGCCGGTGACCGGAAGCGCGACCGCCAGCGCGTGCAGCGCGGTGACGGGCAGGAAGGTGCGCGCGATCCGGTGCTCCTCCAGGCAGCCCGCCAGCAGAAAGGGGTCGCGCCGCTGTTCGTCGTCCAGCACCACCAGCTCGGCGCCCGCCGTCCAGGTGGTGACCAGTTCCTGGAAGCTCACGTCGAAGCCGACCGAGGCGGCATGGGTGGTCGCCGGAGGCCCGGGAAACGACCAGCGGCCGCGGTGCCAGTCGGCCAGGTCCGCGAGGACCGCCGGCGGCACCGCGACGCACTTGGGCGTGCCGGTCGAGCCCGAGGTGGCGACCACATAGGCCAGCGGACCGGTGCGCGCGACGGCGGGTCCCGAACCGAGGACCCCGGGAACCGGCACCTGCTCCGCTTCGACCGGCGGCTCGGGGACGGCGGGGTCCCGCAGGACGAGCCGGGTCGCGGAGGCCCGGACGATCCGGTTCAGCCGCTCCACGGGCAGTGCCGGGTCCAGCGGGTTCACCGCGGCGCCGGCCCGCCAGATGCCGAGCACCGCGGCGCAGCGCCACCAGCCTCGGCCGGCCAGCAGGCCCACCGTCTCACCGGGCCCGACCCCGTGTGCCACGAGCCCGGCCGCGATGCGGGCCGAGAGTCGGCCCAGGTCCGCGTAGCGGTACCGCAGGCCGTCGTGGACGACGGCGGTCCGGTGGGAGTGGCGGGCGCAGGCGCGCACCAGGGTCTCCACCAGGTCCGTACGGGCATCCGCGGGCATCACAGGCTCACCGTGACGCCGGAGGCCAGCCAGTGGTGGAGCTGGACGGCCGCCTCGATGCTCATCCGGGTGACGCCCGCGCGCAGGCCGCAGGAGGGGTCCTCGAGCACCGACTTCACCCGCTCGGGCTCCAGCAGTTCGTTCACCGGGTTCGCGGGGTCGGCCACGACGGCCCGGAGCTGCTCGCGCAGCGCGGTGCGGTAGGCGGGGTCCTGGGCGGTGGGGAAGGGGGACTTGCGGCGGGCGAGTACCTCCTCGGGCAGCAGGTCCCGTACGGCGGCCCGCAGCAGGCTCTTCTCACGGCCGTCGGCGACCTTCATCTCCCAGGGGACGTTGTAGACGTACTCGGCCAGCAGGTGGTCGCAGAACGGCACCCGGCCCTCGACGGAGGCGGCCATGCCCAGCCGGTCCTTGCGGTCGAGGATGACGCGCAGGTAGCGGGTCATGTTGAGGTACGTGATCTCTCGCATCCGGCGCTCGTGCGGCGTCTCGTCCCCGGTGAGGGGAACCTCGGCGAGCGCCGCCCGGTAGCTCTCGCGTTCGTGTCCGGGGAAGTCCAGGCGCCGGTGGAGGTCGCGGCGCAGCAGGCCGGACAGGAACTCCATCTGGTGCGAGGCACCGAGCCAGGGGAAGGTCTTCGCCCGCACGTAGTACGGGTCGTGGAACCACACGTAGCCGCCGAACAGTTCGTCGGAGCCGTCTCCGGTCAGGGTGACGGTGGAGAACCGGCGCACCTCCTGGGAGAGCCGGTACAGCGACACGTACATGTCGAGGCCGGCGACGGGCCGCTCCATCGCCCGCACCACCTCTGCCTGCCCGTCGCGGTCGGCCAGGTGCTCCCGGTCGATGAGCAACTCCCGGTGCTCGGTGCCCAGATGGGCGGCCGTCTTGGCGACGTAGGGGCTGTCCGGGGAGTCGTGCACCTCGTCCGGGCGGAAGTGATCGAGGTGGTACGAGAACTCCATGGAGAAGGTCTTCAGCGGCTCGGCCCGCCCGCCGCCGGCCAGGACCCGGCCGGCCAGCGCGCACACGGCGCTGGAGTCCAGTCCGCCCGAGAGCATGGAGGAGATCGGCACATCGGCGGCCACCTGCTGCCGGACGACGTCCTCCAGCAGCTCGCGCACCCGGTGCTCGGTGGCGGCCAGGTCGTCCCGGTGCCGGGCGGGGGTGAAGTTCCAGTACCGGTGGCGCCGAAGGCCGTCCCGGCCGAACCGGACCACCTCGCCGGGGATCACCTCGCGCATCCCCCGGAACGGGGCGTGGCCCGGGGTGGGTGTGAAGGACAGCGCCTCCAGCAGCCCGGCACCGTCGACGACCGGTTCGATCGCACCGGTGGTGAACAGCGCCTTGGGTTCGGAGCCGAAGGCCAGGCCCGTCGCGGTGTCGGCGTAGTACAGGGGGTAGATCCCGAACCGGTCGCGGATCAGCACCAGTTCCTCGCGCCGCACGTCCCACACCGCGAAGGCGAACATGCCGCGCAGCCGCTCGGCGCAGGAGGGGCCCCACTCCTCGTAGGCGCGCAGCACCACCTCGGTGTCGCTGCGCTCCCGGAACCCGTGGCCGCGGCGGCGCAGTTCGGCGCGGAGCCCGTCGGCGTTGAACACCTCGCCCGTGTAGCTCAGCACCACCGTGTCCGCGCCCGTGGCGTCCGTGGCGACCATCGGCTGCCGCCCGCCCTCCAGGTCGACCACCGCCAGCCGCCGGGGCACCAGCAGCGCCCGGGGGGACACCCACTCGCCGACCGCGTCCGGCCCGCGCAGTGCCAGGGCGCCACGCATCGCCGTGAGCAGCTCCGGGCGCCGGGTCAGGTCGTCGTCGAACGAGATCAGACCGACTATGCCGCACATGAGTTGCCAACCCCCCGGGCTCGATTCCTCCCAGACAGTAGGGGCAGCGGGCCGTCCCACGGGGCCCTGTGACAGCTTCCGGCCATGTGCCGGACTGCGGCTTGCCACCAGGGCGGACCGACCCCGGCATCACGGCCCGAGGAGCACGGCGGTCACCGGGCCGGTGCCGGGCGGACGGCGGACCGCCCGCCCGGGTCGCGGTCGCGGTGACCGCTCGGGTTCGGCGTCAGGCTCAGCGCGCGGTGCGCGTGTGGACGTACTCCACGAGCCGGGTGAGCGCGTCGGGGTCGGTGGACGGCATCACGCCGTGGCCGAGGTTGAAGACATGGCCCTCCAGACCGGCGGCCGCGTCCAGCACCTCACGGGTCTTGGCCTCGACGGCCTCCCGGGGGGCGAACAGCACGGTCGGGTCGAGGTTGCCCTGGAGCGCCTTGCCCGGGCCGACGCGGCGGGCGGCCTCGTCCAGCGGGACGCGCCAGTCGACGCCGACGACGTCCGCGCCGGCCTCGCCCATCAGGCCGAGCAGCTCTCCGGTGCCGACACCGAAGTGGATGCGCGGGACGCCGTACCCGGCGACGGCCCGGAAGACCTTCGCGGAGGCGGGCAGCACCGAGCGGCGGTAGTCGGCGGGGGCGAGGGCCCCGGCCCAGGAGTCGAAGAGCTGGACGGCGCTCGCGCCCGCCTCGATCTGCACCTTCAGGAAGGCGGCGGTGATGTCGGCGAGGCGGTCGAGGAGGTCCGCCCACAGCTCGGGGTCGCCGTACATCATCGCCTTGGCGTTCTCGTACGTGCGGGACGGGCCGCCCTCCACGAGGTAGCTCGCGAGGGTGAACGGCGCGCCGGCGAAGCCGATCAGCGGGGTCTGCCCCAGCTCCTTGGTGAGCAGGCCGATCGCCTCGGTGACGTAGGGGACGTCCTCGGGCGTGAGGTCGCGCAGCCGGGCCAGGTCGGCGCGGGTGCGGATGGGCTCCTCGACGACCGGGCCGACGCCGGGCTTGATGTCGAGGCCGAGGCCGATGGCCTTCAGCGGGACGACGATGTCGCTGTAGTAGATCGCCGCGTCCACGCCGTGCCGGCGCACCGGCTGGAGGGTGATCTCGGTGACCAGCTCCGGGCGCGTGCACGACTCCAGCATCGGGACGCCCTCGCGCACCTTGCGGTACTCGGGCAGGGAGCGCCCGGCCTGCCGCATGAACCACACGGGGGTGTGCGGCACCGGTTCACGCCTGCACGCCTTGAGGAAGGCGGAGTCGTAGGTGGCGGTCGGCGGCTGGTGGCGGACGGGCGTCTCGTTGGCACTCACGGGGGCAAGTCTCGCACGGTCCCGGGGACGCCACCGTCGCGGGCCGGGGGCGTGCGAGCCGCGGCCCCGGGGGCGCGACGGCCGCCGTGTGCGGGCCCGGACGCCCCCTGGGGTACGGAGTGATCGGCGAGAGACCCCCCAGGGGCGGTGCCGCGTCCCGCGGCGGGGTGTCTTGCCCTGCACGAAGGCCCGGTTCCCCTTAATCTTCCCGGCATGGCTGCGGCTCAGGGACGACTGTCGGACGGCGCTGGCGGAATGGACGACGAGAAGGAGGGGGACGGGCGTGAGAACAGGACGGATCAGGCTCCGCTGCCCTTCCGGGCCGCCGTCGAGGCACTGAAGGCCGCGCGCGTGCGGCCGCAGGTGGAGATCGAGCAGGTCCCGCCGCCCCAGCGCCTGGCGCCCTTCGCGTACGCACTGGAGGCCACGGTCGTCGACGGCGAGCAGGACCTCGCCGACGGCCGTCTGGTGCTGCTGCACGACCCGGCCGGGCACGACGCCTGGCGCGGCACCTTCCGGCTGGTGACCCTGGTGCGCGCCGAACTGGAGCCGGAGATGGCCGCCGATCCACTCCTGCCGGAGGTGTGCTGGTCCTGGCTGACCGGGGCGCTGCAGGCGCGGGGTCTGTCCTACGGCGAGCCCAGCGGCACCGTGACGCGGGCGAGCTCGCACTACTTCGGCGGGCTGTCGGCGCGCCCTGCCGCCTCGCAGATCGAGATCCGCGCCTCCTGGACGCCGCTCGAGAGCCTGGGCGGGGCTCCCGACACCGGCGCCCACCTGGGCTCCTGGTGCGATCTGCTGGCCCAGGTCGCGGGCCTGCCGCCGGCCGGGCCGGGTGACGCGTCCGTGGTGACGCTGCCGCAGAGACGCGACCCGCAGTCGCGCTGAGCCGAGCATCCCCGCACCTCACACCCCGCAGCCCGTACCTCCGCGCTCCAGCGCCCCCGCGTCGCAGTCGTCGCGTCTTACCGGCCCCTTGCCGTGTCTTTGTCGATACGACCACTTTCGGGCACGTATCGCCGCCGAACGACCCCGAACGGCCCCGACTGAACCGATTCGGCCTTCGGTTGATCGACAACATGTCCGAATTGCACGCATTGGTACTCACCAGATCGTGATCATTCTCTAAAGGACAACAGGTTTGCTGCCGAAGACGACTGTGACCTTGCAAGCACGGTTTTCCCGGCTTCCTCCCCACAAGCCGGCCCCGTCCCCCCCCCACCCCCCAGGAGGCCTGGTGTCCGTTCTCCTCGAGCAGCCCTCAAGCCTGGTCGCCTACCGCCCGAACAAGCCGACCGCCATGGTCGTCGTGGCGGACCCGCGCGTCCGTTCCACCGTCACCCGTCACCTGTGGGCGCTCGGAGTCCGTGACGTCATCGAGGCGTCGTCCGTCGCGGAGGCCCGTCCCCGCATCGGCAACCCGCGTGACATCTGCGTCGCCGACGTCCACCTGCCCGACGGGTCCGGACTCACCCTGCTGTCCGAGACCCGTGCCGCCGGCTGGCCCAACGGCCTGGCCCTGTCCGCCGCCGACGACATCGGCGCCGTCCGCAACGCCCTCGCGGGCGGGGTGAAGGGCTACGTCGTCACCGGCACCCGCACCAACGTCGGGCTCCCCACCCGACCGGGCGCCGCCCCCATCGGCGCCGCCCGACTGCACCGCCGTCCCCCGGGTGCCCCGAGCCACCCGGGTGGCTACCGAGAGCTGTCGGGGCGCGAGGTCGAGGTGCTGCGGCTGGTCGCCGAGGGCCAGTCCAACAAGGCGATCGGCGTCTCGATGGGCCTGTCCGCGCTGACCGTCAAGAGCCACCTCGCCCGTATCGCCCGCAAGCTCGGCACCGGCGACCGCGCCGGCATGGTCGCCGTCGCCCTGCGGACCGGAATCATCCACTGACCCCCGGGTGACACCCGGGCCGCCCGCCCGGGCCGCTCCCACCGACCCCCGGACCGCCCCTCGACTACTCCTCCCCTCCCGGCTCCCCGCGCCCAGCCGCCCCCGTTCGCCTCCCCTCCTCCGCCCTGACCCGCGCCCCATCCCCCACCCGCCGTCCCCCGTCCGCCCCACCGTCACCCGTCCGCCGCCCTGTTCACCCCTTTTCTTCGTCCGGTTCCTCCACCCCGCCGCGCCCCGCCCCGGTGAAGCGCCGGCCCCTTCCCCCCGTACCGGTCGTGAACCGGACGTGTCACCGACCTGACCGGTTTGCGACCCCCGGCGCCCGCCCCCCGCACCGTCCCCGCGCCGGCGCCCGCCCACCACCCCAACACAAGGCCAGTGCCCGC
>NZ_JAVACL010000007.1:0-225915 GCF_032658145.1 Streptomyces sp. MK7
AGCCGCCGCCACTGGCAGCGCATCGCCCCGGCCGGCACGTCCGGCGGCCGTCCCCCGGCATCAGGCCTCGTCGCGCACCAGGGCGAGCAGCCGGTCCAGGACGCGCGGCCCGCCGGCCCGCACCCCGTCGTGCTCGAACTCGTCGGTGACCCAGGTGCGCAGTCCGCGGATGGCGCGGGCGGTGTCCAGGGCGTGGTCGGTGTCGACGTACATGTCGTCGTGGTAGACGGCCGCGGCGACCGGGACCGTGTTCGCGGCGAGCCGGGCGGGGTCGTACAGGGGCTGCCAGTCGGTGCGGGCGGCGAGCGCGTCGGCGGTCTCGCGCAGCGGGCGCAGCGCCGGGTCGCAGTCGAACGTCCAGGGGTGCACGGACTCGCCGGTGAACAGCACCGGCCCGTCGCCGGCCAGTGCCTTGGCCGCGTCGAACTGCGGGAACTCCCCGCGGATCCGCTCGGCCGACCAGGCGGTGGGGCGGGCGTCCTGGCCGTAGATCGCCTCGTGGACGAGGCCGTACAGCGGGTGCCCGGCGTACGACAGCAGGCCCTGGACCTCCTCCTGGAAGGCGTCGGACAGGGCCGGGCCCTGCGGGGTGCGGACGAAGGCGTGCTCCAGGAGGAAGTGGAGGCGGTGGCTGCCTTCGCCGGTGCCGAGCAGGATGCCGAGGGACTGGAAGGCCTCGCCGGTGAGGCGGTAGCCGTTCGGGAGGGCGACCTCGTGGGTGAGCAGGTGGTCGGCGATGCGGCGGACGCGTTCGACGTCCTGCGGGTAGCGGGCGTAGTGGGCGGTGACCTTGCGCTCGATGCGCGGGTAGGCGGCGCGGTAGACGTCGTCGGCGTGGGCGTCCAGGGCGGGCAGGCCACCGGTGATCAGGGCACCGGCCAGGCCCTCGGGGTGCAGGGAGAGGTAGCTGACCGTGCAGAAGCCGCCGAAGCTCTGGCCGAGGACCGTCCAGGGGGCGCCGCCGGTCAGCCCGGGGCGGATCGCCTCGCAGTCGCGGACGATCGAGTCGGCGCGGAAGTGCGCGAGGTAGTCGGCCTGTTCGGCCGGCCCGCCGCGCAGCGGCAGGGTCTGGCGGTTGGCGGGCGTGGAACGGCCGGTGCCGCGCTGGTCCAGGAGGAGGACGCGGTAGTCCTCCAGGGCGCGGCCGAGCCAGGCCTGCTTGCCGACGAAACGATTCGCCCCGAACCCCGGGCCGCCCTGGAGGTAGACCAGCCACGGCAGGTCCTGCCGTCCCCTGCCCGCCTTGTCGCTCGCGACGACCTCACGGGCGTAGAGCTCGATCGTCTCCCCCGCCGGGTCGTCGTGGTCGAGCGGCACGGTGAAGGAGTGGTCGGTGAGGACGACGCCGGGCTGGCGGTAGCTGACGGTCAACGGATCTCCTGGTTACGCAGGGTTTACGGCCGCGTCCCAGTTCAGCACATGTCTGTGCGCCGTCCGAGCCCGGGGATCATGAATATTGCTGAATATCTGGTCAGCGCGTGCTGAACGGGCGGTCAGCGGCCGGGCAACGTGGAGCTGCGCACCACCAGTTCGGGCTGGAGCACCACCCGCCGGTGCTCGTGCGCCCCCGCCGCTCCCTCGCGCGCCCCGGTCTCCTCGAGCAGCAGCTCCGCCGCCAGGGCGCCCATGGTGACGGCGGGCTGGCGCACCGAGGTGAGCGGGACGGCCGCGGCGGCGGCGAACTCGATGTCGTCGTAGCCGACGATGGCGAGGTCGTCGGGGACGCCGACCCCGGCCGCGTACATGGCCTGGAGGACGCCCAGGGCGAGCAGGTCGTTGGCGCAGAACACGGCCGTGGGCCGGTCGGCGAGGCCGAGAAGACGGGCACCGGCGTCGCGGCCGGCGGCCACGTCCAGACGTTCGGTGGGCAGTTCGCGCAGCACGTCGGGGCCGAGACCCGCCTCGCGCAGGGCGTTCAGGGCGCCGGTGCGCCGGTCGCGGACCTGGTTCAGGCCGGGGGGACCGCTGACGTACGCGATGGAGCGGTGCCCGGCGTCGACCAGGTGCCGTACGGCCAGGGCGCCGCCCGCCACGTCGTCCACGGAGACCGAGCACTCGCTGGCGCCCTCGGCCACCCGGTCGACCAGCACGAAGGGGATGTTGTGGCGGCGGAAGGCCGCGATGTTGCGGCCGGTGGCGTCGGTCGGGGTCAGCAGGACGCCGCGCACCCGCTGCTCGGCGAAGAGCGAGAGGTACTCGGCCTCCTCGCCGACGCTCTGCGCGCTGTTGCAGACCATCACGCCGAGCCCGGCCTCGCGGGCGGCCCGTTCGGCGCCGCGGGCGACGTCGACGAAGAAGGGGTTGCCCATGTCCAGGACGAGCAGGCCCATGATGCGGCTGCGGCCGGCGCGCAGCTGCCGCGCGGACTCGCTGCGGACGTAGCCGAGGCGGTCGATCGCGGAGAGCACCCGGGCGCGTGTCTCGGTGGCGACGGTATCGGGCCGGTTGATGACGTTCGAGACCGTGCCCACGGAGACACCTGCGGCGCGGGCGACGTCCTTGATACCCACCGACTGGGTCATCGGATGGAGACCTCCGGGAAGACGAGGGGCGGCGGGCGGGGGTTCACATTACCGTCACCGGGCCGCACACCAGAGCGGATCAGGCGGGCAGTTCGAAGTCGACGACGTGGAGCGGCGAGGGCGTGGTGCCGCTCGATCTCTCCTGGTAGAGGAACGACAGGACGTTGTCCGCCGCGACGCGCATCTCGTCGATCACGACCTCCCCGAAGGCGTTCAGGCCGCCGCCGTCGTACAGCAGGGTCCAGTCGGTGTGGCCGGAGGCCTTCGAGGCGGCGGCGATCCGGCCGTACGGCAGGACGGCGTAGGCGTTGTCGTGGCGGTCCAGGACGAGTTTGGTGCGCCCGCTGGAACCCAGCGGAACGGGTATCTCGGTCTTGAGCCAGCTACCGGCGGCGTCCTTGCGCAGGTGGAAGGCGCGGCCGTGCGCGGTGCGCTCGGTGACGTGGTCGCCGGTGCGCGGGCCGAGGCGGACCGGGACGTGGCTGATGATCGCGTGCGGCAGCCCGGCCGAGTCGGTCCACTGGCTCTCCTGGTTCATCAGGCAGTGGCCGGGGCCGAGCGGGTCCACGACGAGTCCGGGGCCGGTCACGGCGACCTTGTCGGGGCCGCCGGTGGTGCCGACGACCTGGCCCGCGTCGTTGCGCCAGGTGCGGCCGCGGTCGGTGGAGTACACGTAGCCGGTGTCGTGGTTGGCCAGGCCGCCGCCACCGGTCACCGCCCCGTTCCGCTCGCGCCAGGTGAAGAAGGCGTGCAGCCGGCCGTTCGTGTCGTAGTCGATGCCGTGCAGGTACATGTTGCGTGCGGTCGAGGTCCCGTGCTCGCCGGTGTAGGTGCCGGTGGAGCTGGTCCACTCCCCGAGGCAGGTCCAGGCCGAGCCGTCGTACTCGGCGAGGGCGCATCGGCCGTCGCCGCTCATGCCGGCGCGGTAGCTCAGCTGGAGCCCGCCCTCGGGGGTGGGGACGAACTGCGGGTAGGTGAAGCGGGAGGTGAGGGCGAGCCCGTCGAGCGTCGTGCCTACGGCGCCGAGGGCCTCTGTGGTCCAGGGCGTGCCGGCGGGGTCGTCGAGGAGTCCGGCGGCCGACCTGACGTAGTGGAAGCCGTCGCTGTGCGAGTCCATGTTCAGGTGGAGCCGGCCGTCGGCCCGGGAGACGCCCATGCAGATGACGTTGTGGGAGTCGTCCGCCTTGAGCCGGTGGGGCAGGGTGACGGTGGACCAGGTGGAGTCGCCCAGGGCGCGGCGGGCGACCACGGCGTGCCGGCCGGCGGAGTACCAGGCGGCGTACTGGTGGCCCTGGTAGGTCAGCAGGCCGCTCTTCTGGAAGGAGCCCGTGTTGACCAGGCCGTCGTAGGAGACGAAGTGGACGGCCCGGGCGTCCAGCCGGCTGCGGCCCTGCGGGGTGAGCGACGGGCCCTGCGGGCTGCGCGACGGGACCTTGGGGGTGAGCGACGGTGTCATGGCAGGCTCCGGGTCAGGCGAGGTGGAAGACCTCGGTGAGGGGCTTCATCGCCTCGTCGGGCCGGGCGCCGTCCAGCGACTCGAAGAACGGCGCCATCTCGGCCTGCCAGCGGGCGTTGACGTCGGTGGCCTCCATGCCCGCCTTGGCGGCCTCGAAGTCCTCGGTCTCCAGATAGCCGACGAGGAGGCCGTCGTCGCGCAGGAAGAGCGAGTAGTTGTGCCAGCCGGTGGCCGAGAGCGCCTCGCGCATCTCGGGCCACACGGCGGCGTGGCGTTCGCGGTACTCGGCGATCTTGTCCTCGCGGACCTTGAGGAGGAAACAGACGCGCTGCATGAAGTACCACTCCCGGCGGGGCAAGAGAGACTCGGGGACGAGGGCTCAGAAGTTGAACTGGTCGATGTTCTCGGCGTCGAAGACCGTCGGCTTGCCGAGGTTGATCACGCCGTCCTTGCCGATGGTGGACGTCCCCATGTCACCGGCCTTGAAGGTCTCGCCCTCCTTGCCGGTGATCTGCCCGGAGGACAGGGCGACGGCGGTGCGGGCGGCCAGTTCGCCGAGCTTGGCCGGGTCCCACAGCTCGAAGGCGTCGACGGTGCCGTTCTTGACGTACTTGCGCATGTCGTCGGGCGTGCCGAGACCGGTCAGCTTGACCTTGCCCTTGTACTTGGAGCCGGACAGGTACTGGGCGGCGGCCTTGATGCCGACGGTGGTCGGGGAGATGATCCCCTTCAGGTTCGGGTACTGCTGGAGCAGGCCCTGGGTCTGCTGGAAGGACGCCTGGGCGTCGTCGTTTCCGTAGGCGACCTTGACCAGCTTGATGTCCTTGTACTTGGGGTCCTTCAGCTCCTCCTTCATGAAGTCGATCCAGGTGTTCTGGTTCGTGGCGGTCTGCGCGGCGGAAAGGATCGCTATCTCGCCCTTGTAGCCGATCTGCTTCGCCAGCAGCTGGACCTCGGTGCGGCCGAGGTCCTCCGCGGAGGCCTGCGAGACGAAGGCGTTGCGGCAGTCGGGCTTGGTGTCGGAGTCGTAGGTGACGACCTTGATGCCGTTCTTCATGGCCTGCTTGAGCGCGGTGCACAGGGCGCCGGGGTCCTGCGCGGACACGGCCATCGCGTCCACCTGCTGCTGGGTGAGCGTGTTGACGTAGGAGACCTGGCCGGAGGTGTCGGTGGCGCTGGAGGGGCCGACCTCCTTGTACTTCTCGCCGAGGGCCTCCAGGGCCTTCTTGCCGCCGTTGTCGGCGGAGGTGAAGTAGGGGTTGTTGACCTGCTTGGGCAGGAAGCCGACGGTCAGGCCCTTCTTCGTCGCGGCGTTCGGGTCCGCCTTGCCGGCCGAGGAGGCCGCCGCGCCGCTGTCGTTCTTCACGTCGTTCTTGGTGGTGCCGCCGCAGGCGGTGACGGCCAGGGCGAGGGAGGCGACGGCGGCCAGGGCCGCACAGGTACGGCGGATCGATGCTCTGCGCATGAGGGTTCCTTACGACGGAGTACGGGCTTCGGTGACGAGGACGGGGGAGAACGAGCGGGTTACGAGGCCGGTGTGGGCGCCTTGGACACGGGCGCCGAGGCCGTCCGGCGTCCGGCCCGGGCCACCGCGATCTGGCGTGCGACGCGGGGGCCCAGCACGGAGATGACCAGCAGGACGCCGGTGACGACGATCTGCGACTGGGCGGAGACGTTGACCAGGCTCATCACGTTCTGGAGCGCGCCGAGCAGGAACACTCCGGCGACGGCGCCGCCGAGGGTGCCCCTGCCGCCGTCGAAGTCGATGCCGCCGAGCAGGACGGCCGCGACGACGGAGAGCTCCAGCCCGGTGGCGTTGTCGTAGCGGGCGCTGGCGTAGTGCAGGGCCCAGAAGACGCCGGTGAGCGCGGACATCAGGCCGGTGGCGACGAACAGGATCAGCTTGTGCCGCTTGACCCGGATGCCGGCGAACCGGGCCGCCTCCTCGGCGGCGCCGATCGCGAACAGCGACCGTCCGAACGGGGTGGCGTGCAGCGTGACCACGGCGATCGCGAGCAGCACCAGGAAGGGCAGGAAGGCCTGCGGCAGGAACGTGTCGCCGAGGCGTCCGGCCGCGAAGTCCAGGTACTGGGTGGGGAAGTCGGTCACCGCGTCCGAGCCGAGCACGATCTGCGCGATGCCCCGGTAGGCGGCGAGGGTGCCGATGGTCACGGCCAGGGACGGCAGTCCGAGCCGGGTCACCAGCAGGCCGTTGACCAGGCCGCACACTGCGCCGAGCAGCAGGCACAGCGGGATGATCGTCTCGATGGTCATGCCCTGGTTCCACAGCGCGCCCATCACCGCGCCGGACAGACCGGCGGTGGAGGCGACCGACAGGTCGATCTCACCGGCGACGACCAGCAGCGTCATCGGCAGGGCGATCAGCGCGATCGGCAGGGTGTTGCCGATCAGGAACGACAGGTTCAGGGAGTTGCCGAAGCCGTCGACGAAGCCGAAGGAGAACAGCAGGACCACGACGAGCAGGGCGCCGACGACGGTGTCCCAGCGCACGGCACGGGAGAGGGACTCAGGCATGGCGGGCGTTCCCCTTCTTCAGGGCCGAGGCCACGCGCAGCGCGACGATCCGGTCGACCGCGATGGCGAGCAGGAGCAGGATGCCGTTGATCGCGAGCACCCACACGGAGCTGACGCCGAGGGCGGGCAGCACGCTGTTGATCGAGGTCAGCAACAGGGCGCCGAGGGCCGCTCCGTAGACGCTGCCGGAGCCGCCGGTGAAGACCACGCCGCCGACCACGACCGCGCTGACGACGGTGAGTTCGTAGCCGTTGCCGGTGCCGGAGTCGACGTTGCCGAACCGGGCCAGGTACATCGCCCCGGCGAGGCCGGCGAGGCCGCCGCAGAAGGTGTACGCGGCGAGGATCCGCTTGCGCACCGGGATGCCGGCGAGCCGGGCGGCCTCCGGGTTGGAGCCGAGCGCGTACAGCTCGCGGCCGCCGGAGAAGTTCTTCAGGTAGTACGCCGTGCCGACGAGCACCACGAGGGCGATCAGCGCCAGGTACGGCACCGCCGAGATGCCGCCGGAGCCGAAGTCGACGAAGCCGCCGGGCAGGTCGGCCGCGGTGATCTGGCGCGAGCCCACCCAGATGGAGTCGATGCCCCGGATGATGTAGAGCGTGCCGAGGGTGACGACGAGCGCGGGCACCTGGCCGAGGCTGACCAGCAGGCCGTTGAGCAGGCCGAAGCCGACGCCCAGGAGCACCGCCAGGACGATGGCCACCAGGGAGTTGCCGCCGCCGTGCAGATAGGTGCCGGCGGCGAAGGCGCTGATGCCGAGCGTGGAGCCGACCGAGAGGTCGACGTTGCGGGTGATGACGACCAGCGACTGGCCGGTGGCGACCAGCACCAGGATGGTCGCGTTCAGCAGCAGGTCCTTGATGCCCTGCTGGGAGAGGAACTCGCTGTTGCCGGCCTGGGTGACGGCGATCATCACCAGGAAGACGACCAGGATGGCGAGTTCGCGCATCTTGAAGACACGGTCGACCAGGCGGGTGCCGCTGGACTTGGGCACCTCGGTGGCGGAGGCGGGGTTGGGGGCGGTCACGGTCACGCGGCCCTCCCCGTGGCTGCGGCCATCACGGTTTCCTCGGTGGCGTCGGCGCGGGGGATCTCGGCGGTCAGCCGGCCCTCGTGCATCACGAGCACGCGGTCGGCCATGCCGAGGATCTCGGGCAGGTCGGAGGAGATCATCAGGACGGCGACACCGTCGGCGGCGAGCTGGGACAGCAGCCGGTGCACCTCGGCCTTGGTGCCGACGTCGATGCCGCGGGTGGGCTCGTCGACGATGAGCACCTTGGGGCCGGTGGCGAGCCACTTGGCCAGGACGACCTTCTGCTGGTTGCCGCCGGAGAGGGTGGAGACGGCGTCCGCGATCCGGGCGTACTTCACCTGGAGCTTGACCGCCCAGTCCAGGGAGCGGCTGCGTTCGGCGCCGCGGTCCACCAGGCCGGCCCTCCTCGTCGTACGGAGTCCGGTGAGACCGATGTTGCGTTCGATGGACATCTCCATCACCAGGCCCTGGGCGCGCCGGTCCTCGGGGACGAGGGCGAGCCCGGCGGCCATCGCGGTGGACGGGGCGCCGTTGGTCAGCTTGCGCCCGCCGACCTCCACCTCGCCGGCGTCCCAGCGGTCGACGCCGAAGACGGCCCGGGCGACCTCCGTGCGCCCGGCGCCGACCAGTCCGGCCAGACCGACGATCTCGCCGCACCGCACCTCGAAGGAGACGTCGGTGAAGACGCCCTCGCGGGTGAGCCGGCGCACGCTGAGCGCGACCTCGCCCGGTGTCACGTCCTGCTTGGGGTAGAGCTCGTCGAGGTCGCGGCCGACCATGCGGCGCACCAGGTCGTCCTCGGTCATGCCGTCCAGGGGCTCGCTGGCGATCCAGGCGCCGTCCCGCAGGGTGGTCACCCGCTGGCAGATCTCGAAGATCTCCTCCAGGCGGTGCGAGACGAACAGCACCGCGGCGCCCTGCTCGCGCAGGGTGCGGACGACCCCGAACAGGCGGGCCACCTCGCTGCCGGTGAGAGCGGCGGTGGGCTCGTCCATGATCAGGACGCGGGCGTCGAAGGAGAGCGCCTTGGCGATCTCGACGATCTGCTGGTCGGCGATGGACAGGCCGCGCGCGGGGCGGTCGGGGTCGAGTTCGACGCCGAGCCGGCGCATCAGGCCGGCGGTGGCCTCGTGGGTGGCCTTGTGGTCGATCCGGCCGATGGCGCGCCGGGGCTGGCGTCCCATGAAGATGTTCTCGGCGATCGACAGGTCCGGGAAGAGCGTGGGCTCCTGGTAGATCACGGCGATGCCGGCGTCGCGGGCGTCGCCGGGTCCGTGGAAGACGACGGGCTCGCCGTCGAGCAGCACCTGGCCGGCGTCCGGCCGGTGCACTCCGGCGAGGGTCTTGATGAGGGTCGACTTGCCCGCGCCGTTCTCCCCGGCGAGGGCGTGCACCTCCCCCGGAAACAGTTCCAGGGCCACGTTCCTGAGGGCACGCACCGCACCGAAGGACTTCGAGATGTCCCTGAGCGCCAGCACCGGGGCCGGACCCGCGTCGGACGGGTTGGTCATTGGGGGCTCCTCGACGACGCCGGCCGGCAGCCGTACCGGGTCGTGAAAGGTTTCAACTGGGTTGCCGGGACGTTAGGCATGGAGCCGATGTCACGTCAATGGGTACGGATCGAAAAAATTTGGAGGCTCAAAGGTCACAGCGGGGTCACGGAGAAGAGTCCAGCCCTGGGGGTTGACACCCCCACTCGGGGCCCATACCTTCCGGTCCTGAATCGTTTCACAGCGAAGCGCGTTCAGAAGCCGTTCACACGCTTTCCACCCCACGCCACAGGAGCCCTGCAGTGACCGAGCTCGCCGCGGTGAAGGCCGCGCTCAAGACCCAGGCCGTCGAGACGCCGTCGTGGGCGTACGGGAACTCGGGGACCCGTTTCAAGGTGTTCGCGCAGGCCGGCGTTCCGCGCACGGCGCGCGAGAAGCTGGACGACGCGGCCAAGGTGCACGAGTTCACCGGCGTCGCCCCGACCGTCGCCCTGCACATCCCCTGGGACCGGGTCGACGACTACGCCGCGCTCGCCAAGCACGCCGAGGAACGCGGTGTGAGGCTGGGCGCCATCAACTCCAACACCTTCCAGGACGACGACTACAAGCTGGGCAGCATCTGCCACCCGGACGCGGCGGTACGCCGCAAGGCGGTCGACCACCTGCTGGAGTGCGTCGACATCATGGACGCCACCGGCTCGCGGGACCTGAAGCTGTGGTTCGCCGACGGGACGAACTACCCCGGGCAGGACGACCTCCGCACCCGGCAGGACCGGCTCGCCGAGGGTCTCGCGGTGGTCTACGAGCGGCTCGGCGACGACCAGCGGATGCTGCTGGAGTACAAGTTCTTCGAGCCGGCCTTCTACGCCACGGACGTCCCCGACTGGGGCACGGCGTACGCGCACTGCCTCAAGCTCGGACCGAAGGCGCAGGTCGTGGTGGACACCGGGCACCACGCGCCGGGCACCAACATCGAGTTCATCGTGGCGACGCTGCTGCGGGAGGGGAAGCTCGGCGGGTTCGACTTCAACTCCCGCTTCTACGCCGACGACGACCTGATGGTGGGCGCGGCCGACCCCTTCCAGCTGTTCCGGATCATGTACGAGGTGGTGCGCGGCGGCGGGTTCACGCCCGAGGTCGCGTTCATGCTCGACCAGTGCCACAACATCGAGGCGAAGATCCCGGCGATCATCCGGTCGGTGATGAACGTGCAGGAGGCCACGGCCAAGGCGCTGCTCGTCGACCGCGAGGCGCTCGCCGCCGCGCAGGCCTCGGGTGGCGTGCTGGAGGCCAATGCCGTGCTGATGGACGCGTACAACACGGACGTGCGGCCGCTGCTGCGCGAGGTGCGGGAGGAGATGGGGCTGGACCCCGAGCCTCTGGTGGCGTACCGCCGGTCCGGGTGGGCCGAGAAGATCGTCGCGGAGCGAGTGGGTGGGCAGCAGGCCGGTTGGGGGGCGTGAGCGTCTGCCGGGCTTCTGTTCGTCGCGGCGTGCGGGCCGGTTGTGGCTGAGCGCCCCCCGCGGCGGAGCCGCTGATCGATACAGCCCCGCGCCCCTTTGATCCACTCCCCTCGTCTTGAAAAGGAACCCCATGTCACTCCACCCCGAAGCCTCCGCCCTGCTCGATCGTTCTCATCGGCTCGGCGCCGATCCCCGTAACACCAACTACGCCGGCGGCAACGCCTCCGCCAAGGGCACCGACACCGACCCCGTCACCGGCGGAGACGTCGAGCTGATGTGGGTCAAGGGGTCCGGGGGCGACCTCGGGACGCTCACCGGGAGCGGGCTGGCCGTGTTGCGGCTGGACCGGCTGCGGGCCCTCGTCGAGGTGTACCCGGGTGTCGAGCGCGAGGACGAGATGGTCGCCGCGTTCGACTACTGCCTGCACGGCAAGGGCGGGGCCGCGCCCTCCATCGACACGGCCATGCACGGCCTGGTGGACGCCCCGCACGTGGACCATCTGCACCCCGACTCCGGTATCGCGCTCGCCTGCGCGGCCGACGGGGAGAAGCTGACCGCCGAGTGTTTCGGCGACTCGGTGGTGTGGGTGCCCTGGCGACGGCCCGGGTTCCAGCTGGGGCTGGACATCGCCGCGATCAAGGAGGCCAACCCGCGGGCCGTCGGGTGCGTTCTCGGCGGGCACGGAATCACCGCATGGGGTGCCACCTCCGAGGAGTGCGAGCGCAACTCGCTGCACATCATCCGGACCGCCGAGAAGTTCCTCGCCGAGCGCGGGAAGGCGGAGCCCTTCGGCCCGGTGATCGAGGGGTACGAGGCGCTGGGCGAGGCCGAGCGGCGGGAGCGGGCCGCGGCCCTGGCGCCGTACGTGCGGGCCCTGGCCTCGCAGGACAGGCCGCAGGTCGGGCACTTCGACGACTCCGAGGTGGTCCTCGACTTCCTGGCCCGGGCCGAGCATCCCCGGCTCGCCGCGCTGGGCACCTCCTGCCCGGACCACTTCCTGCGCACCAAGGTGCGGCCCCTGGTGCTCGACCTGCCGCCGGCCGCTGCGCTGGACGAGGCGATCGCCCGGCTGAAGGAGCTGCACGCCGAGTACCGCGCGGAGTACGCCGCGTACTACGAGCGGCACGCGACGCCGGACTCCCCCGCCCTGCGCGGCGCCGACCCGGCGATCGTGCTCGTCCCGGGCGTGGGCATGTTCTCCTTCGGCAAGGACAAGCAGACCGCGCGGGTGGCCGGCGAGTTCTACGTCAACGCCGTCAACGTGATGCGCGGGGCCGAGGCCGTCTCGACGTATGCGCCGATCGAGGAGTCGGAGAAGTTCCGCATCGAGTACTGGGCGCTGGAGGAGGCCAAGCTCCAGCGGATGCCGAAGCCGAAGCCGCTGGCGACCCGGGTGGCACTGGTGACCGGCGCGGGCAGCGGGATCGGCAAGGCGATCGCCGAGCGGCTGGTCGCCGAGGGCGCGTGCGTCGTCGTGGCGGATCTGAACGCCCGGAACGCCGCCGCCGTCGCCGAGGAGCTGGGCGGACCGGACAAGGCCGTCGCCGTGACCGTGGACGTGACGGACGAGGAGCAGATCGCCGCCTCGTTCCGGGAGGCCGTGCTCGCCTTCGGCGGGGTCGACCTGGTCGTCAACAACGCCGGCATCTCCATCTCCAAGCCGCTGCTGGAGACCACCGCCAAGGACTGGGACCTGCAGCACGACATCATGGCCCGCGGCTCCTTCCTCGTCTCGCGGGAGGCCGCCCGGGTGATGATCGCGCAGGGGCTGGGCGGTGACATCGTCTACATCGCCTCCAAGAACGCCGTCTTCGCCGGGCCGAACAACATCGCCTACTCCGCCACCAAGGCCGACCAGGCCCACCAGGTACGCCTGCTCGCCGCCGAGCTGGGCGAGCACGGGATCCGGGTCAACGGGATCAACCCCGACGGTGTGGTGCGGGGCTCCGGGATCTTCGCCGGTGGGTGGGGTGCCAAGCGGGCCGCCGTGTACGGGGTCGAGGAGGAGAAGCTCGGCGAGTTCTACGCCCAGCGGACCATCCTCAAGCGCGAGGTGCTGCCCGAGCATGTCGCCAACGCCGTCTTCGCCCTGACCGGTGGGGAGCTGACCCACACGACCGGTCTGCACATCCCCGTCGACGCCGGCGTCGCGGCCGCCTTCCTGCGGTGAGCGGGGCCGTGAAGGCGTACGCCGCGGTCGACCTCGGCGCGTCCAGCGGGCGTGTCATGGTCGGCCGCGTCGGCCCCGACTCGCTGGAGCTGACCGAGTCGCACCGCTTCCCCAACCGTCCCGTGCGGGTGCCCGAGGGGCTGCGCTGGGACGTGCTCGGGCTGTACGCCGGAGTGCTGGACGGGCTGCGCGCCGCGGGCCGGGTGGACTCCGTCGGCATCGACAGCTGGGCCGTGGACTACGGCCTGCTCGACGCCGACGGCGCCCTGCTGGGCAACCCGGTGCACTACCGGGACGCCCGCACCGAGGGCGTCGCCGAGAAGGTGTGGGCGAGCGTGCCGCCCGAGGAGCTGTACGCGGCCACCGGCATCCAGTACGCCCCGTTCAACACGCTGTACCAGCTGACGGCGGCCCGCTCCACCGCCCAGCTGGCCGCCGCCCGGCGCCTGTTGCTGGTCCCCGACCTGCTGACGTACTGGCTGACCGGTGAGCAGGGCACGGAACTGACCAACGCCTCCACCACCCAGCTCGTCGATCCGCGCACCCGCGACTGGTCGTACGGCGTCGCGGCCCGCCTCGGCATCGACCTCGAGCTGTTCGCGCCGCTGCGCCGGCCCGGCGACCCGGCGGGCGTGCTGCGGGCGGAGGTGCTGGAGGAGACGGGGCTGCTCGGGCCGGTGCCGGTGACGGCCGTCGGCTCGCACGACACGGCGTCCGCGGTGGCCGCGGTGCCGGCCGTGGGCGAGCGGTTCGCGTACATCTGTACGGGCACCTGGTCGCTGGCCGGTCTGGAACTGGACGAGCCCGTGCTGACCGAGGAGAGCCGCGCCGCCAACTTCACCAACGAGCTGGGGCTGGACGGCACGGTCCGGTATCTGCGCAACATCATGGGGCTGTGGCTGCTCCAGGAGTGCGTACGGGCCTGGGGCGACCCGGACCTGGGCGAGTTGCTGCGGGAGGCGGCCGAGGTGCCCCCGCTGCGGTCGGTCGTGGACGCGCAGGACGCCGCCTTCCTGGCCCCGGGCCGGATGCCGGAGCGGATCGCGGAGGCCTGCCGGGCCTCCGGGCAGCCGGTGCCCGCGACCCGCGGCGAGTTCACACGCTGCATCCTCGACTCCCTCGCCCTCGCGCACCGCCGGGCGATCGGCGAGGCCCAGCGGCTCGCGGACCATCCCGTCGACGTCGTGCACATCGTGGGCGGAGGGACCCGCAACGCCCTGCTGTGCCAGCTGACCGCCGACGCCTGCGGGCTGCCGGTGGTGGCCGGGCCCACCGAGGCGGCGGCCCTCGGCAACGTCCTGGTGCAGGCCCGGGCGCACGGCCTCGTCGGCGACCGGGCCGGCATGCGGCGCCTGATCGCGCGGACGCAGTCGCTGACGCGGTACGAACCGAGCGGCGCCGCGGGGGCCTGGCACGCGGCCGAGGCCCGGCTCACCGGGGCGGCACCGTGAACCCCGGCGCCCCGCCACGCCAGGGCGGCACCATGAGCCGGGGCACTCCGCCTCCCCCAAGCCATGGCGCCCCGCCACGCCAGGGCGGCACCATGAGCCGGGGCACTCCGCCTCCCCCAAGCCATGGCGCCCCGCCACGCCGTGGGCCGGGGCCTGCCCCCGTACCTTCCGCCTGACCAGTGCCGCGGCAGGCAGCGTTTGCCCGTCAAGAAGCGGCGTCCGGTGCGTGCTCTGGGGGTCCCCCCGGCCGAAGGCTGGGGGAGTGCCGGGTGCGAGCCCTCGTACTGGACGTACTCGGGCTTGTGCCCGGTGCGGCGAGTGGGGGCACCTCCCACGCCGTCAAGGCAGTGGGGGAGTGCCGGGCGTCACGACGGGGCGAACATTGCCTGTTGCGGCACTAGGCTTCATCCACCCGATGATCGACAACAAGGAGCCGCGATGCGTGTCGCTCTGTTCCTGACCTGCGTCAACGACACGCTCTATCCGGACACCGGGCGCGCCGTGGTGAAACTGCTGACCAGACTGGGCGTGGACGTGGACTTCCCGATGGCCCAGACGTGTTGCGGGCAGGCGCACTACAACACCGGGTACCGCCACGAGGCCGAACCGCTGGCCCGGCGGTTCGCCGAGGTCTTCGGGGACTACGAGGCGATCGTCACGCCGTCCGGATCGTGCGGGGCGATGGTGCGGGAGCTGTATCCGCGCATCGGCGAGCGGGCGCGGGCCGAGGGCCGGGGCGACACCCTGGCCCGGACGCTGGCGCCGGTCGTGCCGCGGACGTACGAGCTGACGGAGTTCCTGGTCGATGTGCTGGGGGTGACGGACGTCGGGGCGTACTACCCGCACACGGTGACGTACCACCCGACCTGCCACGGGCTGCGCGTGCTGGGCCTCGGGGACCGTCCGCTGCGGCTGCTGCGGGCGGTGAAGGGGCTGGAGCTGGTGGAGCTGCCCGGAGCGGAGGAGTGCTGCGGCTTCGGGGGCACCTTCTCGGTGAAGAACCCCGACGTCTCGGCGGCGATGGGCACCGACAAGGTGCGCCACGCCGAGTCGACCGGCGCCGAGGTGCTGTGCGCGGCCGACAACTCCTGTCTGATGCATCTGGGCGGGACCATGGCGCGGCTGCGCACCGGCATGCGGCCGGTGCACATCGCGGAGATCCTGGCGAGCACGGAGGAGGAGCCCACCGTATGAGCGCCACGTTCGTGGGAATGCCCGGTTTCCCGGCGTACCCGGCTTTCCCCCAGGCCGCGCACGAGGCCGTGCGCGACGAGACCCTGCGCGGCAATCTGCGCCACGCCACGCACTCCATCCGCGCCAAGCGGGCCAGGGCGGTGGCGGAGGTGTCCGACTGGGCGGCGCTGCGCGAGGCCGGCCGGCGGATCAAGGACCACACGCTGCGGCACCTGGACCGCTATCTGGTGCAGGTCGAGGAGGCGGTCACGGCGGCCGGCGGCACCGTCCACTGGGCGGTCGACGCCGAGGAGGCCAACCGGATCGTGGCCGATCTGGTCAAGGCGACCGGGGAGAGCGAGGTCGTCAAGGTCAAGTCGATGGCCACGCAGGAGATCGGCCTCAACGAAGCCCTGGAGGCGGAGGGCATCCACGCCTACGAGACGGATCTCGCCGAGCTGATCGTGCAGTTGGGCAAGGACCGGCCCTCCCATATCCTCGTGCCCGCGATCCACCGCAACCGCGGCGAGATCCGGGACATCTTCCGCTCCGAGATGGGCGAGTGGGGCCGTCCGGCCCCCGAGGGCCTGAGCGACACGCCCGCCGAACTCGCCGAGGCGGCCCGGCTGCATCTGCGGGAGAAGTTCCTGCGCGCCAAGGTCGGCATCTCCGGCGCCAACTTCGTCGTGGCCGAGACCGGCACGCTGGTGGTCGTGGAGTCCGAGGGCAACGGGCGGATGTGCCTGACCCTGCCCGAGACGCTGATCTCGGTCGTCGGCATCGAGAAGGTCGTGCCGACCTGGCGGGACCTGGAGGTCTTCCTCCAGACGCTGCCCCGCTCCTCGACGGCGGAGCGGATGAACCCGTACACGTCGATGTGGACCGGCACCACCGACCAGGACGGGCCGAGCGCCTTCCATCTGGTGCTGCTGGACAACGGCCGCACCGACACGCTCGCCGACGAGGTCGGCCGCCAGGCCCTGCGCTGCATCCGCTGCTCGGCGTGTCTCAACGTGTGCCCGGTCTACGAGCGGGCGGGCGGGCACGCGTACGGCTCGGTCTACCCCGGGCCGATCGGCGCGATCCTCAGCCCCCAGTTGCGCGGCACCGGCAGCGAGATCGACGCCTCCCTGCCGTACGCGTCCTCACTGTGCGGCGCCTGTTACGACGTGTGTCCGGTCGCCATCGACATCCCCGAGGTGCTGGTGCACCTGCGCGAACGGGTCGCCCAGGGCGACCAGGTGACGCGCGGCGGCAACAAGGTGGTGCTGCGGCCGGCGAAGGGGCACTCCGCCGAGCGGGCGGCGATGCGCGCGGCCCGCTGGGCGTTCACCCACCCCGGCGTCCTGCGCACCGGCCAGCGCCTCGCCTCGCGCACCCGCCGTCTGCATCCTCGTACGCTGCCGGGCCCCGGCAAGGCCTGGAGCGGCACCCGGGACCTGCCCCCGGTGCCCGCGGAACCGTTCCGCGACTGGTGGCAGCGCACGGGTGGCGGCAAGGAGGGGACCAAGTGAGCAGCAGGGACAGGATCCTGGGCCGGGTGCGGCGCGCGCTGGCGGACGTGCCACCGGACGACACTCCGTACGAGCAGGCCGTTTCCCGGGACTATCTGCGGCACCACGGCGACCGGCGGGTCGAGGAGACGGTGGATCTGCTGGCCGAGAACCTGGTGGACTACCGGGCGGTCGTGCACCGCAGCGACACCGGGGAGCTGCCCGGGCTGATCGCCCATCTGCTCGGCGAGCGGGGCTCCAGGACCGTCCTCGTCCCGCCCGGCCTGGACCAGAGCTGGCTGGCGCAGACGGAGGTGACGCGGGTCCCGGACCGTCCGGACAGCACACCGCACGAACTGGACCGGGTGGACAGCGTGGTCACCGGCTGCGCGGTCGCCGTCGCCGAGACCGGCACGATCGTCCTGGACGGCTCCCCCGACCAGGGCCGCCGCCGGATCACTCTGATCCCCGACCACCACATCTGCGTCGTCCGCGTCCCGGGCCAGGTGGTCTCCTCGGTGCCGCAGGCCCTGGAACGCCTCGCCCCGACCCGCCCGCTGACCCTGGTCTCCGGCCCCTCGGCGACCAGCGACATCGAACTCGACCGGGTGGAGGGGGTGCACGGTCCGCGCACCCTGGAGGTGGTGCTGGTGAGCGGGGGGTGACGGGCGCGGTTAGCGTGAGGGAATGATCCGGTTCGAGCAGGTCACCAAGCGGTACCCGGACGGGACCACGGCCGTGGACGGGCTCAGCTTCGAGGTGTCCGAGGGGGAACTCGTCACCCTCGTGGGCCCGTCCGGCTGCGGCAAGACGACCACGATGCTGATGGTCAACCGGCTGATCGAACCGACGTCGGGCCGGATCCTCGTGGACGGCGAGGACGTCGCCGGGGTCGATCCGGTGCGGCTGCGCCGCCGGATCGGCTACGTCATCCAGCAGGTCGGTCTCTTCCCGCACCGCACGGTCCTCGACAACACCGCGACGGTGCCCGCGCTGCTCGGCTGGAAGAAGGCGAGGGCGCGGGCGCGCGCCGCCGAGCTGCTGGAGCTGGTGGGTCTGGACCCGAGGACGTACGGGCCGCGCTATCCGGAGCAGTTGTCGGGTGGACAGCGGCAACGGGTCGGGGTGGCGCGGGCGCTGGCCGCGGACCCTCCGGTGCTGCTGATGGACGAGCCGTTCGGGGCCGTCGACCCGGTGGTGCGCGAGCAGTTGCAGGACGAGTTCCTGCGCATGCAGGCCGCGGTGCGCAAGACGGTGCTGCTGGTCACGCACGACATCGAGGAGGCGGTACGCCTCGGCGACCGCATCGCCGTGTACGGGCAGGGGCGGATCGAGCAGTTCGACACGCCCGGGGCGGTGCTGGGCAGCCCGGCGAACCCGTATGTCGCGGGGTTCGTGGGCGCCGACCGCGGTCTGAAACGGCTGTCGGTGACCGCGATCGAGCCCGACGATCTGGAGCAGCCGCCGGTCGCCCGGCTGGACGAGCCGGCCGAACGCGTGGCCGGGCGGCTGCGTGCCGGGGGCACCCGCTGGGCGGTGGTCCTCGACGCCTCCGGTGATCTGCACGGCTGGGTGGGACTGGACGCGCTGGCCGCGGGCGGATCTGTCGGCGATCTGACGCACCGGATGAGGGCGTGGGTACCGGTGGGTGCGCCGCTCAGACAGGCGTTCGGGGTGATGCTCCAGCACGACGCCGGCTGGGTCGCGGTGCTGGACGGGGCCCGTTTCCTCGGCGTGCTGACCCCGGCGAAGCTGCACGAGGCGCTGCGCCGCTCGGTGGACGCCGACGCGCGCGGGGTGCCGCGGGACCAGGTGAGGTTCGACTCGGTGGCCGACGCCTGACGGCGGCCGTCCCGGTCGCGGCGGTCATTTCAGCAGGCCCTTGTCTCTCAGGTACGTCCGGGCCACGTCCGAGGGAAGCCGGCGCCAGCTGTCGACCTGCCGGTTCAGGGATGCCAGGTCGGCGGTGGTGAGGACCTCGTTGAGCCTGCCGAGCACCGCGGTCACCCGTGTGCCGCCCGCGCGGGCGCGGTGGGCGACCGGGACCACGTAGTCGGCGTTCTGGAGGCGTTTGTCGTCGGCGAGGAGGACGAGGCCGAAGGCGTCGAGGGTGGCGTCGGTCGTGGTGGTCAGCACCATCTGGTCGCGTCCGCTCCGCACGGCCTGTTTGGCCTGCGTGGTGCCGACGCCCTTGGGGTCGATGCCGGTGACGTCGATGCCGTACGTCTTTCTCAGGCCCGGGGCGCAGTACGGGCGGCGCACGCACTCGTCACCGGCCGCGAGCCGTACCTTCAGACCGGAGGCGCCGAGGTCGCTCAAGGTCTTCAGGCCGTGCCGCCGGGCGTACGACCGGCTCACCGCGAAGGCGTTCTGGTCGACGGCGCGGCCGGGGTCCAGGACGGTCAGGCCGCGCGGTGCGGCGAGCTTGCGCAGGGCTCGCATGGTGGTGCCGAGGTCGGGTGAGCCGGCCGGGGGTGCGTCGGCGCCGTGGGCCTTGGCGTTCAGCCAGTCGGCGAAGGTGGCCGCGTACTCGGGGACGATGTCGATCTGGCCGGACTCCAGGGCGGGTTCGTACAGTTCGCGGTTGGCGACGGTCAGCAGCGCGGTCTTGTATCCGGCCTGGTTCAGCAGCAGGGCGTACATCTGGGCGAGCAGGTCGCTCTCGGTGAAACCGGCGGATCCGATGGTCAGGTGCCGGCTGTCGCCGGGTGATGCGGTGACCTGGCCGCGGTTCTCCAGGGACGGGCCGGTGGTGCAGGCGGTGAGTGCGAGCAGCACGACGGCCGTCAGGGTCCGGCGCCCGCTCATCGGCCGCCCCGGGCCCACGCCGGTGCCAGCCGCTCGGTGATCTCGAAGGCTCCCTCGACCACGAGCGCGAACACCGCGACGAGCAGTGCCCCGGCGACCACCTGGGGCGTGCTGGCGAGGTTGAAGCCCGCCGTGATGATCCGGCCGAGGCCGCCGCCGCCCGCGAGGGCGGCGAGGGTGGCGGTGGCGACGAGCTGGACGGCGGCGATCCGCACCCCGTTCAGCACCATCGGGAGCGAAAGGGGCAGTTCTACGTGAAACAACGTCTGCCGGCCGGTCATCCCCATGCCCCGGGCCGCTCGGACGACGCTCCGGTCGACCTCGCGGATGCCGACGTAGGCGTTGGTGAGCAGCGGAGGCACCGCGAACAGGACGAGGGCCACGACGGTCGGGCCTTCGCCCCACGTTCCGACCGGAGTGAGGAGCAGCAGGACCAGCACGGCGAAGGTGGGGACGGCCCGGCCCACGTTGGCGAGGTTGACCGCGAGTGCACCGCCCCTGCCGAGGTGTCCGAGGACCAGGGCGACGGGCAGGGCGATCAGACAGCTGACGGCCAGGCAGACGACCGTGAGCACCAGGTGCTGAAGAAGGCGGTGGGCGATGCCGTCGTCGCCGCTCCAGTGGGCGGGATCGGTGAGCCAGCGCCAGGAGTCGGAGAGGGTCGTCATGTGCGGCCCGCCCGGGTCCATGGCGTCAGCAGACGCTGTACGCCCAGCAGAAGCAGGTCGGCGGCGACCGCGATCAGCACGCACAGCACGGAGGCGGTGAGCACCTGGGCCTTGAAGTAGGTGTTCATGCCCGCGTAGATGAGGTTGCCGAGCCCGCCGAATCCGACGATGGCGCCGACCGTCACCAGGGAGACCGCCGACACCGTGGCGATGCGCAGGCCGGCCATCGCGGCCGGCAGGGCGAGCGGGAGTTCGACGGTGAGCAGCAGCCGCACGGGACCGTAGCCCATCCCGCGTGCCGCCTGCCGGGTCTCCTCGGGAACGGCGCGCAGGCCCGCGAGGATGTTGCGCACCAGCAGGGTCAGCGAGTACAGCACGAGTCCGGCGACGACGAGGGTCGCCGAGAGCCCGTACACCGGCAGGAGCAGGGAGAACATCGCCAGGGACGGGATGGTGTAGAGGACGGTCGTGACGGCGAGCACGGGGCCGGCCGCCCAGCCCCAGCGGCGGGCCACCAGGGCCAGGGGGACGGCGACGGCGAGTCCGATGAGCACCGACAGGCCGGTCAGCCGCAGATGCTGGAGCACCGCGTCCCACAGGATGTGGCGGCGCGTGCTCAGATACGCGCCGCAGATCCACTCGTTGCGGGCGAGGCAGTCGTCCGGGGGCGCGGTCACGCGTCCATTCCACCGGCGGCGCACGGGGGCGGCTCGCTGTGGTGGCCCGTCCGGGGCGGTACGCGCATCCTCCCGTGACAGACGAGGCCCCGTGACAGACGAAGTCCCGTGACAGAGGCACTGAACAAGCGCTTAGATAGAAGTGCTCAGATTGAGGAAGACAGCTTCGCAACCGATTCACGCGCCCGCGCTGGAGGCCCTGTTGTTCACGTCCGTCGACGATGTCTCCGCCCGCCTCGCCGAGACCGGATACCTGGCCTCACCGGCGGTCGCCACGTCCGTCTTCCTCGCCGACCGCCTCGGCAAGCCGCTGCTGGTCGAGGGGCCCGCCGGAGTCGGCAAGACGGAGCTGGCCAAGGCCGTGGCCCAGGTGGCGGGGGCCCGGCTGGTCCGGCTGCAGTGCTATGAGGGCGTGGACGAGTCCCGCGCGCTGTACGAGTGGAACCACGCCAAGCAGCTGCTGCGCATCAGCGCCGGCCGGGACGAGACGTGGGACGACACCCGTACGGACATCTTCGGCGAGGAGTTCCTGCTCTCCCGCCCCCTGCTGACGGCGATCCGCGGCGACGAGCCGACGGTGCTGCTGATCGACGAGACCGACAAGGCCGACGTGGAGGTGGAGGGCCTGCTGCTGGAGGTGCTGAGCGACTTCCAGGTGACGGTCCCCGAGCTGGGCACGATCACCGCGACCCGCCGCCCCTTCGTCGTCCTCACCTCCAACGCCACCCGCGAGCTGTCGGAGGCGCTGCGCCGCCGGTGCCTCTTCCTGCACATCGGGTTTCCGGAGGAGGAGCTGGAGCGTCGCATCGTACGGCTGAAGGTGCCGGGGCTTCAGGAGGCCCTGACCGCGTCCGTCGTCCGGATCGTCGGTGCGCTGCGGGCGATGGACCTGCGCAAGGTGCCGTCGGTCGCCGAGACCGTCGACTGGGCGCGCACGCTGCTCGCACTCGGCGCTGACAGCCTCGACGAGAGCGTGGTCCGCGACACCCTCGGTGTGCTGCTCAAGCACCAGGAGGACGTACTCAAGGCGGCCGCCAAGCTCGACCTGGACGCCGTGTGAACGCCGCCGCGCCGGCCGGCGCCTCGGTGGCGGAGCGGCTGACGGGGTTCGTCGCCGCACTGCGCGGGCACGGCCTGCGGATCGGCACCGGAGAGACCGTGGACGCGGCCCGGGCGGTCGAGGCGCTGGGGCTGGCCGACCGCGAGCTGCTGCGGGAGGGGCTGGCCGCCACACTGCTGCACGGCAGCGGCCGGCGTACGGTGTTCGACCCCGTCTTCGACCTGTACTTCCCCCGCGGGGTCGGCGCCCCGGACGGGGAGCCCGCCGGGCGCGAGGACCTGCGCGACCGGCTCGCGGACGCGCTCGCCACGGGCGACACCGCACTGCTGGGGCAACTGGCCGTCGAGGCGGTGGACGGTCTCGGCGGATACGGCAGCTCCCCCGGCTCGGACGGCTGGTCGGCGTACCAGACGCTGGAGCGGCTGCGCCCGCAGACGCTGCTGGCCCGGGTGCGGGCGAGTGTCCGCGCCGGGAGCGGGGCGGCCTCCTTCACCGACCGTCTGCTGGACGACGAGATCCGGCGCCGCATCGAGGTGTTCCGCCGGCAGGTCGCCACCGAGGCGCGGCGCCGGGTGGCGGAGCGGCGCGGGCGGGAGGAGATCGCGCGGCGGGCGGTGGCGCCGAGCGCGGACCGGGTCGACTTCCTGTACGCGGGCCGGGACCGGCTGGCCGAGCTGCGCCGGACCGTGCAACCGCTGGCCCGGAAGCTGGCCACCCGGCTGGCCGCGCGCCGTCGCCGGGCCGCCCGGGGCACGATCGACCTGCGCCGCACCCTGCGCGGCTCGCTGTCGACGGGCGGCGTGCCGATGAAGCCGGTGCTGCGCCGGCGCCGGCCCGTCCGGCCCGAACTGGTGCTGCTGTGCGATGTGTCGGGCTCGGTCTCGGGTTTCTCCGACTTCACCATGCTGCTGGTGCAGGCGCTGCACGACCAGTTCAGCAAGGTGCGCGTGTTCGCCTTCGTCAACCGGATCGACGAGGTGACCGGGCTGCTGCGGCACGGCGCGGCGGACCCGGAGGGCCTGGGCTCCCGTATCCAGGCGGAGGCACGGCTGACCGGCTGGCACGGCAGCAGCGACTACGGCGTGGCGCTGGGCGAGTTCGCCGAACGCTACGGTGAGGCGGTCGGCCCGCGCGCGACCGTGTTCGTGCTCGGTGACGCCCGCACCAACATGAGCGACCCGAACCTGCCGGCCCTGCGGGAGATCGCCGGCCGGGCCCGCCGCCTGTACTGGCTGAACCCCGAGCCGCGCGCCCAGTGGGGCACGGGCGACTCCGCCGCGCCCGCCTACGCCGGCGTGGTCGAGATGCACGAGTGCCGCAACGCCCGCCAACTCGGGGAGATCGTCTCCCGGTTGCTGCCCGTGTGAGGGCGCGCCCGGGTCGCGGCAACAGCAGTGCCCGGCGGGACGGATCGCCGTCGCGCCGGGCAGCGGCACCACTCCTCGATCACGCTTCGGACCGCGGTCCGCCCTCGCCGGGCTTCGCGTACTGCTGGGCCATGGTTCCCGCGAAGTCGTACACGACGAACTGTTCGTCGCCCACCACCCAGGCGTCGTGTCCGGGGGCGCAGACGAAGACGTCGCCGGGCCCCACCTCGGCCTCGCCGCCGTCGTCCATGACCAGGTGCATCCGGCCCCGCACGACGTAGCCGTTGTGGTGGATCATGCAGGACTTCGTGCCGGCGATCGGGCCGACCGACTCGGACCAGCGCCAGCCCGGTTCGAAGGTGCCCACGGCGAAGTCCAGACCGGTGAGGTGGACGGCTTCGAGGTGGCCCCGGGGGAAGTCGCGCCGCTCGTCCGGCTTGTCGACCGTCTTCACTTCCAACATGACGGTGTTCTCCCTTCCGGCCGTGTCGTCTGCGGCCGGGGCCGGTCTCCGTCTCCGGGCTCGAAGGCACGGTACCGGCGGGGGCCGAGCCCCTCACCTTCATCGTCTCCCCGGTGTCCAGGGACGGCCATTCGGACCATTCGGATCATTCGGGTCCGGGGGCACGAGTGCGGGACGGACCCGGGCACGGAGGCACCCAGGCGCGGGGCACCGGCACCGGAAAACGAGTTGACTCACCGAGGCGATGTCTCGTTTGCTTGCCGCTCATGCGTGCCCACACACCGCGGCCCGGCGAACGGGCCCTCGACGCCCTGTTCGTGCGTCGGCTGATCGCCGACCGGTTCCCGCGGTGGGCCGGGCTCCCCCTCACCGCGGTCGCCTCCGCCGGCACCTCCAATGTCATGTACCGGCTCGGTCAGGACATGGTGGTTCGACTCCCCCGCACCGCCGGAGCCGCCGGGGACGTGGCGAAGGAGCACACATGGCTGCCCCGGCTCGCCCCGCTGCTGCCGGTGGCCGTGCCCGAGCCGCTGGGCAGGGGGGCGCCGGCCGAGGGGTGGCCGTGGCCCTGGTCCGTCTACCGCTGGCTCGACGGCGAGAACCCGGCCGTCGGGACCATCGGCGACTCCGACCGGCTGGCCGAGGACCTGGCGGGCTTCGTCGTGGCCCTGCACAGCGTCGATCCGGCGGGCGGACCGGCCTCCTACCGCTGCGAGCCGTTGGCCGCGCGAGACGCCGAGACCCGGAAGGCCATCGCCGAACTGCGTGGCGCCGTCGATGCCCCGGCGGCCACCGCTCTGTGGGAGGAGGCTCTGCGGGCCCCCGCTCCGGCCGGGCCGCCGGTGTGGATCCACGCCGACCTCCAGCCGGGGAACGTGCTCGTGGCGGGAGGCCGACTGGGCGCGGTGATCGACTTCGGGTGTCTGGGCCTGGGTGATCCCGCCGTCGACCTCATCGCGGCGTGGTACGTGCTGCGGGCGGGGGCGAGGGAGGTCTTCCGGGCGGCGCTGGGCACCGACGAGACGACCTGGACGCGGGGGCGCGGATGGGCCCTGTCGATCGCACTGATCGAACTGCTCCACTACCGCGACCGGAACCCGTACATGGCCACCGTCGCCCGCCACGTCCTCCACGAACTCCTCCACGCCCACGCCGTCGGTCCGAACCGCCCCTCCCCCACCGGCTGAACACCCGCGGCGGGCCAGAACACGAAAGCACCTGGCAGGCGAGGCCGTCCGGGGACGGGGGCGGATCACTTGCCGCGCAGCGCCGGCCGGCGACCCTCGGCGCGCCGCCGGGATCATCGTGCGAACCGTCCGACGCGGCCGGGTCCCGACCCATCTCCTGCTCGGTGTGAACGCGGCGGCCATGGCCCTGGACCATTCCCGCCGGCAACTCGCCGAGGCGACTGCGGACGTCGCGCCTGGGAGAAGGTCAGCCGCTCGGCCGACTTCGGTGAGCCCTACCCGCGCAGCTCCCGCCCGAGGACACCGCCCGTCAGGAGAAGGCCGCCCCACCAGGATCTTCATGGGCCTTCCAGGCGCCCGGCGGGGAGGCGGGGTCGACGGGGTCGTCCACGATGCCCTGGTCCAGGCGCGCGTCGTCGTAGACGTCCACGGCCATCTCGTCGGCCGCCGCCGTGGTCAGGGCCTGCAGGGCGGGGACGAGCAGCGCGCGTTCCTCGGCGGACAGCCGCTGCACCAGCTTGCGGATCTCCGCGCGCCGGTGGGCGAGCACCCGCGTGACGAGATCGTGGCCGTCGGCGGTCAGGCTGAGCACGACCTCGCGCCGGTTGGCCGGATTGGTCCTGCGGTCCACCAGGTCGAGCACTTCGAGCCGTCCCACCATGCGCAGCGCGGTGGAGGGGTTGACGCCGAGCGTGGCGGCCAGGACGACGAGCTTGACCGGTCCGCAGGTGTCCAGCACGACCAGCGCCCGCAGCTGGGGCAGGGTGAGCGAGTCGTCGGTGGAGGCGAGCGCGCGGGCGGAGATCGCCACGAACAGCCGGGAGGCGGCCATCACGGCCACGCCCAGCTCCTCGGCCTCGCGGTCGAGGGGGTGCTGCCCGGGCCGGCCGGGACGGGCGTGGCCTCGGCCGGTGTCGTGCTGTGCCATGGTGTCCCCCTTCCGCCGCTCCGCCGGCGGGGGCGGACGATCAGGCGCGGAGAATCATCGCAGAGGGCGACGGCACTCGGCAGGGCGTGTCCGGCGGTCCCCACCGCCGGGCCTCCGCTCGCCGGGGACCATTTCGCCGGGGCCTCGGCGGTCGCCGTACACCCCTCCTCAGAGGGCGGCCGGTTCGGCGGCCGGAGCGCCCCGGCCGGTATCGAGCTGGAGTCTGAGCTCCCGGCGCAGGTCGGCCGGGAGCCGCCCCGACACCGCCCACTCGACGACGAGTTCGGCGACGTGCGGTTCCTTGATGTACGTATGCGCGGACATCGCGCGCAGTACGGCGCGCGCCCGGTCGTGGCTCACCCCGCCCACGATGGCCACGATGTCCGTCGCCTCGTCCAGGAGGCGGCGCGGGCGGTCGGCTGCGGTCATGGAAGTCTCCTCATGCGGCGTTGGCGTGGACGCGCCTGCTCAGTGCGGCCTTCGCGGTGGCGGCGACGCCCGCGCCGAGGGCGAGCACGGAGGCGACGGCGGCGGGGTGGCGGGCCAGGGCGGCCTCGAAGGAGTGGCTGTGCGCCGAGTCGTCGAAGATGCCGTGGGCCCCGTGGTCGCCGCCCCCGGGCCGGTCCACGGGTTCGAACAGGTTGCTCTCGCCGCTCGGCGGCCGCAGGTCGGTCTGCTGGGAGTCGAAGCCGGTGCGGGCCAGGTAGCGGTCGAGCAGGGCCGGGGCCAGACGGTTGGCCCAGACGGTCGCCAGGGTGCTGGCGCCGATGTAGTACTGCTTGCGGCCCGGGTGGTCGGCGGCGTGCACGACGCCCCGGGCGGCGACCTCCGGCTGGTAGATCGGCGGGACGGGCTGCGGATGGCGGGGCAGCCGGGAGCGCACCCAGGAGAACTGCGGGGTGTTGACGGCCGGCATCTGGGCGATCGTCACCCGTACGTTGCTGCCGCGGTGCAGCAGTTCGGTGCGCAGGGAGGAGGTGAAGCCGTTGATGGCGTGTTTGGCGCCGCAGTAGGCCGACTGAAGGGGGATGGCCCGCTCCCCCAGCGCCGAGCCGACCTGCACGATGGTGCCGCGGTCGCGCGGCAGCATGCGCAGGAGCGCGCTGCGGGTGCCGTTCACGAAGCCGAGGTAGGTCACCTCCGTGACCCGTCGGTACTCCTCGGCGGTGATCTCGTCGAAGGGCGCGAAGACGCTGGTGAACGCGCAGTTGACCCAGATGTCGATGGGGCCGAACGCCTGCTCGGCGGCGTCGGCGGCCGCCTCGACCTGCCGGGCGTCGGAGGTGTCGGCGACCTGCACGAGGGGCCGGCCGCCGAGCGACTCGACCTCCTTGGCGGCGGCGTCCAGGCCGGCCCGGCCGCGGGCGATCAGGACGACGTCGGCGCCGCGCCTGCCGAACTCGCGCGCGGTGGCGCGGCCGATACCGGCGCCGGCTCCGGTGATGACGACGGTCTGGGGCATGGGTCGGCTCCTCACTCGGCGGTACGCGCCGGCGTCTGGGGGTCCTGGGCGAGGCGGGCGGCGGTCTCCAGCAGCAGGGCGTGGACGAAGGCCTGCGGAAGGTTGCCGCGCAACTGGCGCTGGGCGATGTCGAACTCCTCCGCGTACAGACCGGACGAACCGCAGGCGCCGCGGTTGCGTTCGAACCAGCGGTGGGCGTCGATGTCGTGGCCCTGCTGGTGCTGGGCCAGCGCCATGACGAACCCGCACAGCAGGAACGCGCCCTCGGCCTGTTCCAGCGGCCGGTCGTCGTGCCGGAAGCGGTAGATGAAGTGCTCCTCGGTCAGCTGTTCGCGGCAGGCGGCGAGGGTGGCGCGGGTGCGCCGGTCGTCGGCGGGCACCGCGCCGCGCACGGCGGGCAGCAGCAGCGCGGCGTCGACCTTGGGGTCGTCCGGGGCGCGCTGCCAGTGGCCGTCGGCGTGCACGCTGGTGGCGGTGGTCTCGGCCAGCAGGGTGTCGGCGAGTCGGGTACAGGTGCCGGCGAGCGGGTGGTGCGGTGCCACACCGGCCAGGGCGCGCAGTCCGGCCACGCAGATGAGCCTGCTGTGGGTCCACGGTTCCGGGTGGAGCTCCCAGATGCCCGCGTCCGGCTCCCGCCGGCGCTCGGCTATGGCCCGGACCGCGAGGTCGGCCGCCTTCCAGCCCTCGCCGTCCAGCCGGCCGGCGCGCGCGGCCGTCGCGAACAGCAGCAGTGCCTCGCCGAAGCAGTCCAGCTGGAACTGCCCGGAGACCTTGTTGCCGATCCGGCTGAATCCGCCGGGGTAGCCGGGCAGGTCCAGTTCCCGCTGCTCGGGGACGGGCGTGCCGTGGACGGTGTAGGCGGGGGCGAGCCGCGGGCCGTCCGCCAGCAGCCGCTCGCCCACGAAACGGACGGCGGCGTCGAGGAGTTCCGGGGCGTTCACGGCCGCCGCGGCCTGTCCGGCGTAGCTCTGGTCGCGGATCCACACGTACCGGTAGTCGTAGTTGCGGCCCGCCTCGGCGCGTTCGGGCAGGCTGGTGGTGGCCGCGGCGACCATGCCGCCGCCGTGCGTGGTCAGGCCGCGCAGCAGCACGTAGGCGCGGCGGGCGTCGCCGGGGGCGATGGTGCGTCCCAGGGCGGGCATGCCGCGCCGCCAGGCCTGCTCGGTGGCGGCCCAGCACTGCTCGGCCCGGGGCGGTGTGCGCGACAGCGGGGCGTCGGAGCAGTCCAGGACCAGGTCGTGGCACTCGCCGGGCCGCAGTACGAGGTCGGCGGTCAGTCCCTCGGCGCGGACGGCCGCCGACGGTGCGCCCTGCCAGCGCAGGCGGTGGCGGCCGGAGTTGAGGTGCCAGACGCCGTCGTCGTCGCGGTGCGGGGAGGGAGTCGGTGCCCGCCCGTAGTCGGCGTGCGGGTCGAGGACGACCCGCACATGGGCGGTTCCGTCGACGGCCATCAGATGCCGCAGCAGGACCAGGTGGTCCTCCTCACCGGGGAAGGCGAGGGCCTCGCGGCACTCGATGACACCGTCGGTGGTGACCCAGCGGCTGCGCCAGATGAGGGTTCCCTCCTCGTAGTAGCCGCCGGGGACGTAGCGGCCGCGCGGGGTGACGGCGTAGACGCCGCGGCCGCCGATGAGGGAGGCGAAGACGGCGTCGTCGTGCCAGGTGGGGGCGCACAGCCAGGTGACGGCGCCGTCCGGTCCGATCAGCGCGCCGCGCTCCCCGTCGGCCAGCAGCGCGTAGTCGTGCAGGGCGTGCGGCGGGAAGGTGGTGGTGCTCATGTCTGCGATGCCTCTGTCTGCGGTGCCTCCTGCGGCCGGCGCGTCGTGCCCGCCCCGGGGGCGGGCGTGCCGACCGGTTCCGTGCCGGTGACGTGGACGGGGCGGCGGGCGGCCGGGAGCGGCCCGGCGCCGTACGCCCCGCCGACCGTGGAGGGGGCGGACACCGCGGTGCCCACCCCCGCCACGACCGGGCGCCCGCTCATGGCGCGTGCCTGGCGTGCGGCCGCTCCGTGCGGTGCCGGCCCACGGGCAGGAACTCCTGCATCTTGGCCTTGAAGCCCTGGCGGACCATGGCGGCGCGGTCGCTGTCGCCCTTGAGGACGGAGGCCGCGGCGGCCTCGATCTGGTCGAGGGTGGCGTGCGGCGGGATGGGCGGTACGGCGGGGTCGGTGACGAAGTCGAGCACGCACGGCCTGTCGCTGCCCAGCGCGGCCTCCCAGGCACCCTTCACCTCGCCCGGCTCCTCGATCCGCAGGCCGTTCAGGCCTAGGGAGCGGGCGAAGTCGGCGTAGGCGACGTCGGGGATCGACTGGGAGGGCAGGAACTGCGGTGCGCCCGCCATGGCGCGCATCTCCCAGGTGACCTGGTTGAGGTCCTGGTTGTTCAGGACGGCCACGATCAGGCGCGGGTCCTCCCACTCCTTCCAGTACTTGGCGATGGTGATCAGTTCGGCCATGCCGTTCATCTGCATGGCGCCGTCGCCGACCAGGGCGATCGCCGGGCGGTCGCCGTGCGCGAACTTGGCGCCGATGACGTACGGCACTCCGGGCCCCATGGTGGCGAGCGTGCCGGACAGCGATCCGCGCATGGCGCCGCGCATCCTCAGATGGCGGGCGTACCAGTTGGCGGCGGAGCCGGAGTCGGAGGCGAGGATGACGTCGTCGGGCAGCAGGGCGTCGAGGGAGTGGGCGACGTACTCGGGGTTGATCGGTTCGGCGTCGACGGCGGCGCGCCGCTCCATGACCTGCCACCAGCGGGCGGTGTCCTTCTCGATCTTCTTGCGCCAGCTCTTGTTCTTGTGCGCCTTGAGCAGCGGCAGCAGCCGGGTCAGCGTCTCGCGGGCGTCGCCGACGAGGTTGACCTCGAACGGGTAGCGCAGGCCGACCATGTGCGGGTCGATGTCGATCTGCACGGCCCGCGCCTTTCCGAACTCGGGCAGGAACTGGGTGTAGGGGAAGGACGAGCCGATGACGAGGAGGGTGTCGCAGTTCTCCATCAGCTCGTACGACGGCCGGGTGCCGAGCAGGCCGACGGCGCCGGTGACGTAGGGCAGGTCGTCGTCGAGGGCGTCCTTGCCGAGCAGTGCCTTGGCGACGCCGGCGCCGAGCCGGTCGGCGACCGCCATGACCTCCTGCCGGGCCCCGCGGGCACCCTGCCCGATGAGGACGGCGACCTTCTCGCCGGCGTTGAGCACCTCGGCGGCGCGCGCGAGGTCGTCGTCGGAGGGCACCGGCGCGTACTGGGGCATGCCCAGGCTGGAGGGGACCATCTTGAAGGCGTGCTCGGGCGGTGAGTAGTCCAGTTCCTGCACGTCGGCGGGGAGGATGACGGCCGTCACCGAGCGGCGGGCCATCGCGGTGCGCATCGCCCGGTCCAGCACGTTGGGCAGCTGCTCGGGGACGGTGACCATCTCGCAGAAGTCGGACGCGACGTCCTTGTACAGGCTGAGCAGGTCGACCTCCTGCTGGTAGGAGCCGCCCATGGCGCTGCGGTTGGTCTGCCCGACGATCGCGACGACCGGGACGTGGTCGAGCTTGGCGTCGTACAGGCCGTTCAGGAGGTGGATGGCGCCGGGTCCGGAGGTGGCCGCGCACACCCCGACCTTGCCGGAGAACTTGGCATAGCCGACGGCCTCGAAGGCGGACATCTCCTCGTGCCGGGACTGGATGAAGCGGGGGTTGTCGTCGGCCCGGCCCCAGGCCGCGAGCAGCCCGTTGATGCCGTCGCCGGGGTAGGCGAAGACGTACTCCACACCCCAGTCGCGCAGTCGCTCGAGGACGTGGTCGGAGACCTTCATCGACATGTTCGAAGACCTTTCGGGGGGTTCGGGGGTTGCTTTCGGCAGGCCGCCGTCACGGCCGGAGCAGGCGCCGCAGGGCTCGCCGTCCCATGGCGGTCGTGGCCGCCGCCGTCAGCGCGGCGGTGCCCGCCGCGCCCGCGGTGACCCCCCACCGGGCCGCGCGGGAGGGCGGGGCGGGCCGGACGGCCAGGCGCTCGGGCTGCTCACTGGGCAGGTTCCCGTCGAGGCCGAGCGCAAGCACCTCGGCCAGGTGCAGGGCCCGGCGCCCGGTGCGGCCCTGTTCGATCTGGGTGCGGCAGCTGAATCCGTCGGCGAGGACCAGGCTGTCGGGGGCCGCCCCGCGGACGGCCGGCAGCACGCCCTGTTCCGCGACGGCCATGGAGACCTCGTGGTGGCCGCGTTCGAAGCCGAAGTTGCCGGCCAGGCCGCAGCAGCCCTCGTCGAGGACGTCGGCGTCGAGGTGGGCGCGGCGCATCAGTTCCCGGTCGGCGTCGAACTTCATGATCGCGTGCTGGTGGCAGTGCGTCTGCACGGTCGCCTGCCGGGCGAGCCGCGGCGGCCGCCAGCCGTCCGGCGCGTGGTGCACCAGCTGCTCGGCGAACGTGCGCACCTGCCCGGCCAGGCGCTTGACGTCCTGGTCGGCGGGCATCAGCTCGGGCGCGTCGGCGCGGAACACGGCGGTGCAGGACGGTTCCAGGCCGATGACCGGGGTGCCCGCGTCCAGGTAGGGGCGCAGCACGTCGAGCGTGCGCCGCAGGACCTTCTCGGCGGTGGTCAGCTGCCCGGTGGAGATCCACGTCAGCCCGCAGCACACCGGCTCGGTGGGTACGGCGACGTCGAAGCCCGCGTCCTCGAGCACCCGGACGGCCGAGATCGCGATCGACGGGTGGAAGTAGGTGCTGAAGGTGTCCGGCCACAGCACCACGGTCCGCGGACCGGCCGGGTCGGGCTCCGGTGTCCCGCGCTCGCGCCACCACTGGAGGAACGACTGCCGGGCGAACACCGGTGCCGGCCGCTGACCGGCCACGCCCGCCAGCGCCTTGCCCGCCCGGGCCAGCACCGGTGCCTGGAGCAGCGTGTTGACCAGGGACGGGGCGAGCCGGGAGAGCCGGGCCCACACCGGCAGCCAGCCCAGGGAGTAGTGGGCGGCCGGGCGCAGCCGGCCCGCGTAGTGGTGGGAGAGGAACTCGGCCTTGTACGTGGCCATGTCGACGTTCACCGGGCAGTCCGACTTGCAGCCCTTGCAGGCCAGGCACAGGTCGAGGGCGTCCTTCACCGCGGTGGAGCGCCAGCCGTCGGTGATCGTGGAGTCCGCGTGGCCGCCGAGCATCTCGAACAGCAGCCGGGCCCGGCCCCGGGTGGAGTGCTCCTCCTCCAGCGTGGCCCGGTAGGAGGGGCACATCACGCCGCCCTCGTGGCCGCGGCAGTTGCCGATGCCGACGCAGCGCATCACCGCGCGGGTGAAGGAGTGCTCGTCCTCCGGGTAGCCGAAGTGCGTCTCGGGTGTGGCCGGCCGCCAGGAGGCGCCCAGGCGCAACTGCCCGTCGACCGGGTTGGGGCCGACGACCTTGCCGGGGTTCATCCGGTTGTCCGGGTCGAACAGCCTCTTCAGCTCGCCGAACGCGGTCACCAGCCGCTCGCCGAACATCCGGGTCAGCAGCTCGCCCCGGGACTGGCCGTCGCCGTGCTCACCGGACAGGGAGCCGCCGTAGGAGGACACGAGGTCGGCGGCGCGCTCGACGAAGCGCCGGAAGTCGGCGACGCCCTCGGCGGTCTTCAGCGCGAACGGGATACGGGTGTGGACACAGCCCTGCCCGAAGTGCCCGTACAGCGAGGGCTCGTCGTAGCCGAACTCCCCGAACAGCTTCTTCAGGTCGCGCAGATAGTCGCCGAGCCGCTCGGGCGGGACGGCGGAGTCCTCCCAGCCCTCCCAGGTCTCCCGGTCGTCCGGTGGCCGCGCGGTCACCCCGAGGCCGGCCTCACGGGCCTTGAGCATCTTGTCCTCGCGGGCGGGGTCGTCGGAGAAGGCGACGGTGGGGTCGTTCTCGCCGCGGCCGATGGCGCGCAGCAGTGCGTGCGCCTGCTCGTCGACGTCCTCCTGGCTGTCGCCGCTGTACATCACGAGCAGCCAGCTGTCGCCCTCGGGCAGGACGTCGAGGGAGTCCAGGTGGACGCCCTCCTCGCGCATCAGCTGCGCCATCCGCCCGTCCAGCGCCTCCAGTTGGCTGGGCGAGCAGTGCTCCAGCAGCCGGGAGACGTCGTCGGCGGCCCGGCAGATGTCGTCGTAGCCGAGGACCAGCAGCGACTGGTACGGCGGCACCGGCACCAGATCGAGCTCGGCGCGCAGGACGGTCACCAGGGTGCCCTCGCTGCCGACCAGGGCGCGGGCGACGTCGAAGCCGTTCTCCGGGAGCAGTGAGTCGAGGTTGTAGCCGGAGACCCGGCGCGGGATCTTCGGGTAGCCGCGCCGGATGTCGGCCAGGTACTCGGTGGCGATGCGGTCGAGACCGGCGTAGACCTCGGCCCTGCGCCCGCCCTCGGCGGCGATCCGGGCCCGCTCGGCCTCGGAGGTGGGCCCGACCCACATGCGCAGCCCGTCGTAGGTGAGGACCTCCAGCCGGCGGACGTTGTCGACGGTCTTGCCGTAGGCCTGCGCGGAGGCGCCGCAGGAGTTGTTGCCGATCATTCCGCCCAGCGCGCACTGCCGGTGGGTGGAGGGCTTCGGCCCGAACTGCAGGCCGTGGTCGGAGAGCCGGTTGTTGAGCTCGTCGAGGACGATGCCGGGCTCCACGACGCAGGTGCGGTTGTCGGGGTCGACGGAGATCAGGCCGTGGCAGTACTTGGTCCAGTCGATCACCACGGCGGTGTTGGTGGACTGACCGGCCAGGCTGGTGCCGCCGCCGCGGGACAGCACCGGGGCCCCGAACCGGGCGCACACCCCGACCGCCTCGGCGCCCGCCTCCACGCTGCGCGGCACGACCACGCCGAGGGGCACCTGGCGGTAGTTGGAGCCGTCCGTGACGTACGCACCTCTGCTCCCGGCGTCGAACCGGACCTCGGCGTCCACCGCCGCGCGCAGCGCCGCCTCCAGCCCGGCCACGTCCACCGTGTCCACCGACGGGACGTCGAGGGGAGATGTGCGACTCATCAGGGGCGACCGCCTTCCTGGAGCGTGCGGGACCCTGTCCGGGTACCCGCCCTTGCAGTGTGCAAGGGCGGTTTTCGCCGCGCGCGTCGTACGGCGATCGTGTGAGCCGCACCGTTGGTGCCGGGCTGGGCAGGGGGCCGGCGTGCCCGGACTCAAGGGGTCCTTGCACTATGCCCGCCCGGGTCCCGCGGCCTGGCACCGCACCTCGCCGCGTTGCCGGAGCGCCCAGGTAGCTCCGCTACCTGGGCGCTCCGGCGCCTTGCGATGCTCCCCCACTGCCTGAACGGCGTGGGAGGTACCCCCAGCACCGGACCACGCGACCTGATCGGACGCTCATAGTGCAAGGACCCCTAAGAGGGAAGAGGCGAGGGCCCGGCAAGGGCTGAAGGGGGCTGCGCCCGGCGGTCGGACGGTCCGCCTTTCCGGCCGGGTGCGGTTCCGCTGATCGTCCGCGCGGGCTGACCCGATCGAGTGAGCGCCGCTCCGTCGGGCGGGGGCGGATCAGGTCGGGCGTCTCAGCGCTGGCGGCGGATCCTGGCGGCGACGTCGTTCTGCTCGGTCTCCCACCAGGGGCGTACGCGCTCGGGAGCCGTGGTGGCAGCGGAGCCGCGGTCCTCGGCCCGTTCGTCGGCCGGCGGGGCGGCACGGAGGAGTTCCCTGTCGAGACGGCGGTCGAGGGCCGCGTTCTGGACCCGCTCGGCGCGGGCCCACTGGACCAGGATCGACAGCAGGAAGGGCAGCGCGACCAGTTCGGCGATGCTCAGCATGGCACCGCCGCCGATCTGCTGGTCGTGATGGACGTCGGGCGCCCAGGCGGGGGCGTGGTGCAGGTACCACGCGCCCGCGACGAGGGTGCCGTGCGTCATCACCACGACCCCCGGTACCGCGTCGACGATCCCGTCCAGGAACACCAGCGCGGCCCTCACCGGATGCGTGCACCAGGAGGGCAGCGCCTGCTCGCGGGTGAGCACCGGGACGACGAAGAGGCAGCCGGCGGCGAGCAGGTGCAGGTACATCAGCTCGTGCAGCCAGCCGACGCGCAGGGCGGTGGCGAAGTACGGCGTGAAGTAGACGACCAGCTCGGTGGTGAGCACCAGAGCCGTACTGACGAGCGGAAACGTCAGTACGCGTACCACCCGGCCGGTGACCGCGCGCCGGACGCGTGCCGCCCGGGCGGCGGGCAGCGCCTCGACGGCCAGCCGCAGGGGATCGCCCAGGGCCAGACCGAGCGGCGCGAGGAGATCGAGCAGGACGTTCTGCACCGCGGCCGGCCAGAACAGGACGTGGTCGTACACGGCCAGCGCCGACATCGTGGCCACCACCAGCGCACCGAGACCGAGCAGCACGAAGGCCGCGACACGGGCGATCGGCCAGGAACCGCCCTGCCGGCGCAGCCGCAGCACACCCCAGCCGTACAGCCCGCCCAGCACGATCACCAGTACCAGTGCCGGCACGTCCGGCTGCCACGAGGACAGGACACGGCCGACGGTCGGCTCCGCCGGGCCCCCGGCCGTCTGCACGCCCCGGACGGCCGCGGCGGACAGATCGGTCACCGCGTCGGCGATCATGCGCATCTTCTCCTTCGCCCCGGAGGGGACGAGCCGGCACAGTTCCTCTGCGGGACGGTATCCCCCTCAAGGCGCGCAGCCTGCGTCGGGGGTGGCAGCCGAGGCGGCCCGCCCGGGGTGCGGTCGCGCCGGTCAGCGAGCCGGCTCGTTCCCCTGGCGCGCCTGGTCGGGTTCTCGGCGCCCGGCGCCCGTCCCGCCCTCCACGAGCCGTCGCAGCGACGGCAGCAGCGCGTCGAGGTCCTGTCCGCTCCGGAAGGCGACGACGGTGGTGCCGCCACCGCCGTCCTCGGGTCCGGAGGGTGCCGGGAAGAGGGCGAGCACCTCGCTCATCGCCTCGTCCACCTCCCTCACCGGGTCCGAGGCCTCGCCCCGCAGCCACCGGCGCAGCACATGGTTGTGGGCGGCGACCACGGCCGCCGCCATGATCTCGGCCCGCAGGGACGCCGACTCCGTGGGGTCGCCCATCCAGTCCGCGATGAACTCGCGGAACAGCCGCTGGTAGCGGGCCACGCTGGCGATCTCGCGGTCGCGCAGGGCGGAGACCTTGCTGGTCAGCGCGTATCGCCGGCGTGCGAGGTCGCCCTCGTCGACGTAGTGGAGCAGCACCAGGCGGACCGCGTCCGAGACGGCGACGAGGGCGGTGCTGTGACTGGAGGTCGCCAGCCGGTCGCGGATCAGTTCGAGGAGCCGGTCGTGGTCGGGGAAGATGACGGCTTCCTTGGACCGGTAGTGGCGGAAGAACGTCGTACGTCCCACTCCGGCCCGTTCGGCGATGTCGTCGACGGTGGTCTGCTCGTATCCGCGCTCGTCGAAGAGGGCGAAGGCGGCGTCGGCGAGTCGGATCCGCGCGGGTGGCTTGCTCATGGGCGGTCATCCTTCCCTGTCCCGGCCCTCGGCGATCACTCGCCCCGCGTATGGTACTGAATACCGCAGCCCGGATATTCAGTACCGGAGGTTCCGGTCACATGAGCGCCTCGAAGTCGACCGCGGGCGGCGTCAGGGCCTGCTCGGACCAGATGGTCTTGCCGCCGCGGCCGTAGCGGCTGCCCCAGCGGAGGCTGAGCTGGGCGACCAGGAACAGCCCGCGTCCCCCCTCGTCGGTCCAGCGGGCCCGGCGCAGCCGGGGCTGGGTGCTGCTCGGGTCGGTGACCTCGCAGACCAGTACGTCGCCACGGATGAGCCGCAGGCCGATCGGGCCCCCCGCGTGACGGACCGCGTTGGTGACCAGTTCGCTGACGATCAGCTCGGTGGTGAAGACCAGCTCGCCCAGCCCCCAGTCGGTGAGCTGCCGGGCGACGGCCTCACGGGCCGCGGACACGACGGCAGGGGTGGCGGAGAACTCCCAGCTCGCCGTGGACTCCGCGGGCACCGCGCGGGTACGGGCCAGCAGCAGGGCGATGTCGTCGCACTGCCGGCCGTCTCCGAGGTCGGCCAGGAGCGCGCGGCCCACGGCGGCCAGCGGCCGGTCGGGCCCGCACGAGGCCGCGAGGCTCTCCGTCAGCCACCGCAGTCCGCTCTCGGCGTCGGCGTCGTCCCGCTCGATCAGGCCCTTGCTGTACAGGGCGAGCACGCTGCCGGGCTCCAGGTCGACGGTGCTCGTCTCGAACGGCATGCCGCCCACGCCCAGCGGCGGCCCGGGCGAGACGTCGACGACCTTGACGGTGCCGTCCGGCCGGACCACGACCGGGGACGGGTGACCGGCGCTCGCCAGGTGGCACAGGCAGGTGATCGGGTCGTAGACGGCGTACAGACAGGTGGAGTCGACGTGGCTCTGCGCGTCCGACTCACCGGCCAGCTGCCGCACGCCGTCGTCGAGGTGGGTGAGGAGTTCGGTGGGATCGAGTTCGAGGTCGGCGAGCGTGCGGACCGCGGTGCGCAGCCGGCCCATGGTGGCGGTGGCGTACAGGCCGTGGCCGGAGAGGTCACCGACGGCGAGGGCGACCCGGAAGGAGGGCAGGGGGATCACGTCGTACCAGTCCCCGCTGATGCCGGATCCGCCCCCGGCCGGCCGGTACAGGCCGGCCGTCTCCGCCGCCGGGCTGTCGGTCGTGGGGCGGGGAAGCAGGCGCTGCTGCAGGGCGAGCACGGAGCGGCGCTCGCGCAGATAGCGGCTGGCGTTGTCGACGTTCAGCGCGGAGCGTGAGGCGATCTCGCTGAGCATGTCCACGTCCTGCTCGTCGAACGCGTCCGGCTGCTCGATGCGCCACACCGCGACGGTGCCGAGGACCAGGCCGCGCGCGAACAGCGGAGCCCACAGGGCCGAGTGCCCGCCGTCCGGGACGAAGCGCCTGAGCTGCGCGGGGTCGTCGAACAACATGGCCACGGTCGCCGGGTCGAAGACGGCGGCCCGGCCGTGCTGGAGCTCCCGCAGCTCGGCCGTCGCCAGCAGCGGGGGGACCGCCTGGCCCGGCTGGAGCAGGATGTCGGGATAGGGGCCGGCGGCCGAGGCCACGGCGGCCCGCCGCAGGTGCAGGTCTCCTCCGCCGCTGATCCTCGGGGGCTCGTCGCCGTGCAGCACCGCCTCGGCCAGCGAGACGGCCGACAGGTCCCCCAGGGCGGGCACGAGGACGTCGGCCAGGTCCTGCGCGGCACGTCTGGGGTCGAGGGAGCCGCCGATCCGGGCGGCCGCCCGTTGCAGCAGGTCCAGTTCGCGGCGGGCCCGGTGCGGCGCGAGGGTGTCGACGTACAGCGTGAGAACGCCTTCCGGGACGCCCGCGGCGTCCTCCACGCGGAAGGCCCAGAGCGACACCCGCTGCGGCGGGCCGCCGTGCGGCGGCCGCACGCTCAGGGCCCTCCCGGTCAAGGGCGCACCCGTCCGCAGGACACGGCGCAGCGCGACCTCGACGGCCTCCGCGTCCTGCGGCGGGAGCACGTCCCGCAGCCGGCCGCCCGGGGGAAGGGCGGCGCCGCCCAGCAGGCCGGGGGTGAGGTTGCTCCGTACGAGGGTCAGGTCCGGGTCGTGCAGGGCGATCCCGAGGTGCTCCTGGGCCAGCAGGGCGCGCAGGGTGCTCGCGCCCTGCTCCCAGTCGTCCGCCGGCCGGGTGGGCGCCACGAGCACCACGGACTGGTCCGCGGGGTGGAGGTCGAGCACCCGGAAGGTGACGTCGACCGGATCGCCGGTGCGATGCCGCAGCCGCGCTCGGCCCCGCGCCGGAAGACCGCCGTCGCCGGCATCGGGGCGCGCCCCGGCGAACAGGGCCTGGAACGGCCGTCCACGGACGTCTTCCGCGGTCCACCCCAGCAGGTCGCACGCCGCCTGGGACCAGCGCAGCACGGTGCCGTGCCCGTCGAGCACGGCCGTGGCGATGCCGGCGAAGGAGAACACCTGCTTACGGTACGTCGACGACGGCCCCGCGCGCTGTCCGCGGCGTGCCCGCGCCATCCGGTGACGGAGTGTCATGTGCGGCGGTCCGCCCCGTCCGGGCGCCTCCGCGCGGTGGGGCGCGGAAGCCGGGGAAAGTTTTTGCTGCATCGTACACACAGATGCATGATGGGCTTATGCATAAGCGGGTTATGAATCCCGGCCCTGTCCCTGCGGACGCGTCCGCCGAGGACCTGATGATCGCCGTGGAGCAGTTGGTCCGGTACGTGCGCCACAGCGCGACGGCCGGCGGGCTGAGCACCGCGGCCTCGTCCGCGCTGGGCCGGCTGGGCCGCGAAGGACCGCAGCGGCTGACCGAACTGGCCCGGGCGGAGAACGTCTCGCAGCCCAACATGACCCAGCTCGTCACCCGCATGGAGCGTGCCGGGCTGGTACGGCGCACCGCCGATCGCACCGACGGCCGGGGGGTGCTGGTGGAGGCCACCGACACCGGTCTGGAGGTGTTCCGGCAGCGGCGGGCCGAGCGCGCCGAGGCCCTGCGGGGCCTCCTGGAGGAGCTGACCGAACCCGAGCAGCAGGCGGTCAGGACCGCCCTCCCCGCGCTGGCCCGCGCCGTCCAGGACCACCAGGCGCGTCCCTGAACGCACCCCGATCACCCCCTGACCCCTCGCCCACTCCCCCACACCACTGTCCCCGTCGTCACATGACTGGAGTAGAAGCGGCAATGAGTGCACCACACGGAAAGACCGCCGGCCCGTTCAGGCAACCGAAGGCCGTCTGGGCCGTGGCGTTCGCCTGCGTGATCTCGTTCATGGGCATCGGCCTGGTCGACCCGATCCTGCCCGCCCTCGCGGAGAGCCTGCACGCCTCCCCCAGCCAGGTCTCGCTGCTGTTCAGCAGCTACCTGATCGTCACCGCGGTCGCGATGCTGTTCGTCGGCTGGTTCTCCAGCCGGTTCGGAGCCAAGCGCACCCTTGTCATAGGCCTGGCCGTCATCGTCGTCTTCGCCGCCCTGGCGGGCTCCACCGACTCCATCAACGGCATCGTCGGCTTCCGTGCCGGCTGGGGTCTGGGCAACGCCCTGTTCATCGCCACCTCCCTGGCCGTGATCGTCGCCTCCGCCAGCGGCGGGTTCGGCGGCGCGATCATCCTCTACGAGACCGCGCTCGGCCTGGGGATCGCCGTGGGCCCGCTGCTGGGCGGCGAGCTGGGCGCCATCAGCTGGCGCGGCCCGTTCTTCGGTGTCGCCGTGCTCATGGCCGTCGCCCTGGTCGCGACCCTCGCCTTCGTGCCCTCCCTGCCCAAGCCGAAGCGCCCCACCTCCCCCCTCGCCCCGCTCAGGGCCCTGCGCCACCGCGGCCTGCTGATCATGGGCATCATGGCCCTGCTGTACAACTGGGGCTTCTTCACCATGCTCGGCTACGCCCCCTACCCCATGAAGCTGAGCGCCCATGAACTCGGGCTCGTCTTCACCGGCTGGGGCCTGCTGGTGGCCGCCTTCAGCGTCTTCTTCGCCCCGCGCCTGCAGGCCCGGTACGGCACCGCCCCGGTCCTGTACGCCAACCTCCTCGGCCTCGGCATCGTGATGGCCGTCATCGCCGCCGGCGTCGCCACGCCCACGGTGGTCATCGTGGCGGTCGTCGTCAGCGGCGCGTTCATCGGCATCAACAACACTCTGACCACGCAGGCCGTCATGCTCGTCTCCCCGGTCGAGCGGCCCGTGGCCTCCTCCGCCTACGGCTTCCTGCGCTTCATCGGCGGCGGCCTGGCCCCCTACGTCGCCGGCAAGCTCGCCGACGCCACCGACCTCAGCGTCCCCTTCTACCTGGGTGCGGCCACCTTCCTCCTCGCCATCCCCGTCCTCGCCGGCGGCCACCGGCTGCTCCGCCGGGCCGAGACGCGCCCCGAGGAGAGTGAGCCGGTGACGCCGTCGTTCACCGCGATCGGCGCACCGGTCGCCGGTGACGTGCCCCCGGTCGTCGTCGCCGTCGGCGCCCACCACAACGCCGCTGCCATCGTCGACTCGGCGGCGCGCCTGGCCCGTGACACCGGCAGCCCGCTGGAGGTCGTCCACGTCCGGCAGACGGCCGTGGTCGAGGAGCAGGCCACCGACACCGAGACCGCCGACCAGGCCCGGGCCGCCGTCATCGCCCACCTGGACCGGCTCGCCGCCCACGGCGTCGCCGCCACCGGCCAGATCCTCACCAGCGTCGGCGACCATGCCGCCGCCGGCCGCGCCCTGGCCCGGCACGCCGATCAGCTGGGTGCCCGCGCCATCGCGGTCGGACGCTCACCGCGCGGCCCTCTGGCCCAGTTCGCCGACGGCAGCCTCACCACCGCCCTGACCCACTCCGCCCACTGCACCGTCGTCCTCGTCGACGCCGGTCACCTGCCCCGGCAGCTGACCCCGGCCGCCCTGGCGGAGCTGCGCGGCAGCGCGGCCTGAACCATCCGCCTTCGACCGTCTCGACGACGCGCGCCCGTCCGGCGCCGGGCCTCAGCGCAGGGCGCTGCGGGCGCGCCAGTCGTCCCAGCCGACGTTCCAGTCGCCCAGGCCGTTGTTCACGGCCACGGTGCCCTTGGTCTCCGCCCCGGTGACCTCGAAGGGGTCGCCGACGTGGGCGTGTCCGTAGAGCCACCGGGCGTTCGCCTCGCTCATGCCGATGCAGCCGTGGCTCCTGTTGGCCCGGCCGAAGTAGGCGGCGTTCCAGGGTGCCGCGTGCGCGTACGTACCGGACCAGGTCAGCCGCATCGCGTAGTCGACGTCCTGGTCGTAGGCCTTGCCCAGCCCCACGGTCTCGGAGTTCATCCGGATCGTGCCCTCCTTCGCCATCACCACCTCCGTACCGCGCCAGGAGCCCGTCTCGGGGCCGGGGGTGCCGCCGGAGACCGGGAAGGTCTGTACCGTCCGGCCGTCGCGTTCCATGGTGAGCTGTTTGCGGTCGAGGTCGACCTTGACCACCTGCCGTGCGCCGATGGTGAAGCGCAGGTGGTAGTCGCGGACGAACCAGCCGCCGTCGGTCCCGGAGTCGGTTCCGTTCAGCTGGGCGTCCAGGGTCACCCGGGTGCCTGGCCGCCAGTACTCCTTGGGGCGCCAGTCCACCCGGTCCTTGCCCGACCAGTCCTTCATCCAGCCCCATGAGCCCTCGGTGTGGTTCGAGGTGGCGACCTTCAACTGCCGCTCCACCGCCGCCTTGTCGTGGACGGGGCGGTCGAAGACCAAGGAGATCGGCTGGGCCACCCCGACCGTGGTGGCGTCGCCCGGCCGCCAGTCCACCTTGTTGACGAGGCCGGCCGCTTCCGTCGTGAACGACGCGTGCGTGTCGCCCGTCGTCCCCTCCTCCGTGCGCGTCTGCGCCTTCACCGTGTAGGCGGTGCCGGGTGCGGCGTTGCGGTCGGAGGTCCAGGTCCGGCCGTCGCGCGACAGACCGCCGGCGAGGTGACCGCCCCGTGCGTCGGTGACGGTGACCGAGGTGAGAGTGCCGCCCTTCGCGGTGACGGTCACCGGCCCACCGGGCTTCGCCCGCGTGCCGTGGGGTGTCACGGTGACCGTGACCGGGCGGCCGTCGGCGTGTTGGCCGCCCTCTTTCGCGACCGCCCCGGCCGTGGCCGGGTGCCCGGCCGAGCAGGCGGAGAGCGCCGCGGTCAGCAGCGCGGTGTTCAGCAGCGCCGCGGCCGCGGCGGTGGTAGCGGTGCCGCGTGTCCGCCCGGAGCCCGGACGTATGCCTCGGACACGTATCTCGCTCAACGAATGCCTCCGTGAAAGGGAGTGGAAGAGGGGTGAGGGAAGAGGAAGTCCACGGCGGGACGCCGGTGACTCTAGGCGGCGAAAACCCGCTGGAAGGGGGCGTCCTGGCGGTGTGACGGCCGTTGCAGAGGAACGGTCGTCGTCCGGTCACATTCGGCGCGCGGCGCGGTCACGGACGCCTGTGAATCTTCGGGACACCCCGTGCCGCACAGGCCGGTTCCCGTGTCCCACCACCACGACGGCATTCGAGGAGGCGCAGTGTCCGCGCTGCTCACAACGGCAGGCTGTGACCGGAAGGACATGCGGCTGGAGCCCGTCTCCGCCGAGGCGTACCGGGCCTTCCTCGCCTCGCGCACCGGCTCCGCCCTGAACCCCGGCTTTCTCCAGTGCCCGTCCTGGGCCGCGGTCAAGGACGGCTGGCACGCCCAACTGCTCGGCTGGGGAACGCAGGCCGGCCCTGGGGCCGGCGAGCTGAGCGGAGTGGCGCTGGTGCTGCTGCGCCAGTTCCCCGGCACCCGCAGGTACTTCGCGTATCTACCCGAGGGCCCGGTGGCCGACTGGAGCGCCCCGGACCTCGACGGCTGGCTCGGGCCGCTGCTGCGCCATCTGCGTGCGGCGGGCGCGTTCGCCGTGCGCATCGGGCCCTCGCCCGCCTACCGCCGGTGGGACGCCGCCACGCTCAAGTCGGCGACCGGACCCGGGCGGCGGGTGACCGACGTACTCGCCCGCGAGGTCGATCCGCTGGGTGCCGCCGTGGCCGAACGGCTCCGGGCGCGCGGCTGGCGGCGCTGCGGCGGCGACGAGGGCGACGGCGACGCGCAGCCCCGCTACGTCTTCCAGGTGCCACTGGCCGGACGCGACACCGAGGACCTGTGGTCCGGACTCAACCAGGAGTGGCGGCGCAACATACGCCGGGCCCAACGGTCGGGCGTGGAGGTGACGGAGGGAGGAGCCGCCGAACTCCCCGACTTCTACCGGCTGTTGCGCATCACCGAGGCACGCGACGGATTCCGCCTCGGCCGCTCCCTGGCGTACTACGAGCGCCAGTACGCGGCGCTCAACGCCGAGGAGCCGGGCCGTATGCGGCTCTACCTCGCCCGCCACCAGGGCGAGATCCTGGCCGCGCACACCATGATCACGGTGGGGCGCCGGGTCTGGTACCAGACCGGGGCCTCCGCCGACCACCGGCGGGAGGTACGGCCCTCCAACGCCCTGCAGTGGCGCATGATGCTCGACGCCCGCGCCCGGGGCGCGGAGGTCTACGACATGCGGGGTGTGCCCTCCTCGCTCGACCCCGGTGACCGCCCGTTCGGGCTGCTGCGCTGGAAGCTCGGCACCGGAGGCCAGGTCGTGGAGACGCTGGGCGAGTGGGAGACGCCGCTCGGCGGCACCGCCAACCACACGCTGTACCGCGCCTTCCAGCTGTACCTGGCGCGCCGATGAGCACGGTCACGGCGCCCGGACGGCGCACGCACCGCCGCCCCGACTCGACGCTGCGCAGCGGTGCGCTCATGGCCTCGGGATCCCTCGTCTCCCGCGCCACCGGGTTCGTACGCTCCGCGGTGGTCGCCGCCGCGCTGGGCGTGGGCCCGGCCGCCGACGGCTACGCGGTCGGCAACACCGTTCCCACCATCGTCTACACGCTGCTCCTCGGCGGCGCGCTCAACGCCGTGTTCGTCCCCGAACTCGTCCGGGCCGCGGGCGAGCACGAGGACGGCGGGGCCGCGTACACCGACCGTTTGCTCACGCTCTGCACGGCCGTGCTGCTGCTGCTCACGGCCGCGGCGGTGTGGGCCGCGCCCGCGATCGTGGCGGCGTACACCGACTACGGCGGGGCGCAGGCCGCGACGACGGTCGTCTTCGCCCGCTGCTGCCTGCCCCAGATCTTCTTCCTCGGCCTGTTCACCCTGCTGGGGCAGGTGCTGAACGCCCGGAGCCGGTTCGGCGCCATGATGTGGGCGCCGGTGCTCAACAACGTCGTCGTCATCGCCGCCTTCGGCCTGTACCTGGTGACGGCCGGCACCGGCGGGACACTCACCTCCGGTGAGACGCGGCTGCTCGGCTGGGGCACCACGGCCGGCATCGTCGCCCAGACACTGGCGCTGCTGCCGTCCCTGCGCGCGGCGCGCCTGGGCTGGCGGCCGCGGTTCGACTGGCGGGGCAGCGGGCTGTCCCGGCCGCTGCGCTCGGCCGGCTGGCTGATGCTGCTGGTGCTCACCAACCAGCTCGCCTACTGGGTGGTGACCCGGCTGGCGACCACGGCGGGAGAGCGCGCCGCGGCCGAAGGGATCGACGGCGGGGCGGGATTCAGCGCGTACGGCAACGCGTACCTGCTATGGGCCGTGCCGCACGGCATCGTGACCGTCTCCCTGGTCACCGCGCTGATGCCGCGGATGAGCCGCTCGGCGGCAGATGGCGACACCACGGCCCTGCGGCGGGACGTCTCCTCCGCCCTGCGCCACAGCGCCGCCGCCGTCGTGCCCGCCGCGTGCGTGCTCGCCGCGGTCGCCGGGCCGGTCATGGCGGTCGCCTTCCAGTACGGCAGGACCGGCGCGGACGACGTCGCGGTCATGGCCGGCGCGTTGACGGCGTTCGCGCCGGGACTGGTCGCCTTCTCCGGGCAGTACGTCCTCGCGCGCGCCTTCTACGCCCTCTCCGACACCCGTACGCCCTTCCTGCTGAACCTGGTCATCGCGGGACTCAACGCGGGCCTGTCCACGGTCGCCTGCCTGCTGCTGCCGGCACGCTGGGCGGTCACCGGCATGGCGGGGGCGTACTCGGTGGCGCTGTTCGCGGGGTGGGCGGTCACCGGGTACGTCCTCGACCGAAGGCTCGCGGTCCCGGCACCGGCATCGGCGCCGGGACCGGCGGAGGCGCGGCGCTCGCTGTGGCGCTCGCGTGCCGCGACCGCACTGGCGCGGCTGTCGGTGGCCGCGGTCCCGGCCGTCCTGCTCGGTCACCTCGTGGCCGGGCGGGCGGCCGCCTTCGGCCCGCTCGCGGCGGTCGCCGCCGACGTCGCGGTGGTCCTGACGCTCTTCGCGCTGCTGGCCCGCCCCCTGCGGCTGGCCGAGCTGGAGGCGGGTCTCGGGGCGGTGCTGCGCAGACTGCGCCGCCGCAGGTGACACGACGTCCCGGTGACCGCCTCACGCCTCCCTCCGTGTGCGCCTCCTTCTGCCTTCTGCCCCTCTTCACCTGCACTTTTCTGTACTTTTTGGCTCCCTTCCATCGTTTCCTCCGCCTTCTGACCGAGTGCATTCGTCACTCGACCGAATGGAATAATCTGCCCATGCCACGTGTCCTGCTGATCGAAGACGATCCCTCCGTCCGGGAGGGGATCGGCCTCGGCCTGCGCCGCCGCGGGCACGAGGTGCGTACCGCCTCCACCGGGGAGGCCGGACTCGCGGCCATCGGGGAGTTCCGGCCGGACCTGCTGCTCCTCGACCTCATGCTGCCCGGCATGAACGGGGTGCAGGTCTGCCGGCGGGTGCGCGAGGCCGGTCAGCTGCCGATCATCATGCTCACCGCCCGCGGGGACGACTTCGACGTCGTGGTCGGGCTGGAGGCCGGCGCCGACGACTACATCGTCAAGCCCGCCCGCACGGAGGTCATCGAGGCCCGCATCCGGGCCGTGCTGCGCCGCATCGAGGAGCCGGCCGGACGCGCCGCCGTGGAGTTCCACGGCGACCTCGCGATCGACCGTGCCGGGCTGAACGTCGCCAAGGCCGGGGAACGTATGGCGCTGGCGCCCTCCGAGCTCAAGCTGCTGCTGTACCTGTCGGCCGCGCCCGAGCAGGTCTTCAGCCGCCAGCAGTTGCTCGAGCAGGTCTGGGAGCACAGCTACCACGGCGACGCGCGCCTGGTCGACGCGTGCGTGCGCCGGCTGCGCAACAAGATCGAGGACCAGCCCGGCAGCCCGCGGTACATACAGACGGTGCGGGGCTTCGGCTACCGCTTCGGGCCCCTGTGACGCGTGATGAGCCGCCGGAAAGCCCGTATCGGGCTGCGTACCCGACTGGTGCTCGCCTTTCTGCTGGTGGCCGCCATCAGCGCAGCGACCACCGCGACCCTGGCCTACCGTGCCGCGCGCACGGCGATCCTCAAGCAGGCCCAGGACACGGCCGTCTCCTCCCTCCGCGACCGGGTCCAGAGGCTGGGCACGTCCCTGCCCGTCGAAACCCAGAGCCTCCGGCAGCAGTTGCTTGCGATCGCCCAGCAGGGCAAGCCCCGGACCTGGGTGGTGTTCGCCGAGTACGGATCGGTCCGGGTCTCCTCCGGCACCAGCCCTGTCTCCACCGTGATCACCCCCGCACTGCGCGAGGCCGCGCTCGCCAACCCCCGCGGCGCCTTCCAGCGGGTCGACAAGGGCGGCACCCCGTATCTGACCGTCGCCATGCCGACCGTCTTCCGGGCCGGGAAGACGGCGCGGCCCACCGGGCTCGTGGTGTACGCCGTGATGCCGCTGAACCAGGAGGAGATCCAGGTCCGGGCCATGGTCACCGCGGCCCGCGACGGGGCGTTCCCGGGGCTCGCGGTGGCACTCGTCCCGGCGCTGCTGGCCGCCCGCAGCGTGCTGCGCCCGGTCCGCGACCTGCGGAAGGCCGCACGGAACATGGGCAATGGCCGGCTCGACACCAGGATCCCGGTCAAGGGCAGCGACGAACTCGCGGACCTGGCCCGCACCTTCAACGAGTCGGCGGTCGAGCTGGAACGGACCGTCGCCGAACTCCGCGCGGCCGAGGCGCGCGCCCGGCGCTTCGCCTCCGACGTCTCCCACGAACTGCGCACCCCGCTCGCCGGGATGCTCGCGGTCACCGAGGTCCTGGACGAGGACGCCGCCCGTCTCGCCCCCGACACCGCGGCGGCCGTACGGCTGATCAGCGCCGAGACGGGCAAGCTGGCCGTCCTGGTCGAGGACCTGATGGAGATCTCGCGCTTCGACGCCCGGGCCGCCGAGCTGAACGCCGACGAGGTGGACGTCGCCCAGGCCGTCCGCAAGACCCTGACGAGCCGTCACTGGACCGATGCCGCACAGGTCGTCACCGAGCTGCCCGAAGGCATCAGGGCACGGCTCGACCCCAGGCGCTTCGACGTCGTCGTCGCCAACCTCGTCGGCAACGCGCTCCGGCATGGGAGCGCGCCGGTCACGGTGCGGCTGCGCACCGAGACGTACCGGAACGGGCCGGCCGGGGACCACGGTGCGGTCCGGCTCGTCATGGAGGTCGAGGACAGCGGCCCGGGTATCCCCGCGGACGCGCTGCCGCACATCTTCGAGCGCTTCTACAAGGCGGACGCGGCCCGTACCCGCTCGGCGGGCAGCGGTCTCGGCCTGGCCATCACCCTGGAGAACGTGCGGCTGCACGGCGGCACGCTCCGTGCCGCGAACCGCCCGGCGGGCGGCGCCGTGTTCACCGTGACCATACCCCTGACGGGCGAGGAGGCGACCGGGTGAGGTATCCGTGCACCGCCGTGGGCCGGGCCGTCGCGGCCTGCGCCACGGCGGCCACCCTGCTCACCGGCTGCGGAGTGCAGAAGACCGGTGTCATCGAGGTCGGTGGGCCCGCCACGGTCCTGGCCCCCGACCCCAAGGGGCAGTACCTCCTCTTCTTCCTCACGGCCGAAGAGCGCTCGACGCCGGTGGTCCGGATCAGGAAGGACTACGGTCTTCCTGGCCATACCGAACCGGTGGACGCCCCGACGGACATCACCGAGCTGTTCGCCGGTCCGCGGGCGGACGAGCGCGCGGCCGGGCTCCGCACGGAGCTGCCGAAACTGAACGGCCCGGTAGGGGTGTCGACCAGCCCCGGCAAGGTGCGGATCGTCCTCCCGCTCGCGGTGCGGCCGCTCGGGAAGCCGGCGGTGCGTCAGCTGGTGTGTACGGCCGCGTTCGCGCAGGACGGCGACGGCACCGCGGAAGTGACCGTCCAGGGAGCGGACGGCGCCCTGCCCCCCGCCCGCTGCTGAGTGCTCAGTGGCTGACGGGGCGGCTCAGCAGGTCGCTGACCTGCCGGCCGACGACCTCCCACACGGCGTCCGGAAGTTCACCGAGGGCCGTGCCACGCAGAGTGCGAAGCACCTGCTCGGCGTCGGTGCCTGTGCCTGGGCCTGTGCCTGTGTCGCACAGGGTGCTGCCGCTGAGCACGTCGTAGCCGTCGCGGACGGCGGCACGGAGGCGGTACTGTCCGCTGCCGTCGTCGTGCAGTGCGGTGGCGACGACAAGCGGGGGCGGTCCGCCCGCCTCACCCGGCAGTTTGCGGTAGGCACTGGCGATGGGCCGGCTCCAGTGCAGGCTGAGCAGGAGCGGACGTTTGGCCGGCACCTCGGCCAGGTCGGTCTCGTGGAGCCCGTCGGACTCCAGCACCGTCGCGCGGGCGCCGAGGACCAGGGCCGCGGGCAGCAGGCAGCGCAGCGAGCTGCCGACGATGTTGCCGCCGACCGTCGCGGTGCGGCGCACGGCCCCGGTCCCCACCGAGCCGGCGGCCCGGCGCAGCACCTCCGGTATGCGGTCGTCGATCCGGTTCAGCATCACCGCGGCGCCCAGTGCCTCCGGCCCGATGACGTTGGCCTCCGGCAGCTCGCGCAGTGACATGGCCCGCTCGGGGAAGCCGTCGCGCTGCCAGGTGGCCCACACGAGTGTCGCCCCGCCGACCGGGACGGCGCCCTCGGCCAGGCATTCCTGCGCTTCGGTCACGGACGTCGGCAACCGCAACAGCACCTCGACCGACCTGCCTTCCTCGGGGAGTTGGACGGTGGGCGGACGGGCACCGACTGGTCCCCGTACCCGCCGACAGGCCGCATCTTCGCCGCCCCGGCGGGGGCGCGTACAGGGCTCACACGAGCAGACCCTGCACCGCCCCGCCGCGCACCCCGCCTTCCGTCACCGCGGGCCCGGATCCGCCGCTCCCGGGCGTACCGCCTGCACAAAGCACAGCCACGGCCGGACGTCACCGCTGCCGCGTACCGCGAAGCCGGCGTCCGTGATCAGTCCGTCGAGGAGGTCGACCCGGTTGTGGGACATGGCGTGGCTCGCCGCGCCGTGCACCAGGTGCCGACCGAGCCGGCTCTTCGGCGGGCGGAATTCGACGACCAGCAGGCTCCCGCCGGGCCGCAGCACGCGGTGCATCTCCCGCAGGGCCGCCGGCCGGAGGTCTTCCGGGAGGTGGTGCAGCATCAGGCTGGTGACGACCGTGTCGAAGGAGGCGTCCGGCAGGTCGAGGGACTCGGCGATCCCTTCCCGGTAGGTGCAGGGGGCGCTGCCCGGCCGCTGCCTCCTGCGGCGGGCGTAGGCCAGGACCGGCGGCGACGGATCCACGCCGGTCACCGCGCCGTCGGGGCCGACCCGGGCGGCCATGTGACGGGTCAGGCAGCCGGTGCCGCAGCCCACGTCCAGGACGCGGTCACCGGCCTCCGCCCCGCTGATCCGGGCGAGGCGGGAGAAGGCCGCGCGGCGGCGGCCGGCGAAGCAGAGGCCGCCGAAGAACTCGTACGCGCGAGGGGTGGCGATCGTCACGCCCGGTGTGTCCGCGCGTGGCTTGCCCTGCATGAGGTGTCCGAGGGGCATGGCCCTCCTCCGTAACTTAGTGGCGACTAAGTACGCTCCAACTTAGTTGCGACTAAGAAGGTTGGCAAGGCGCCGCATACGATGTCGGACGTGACCGAGTCCCGTCCCCGTACACGCAAGCGCCTGCCCGCGGCCGAACGCCGTGCGACGATCCTCGCCGCGGCCACCGAGGTCTTCTCCGAGACGGGCTACCAGCGAGGCAAGGTCTCCGAGATCGCCCGACGGGTGGGCGTCTCGGAGCCGGTGGTCTTCCAGAACTTCGGTACCAAGTCCGCGCTGTTCCGCGCGGTCCTCGACCATGCCGCACAGGCGGTGGCCGCACTGCTGAACCAGTCCGCCGACGCCGGGCGCCCGGTGCCCGAGGTGCTGGCGGCATTTCTCGATCCGGCCCACATGGACCGTTTCCACCAGCCCGGCTCGCACGGCTTCCTCTTCGCGGACGCCGCCGGGCTGGCCCACGACCCGGAACTCGGGACCGCCCTCCGCGCGGTCCACCAGCAGTTCGTCGAAGCGCTCGCGCAGCTGCTGCTCCGCGGCCAGGCCGCCGGGGACGTCCGGGACGACGTCGACCCGCACACCGCGGCCTGGTGGCTGGTCTCCCTGCTGGCGAGCCGGTCCTTCCGCGCAGCGGTCGTTCCCGGGCGGGACAGAGTCGAGGCGGAGGTGACCGACCTGGCGCTCCGTTCCCTGCTGCCCTGAGCCCGGCCAGAGACCGGGGCAGCCCTCCCGCGCACGGGCCGCCTACCGCACAGGACCGGCCTACCGCTGCTCGCTGCCGGCGTGGCGCGCGCCGAACCAGGCGGACCGTGCTCGGGGGATCAGTGCCGGGACGCCGGCGCGGCAGGCGTCGTCGGAGGCGCCGAACCGCCGGGCCATCAGACCGTCCTCGACCCGGACCCGCCACAGCAGCCGGGGGACGGCGACCACGAGGAAAGCGGTCCTGACGCCGAAGCCGCAGGCCGACATGGCACCGGCGCTCAGGCCGAGCAGCCCGGTGCAGACGGGATCGCGGACCAGCCGGTAGGGCCCGTCCGTAGCTCATGGTGTTCCTTGCCCAGCGGGACGCCGGCGCCGCGCACGCAGTTGGATACCACCAACCACGCGCCGATGGAGAGACCCTCGCTGCTCTCCACCCACGGACGGAGAGCCCGCCAGGGGACGGCGCACCTCCTGACGAGCCAAGCCGGCGCAACCGGCCGTGGCGGGAAAGTCTGAATGGTGGTTCACTTCTTCCATGGTGTACCGCAAGACCCCGGCGGAAATCCGCCGACTTCAGGCCGCGCGCGAACACCTCGTCGTGTGTGCCACCCAGGTGGTCGCGGAAGTGGGCTGGTCACAGGCGTCCGTGACCGCGGTCGCCGACGCGGCCGGCATCGCGGCCGGCTCGGTCTACCAGCACTTCCCCTCCAAGGCCGCACTCGCCGTGGAGGTGTTCCGGCGGGCCGCCGGACACGAGGTCGACGTGCTCGGCGAGGTGCTGCGCGGCCCCGGCACCCCCGTGGAACGCCTCAGCCGCGGCGTGCGGGTCTTCGCCCGCCGCGCGCTGGAGAACCGCGGACTGGCCTACGCGCTGCTCGCCGCCCCCGCCGAACCGGCCGTCGGCGCCGAGCGCCTGGACTTCCGCCGCCGCTACCGGGCGCTGTTCGCCGAGGTGGTCCACGAGGGCATGGCGCAGGGCCTGCTGCCCGCGCAGAACGCCGGCGTCACCGCGGCCGCGCTCACCGGGGCGATCGGCGAGATCCTCGTCGATCCTCTCGGTGCCTCCGACGACCACAGCAGCGAGGAACTCCTCACCGACCTCACCGCCACCGCTCTGCGCTGCGCCGGCGCCCCGCCCGCGGAGCCCCGCCCCACGACCCCGACGCGACCCGGCCGTGCCCCCGACATGACCCCGCCATGACGCCCTGACCGTGCATCCCGGAGGACCCACGATGACCACGACCGCCGAGACCCCCGAGACCGCCGCGACAACCGTGCCCGGCAGCCATCCCACCGCCGTGACGCACGCCGTCACCAACCAGCCCCCGCCGCTGACCGGCCACGACCTCGCCGACGACCCGGTGCTCATCGAGGCGGTGCGCCGGGAGGGTGCCGAGTGGCACCTGGACGAGCTGCACCGCCTCGGCCGCTTCGCGGGCGGCGAGGAGGCGCAGCTGTGGGCCGACCAGGCCAACCGCCACGAACCCGTGCTGCACACCCACGACCGCTACGGCCACCGCGTCGACGAGGTCGAGTTCCACCCCGCCTACCACCACCTGATGAACTCCTCGGTCGGCGCCGGCCTCGCCGGTGCGGCCTGGGCCGACGAGCGCCCCGGCGCCCACGTGGCCCGCGCCGCGAGCTTCATGCTGACGACCATGCTGGAGCCGGGACACCTGTGCCCCGTCTCCATGACCTACGCCGTCGTCCCGGCCCTGCGCCACTCCCCCGACCTCGCCGCGACGTACGAGCCCCTGCTCACCAGTCGCGTCTACGACCCCGGCCTGCGCACGCCCGCCGACAAGCGCGGCCTGCTCGCCGGAATGGGCATGACGGAGAAGCAGGGCGGCACGGACGTGCGCGCCAACACCACGACCGCCGTCGAACGGCCGGACGGAACCTGGCGGTTGCGCGGACACAAGTGGTTCACCAGCGCGCCCATGAACGACCTCTTCCTCGTGCTGGCCCAGGCGCCGGGCGGGCTGTCCTGCTTCCTCCTCCCGCGGGTGCTGCCCGACGGCAGCCGCAACACCTTCCGCATCCAGCGACTGAAGGACAAGCTCGGCAACCGCTCCAACGCCAGCAGCGAGCCCGAGTTCGACGACACGGTGGCCTGGCTCGTCGGACCCGAGGGCAAGGGCGTACGCACCATCATCGAGATGGTCACCATGACCCGCCTGGACTGTGTGCTCGGCTCCGCCGCCGGCACCCGCGCGGCCCTGGCCCAGGCCGCCCACCACGTGCGCCACCGCGCGGTCTTCGGCGCGAAGCTGATCGACCAGCCCCTGATGCGCAACGTCATCGCCGACCTCGCACTGGAGTCCGAGGCCGCCACCGGCCTCGCGCTGCGGCTGGCCGGCGCCGCCGACCGCGCCCAGCGCGGCGACGCACAGGAACGCGCCTTCCTCCGCCTCGCCACCGCCGTCGCCAAGTACTGGGTGTGCAAACGGCAGCCCGCCACCGTCGCCGAAGCACTGGAGTGCCTGGGCGGCAACGGATACGACGAGGCCTCCGGAATGCCCCGCCTCTACCGCGAGGCCCCGCTCAACGGCATCTGGGAGGGTTCGGGCAACGTCAACGCACTGGACATGCTGCGCGCGCTCACCCGTGAGCCGGAGTCCCTGGACGCCTTCCGCACCGAGGTCGAGGCCGCCACCGGAGCCGACCGCCGTCTCGACGCGGCCTGGCGCGCACTGCGTGACGAACTCGCGCCCACCGAGGACGCGGCTCTGCGCGCCCGCCGGGTCATCGAACGCGCGGCCCTCGTCCTGCAGGGCTCGCTCCTCGTCCGCCACGCCCCCGCCGCCGTCGCCGACGCGTTCTGCGCCTCCCGTCTCGCCGGGGACCGGGGGCTCGCCTTCGGGACGCTGCCGCCCGGGACGGACTTCGCGGGACTGCTCGCACGTCTGCCCCACTGACCGCCCCGGCCACAGCGGGCCCGCCTCCTGCAGGAGCGGGCCCCTCGCGGTTCCTGCGGGCACCGCCTCTCACGCATCGGTTCCCGAGGGCGCTGCCCCCACGCGTCGTTCGTGAGGGCACCGCCGCCTACGCGTCGTTCGTGAGTACGCCGCCCCCTCACATGTCCCGTTGGCACTCCGTCCCTCAGGTCGACTCCCGTACCACCAGCCGGCAGGGCACGGTGTGCACTCCGGGGGTCGCGTCGGCGTCGTCGATGGCCCGCAGCAGTTGCAGGGCCGCCACCCGGCCGATCTCCGCGAGGTTCATGTCGATCGTGGTGAGCGGCGGGCGGCTGGCCAGGGCCATCGTGTCCCAGTTGTCGTAGCCGATGACCGCGATGTCCTCGGGCACGCTCGCGCCGCGTTCCCGCAGCGCGTCGGTGACCCCGCGGGCGATCTGGTCGTTGCCGCAGAAGAAGGCGTCGGTGTCGGGCGCGGTGCGCAGGACCGCGTCGGCGGCGCGCCGGCCCCATGCCTCGCTCCACTCTCCGAAGTGCACCCTGCCGGTGGCCGGCGACAGTCCGGCGGCGCGCAGGTGCCCCACCGCGTGGCGGGCGCGGTCGCGGGCCGCCGCGTGGTGTTCCGGGCCGGTGACGTGCGCGACGCGGGTGCGCCCGGTGGACAGCAGGTGCTCCACGGCGAGCTGGGCGCCGCCCTGGTCGTCCGTGACGACCGATGTGTCGGCGGGGTCGGTCGAGGGCGAGAGGGCGTAGACCACGGGAACCGACTCCAGACCCGTGATGCCGGTCAGCGGCGGGCGCGGGTCCGTACGGCGGCCGGTGACGATGATGCCGTCGACCCGGCGGTCCATGAGGTTGCGCAGGTGGTGCTGCTCCCGGATGGCGTCGCCGCGCGTGTCGCACAGCAGCACCGAGATCTTCCCGGCCCCGAGCGCGTCCTCGGCGCCCAGCAGGACCGGCGTGCTGAAGCGGCCGATCCCGTCCGTGGTCATCAGGCCGACGGTCCAGCTGCGGCCGGTGTGCAGGCTCTGGGCGTGCTGGTTGGGCCGGAACCCGAGGGCCTCCACCGCGTCCAGCACCCGCTGCCGGGTTTCCGGGCGCATCCGGCCGGCACCGCTGAGGGCCTTCGAGGCCGTGCCCACACTGACGCCCGCGAGCGCGGCGACGTCGGCGAGTCTGGCCCGGCCGGCGGGGGGAGAGCCTGGAACACCTGCGGCAGAGGTCACGAGCAAACCTTTTCCTGGAGCCATTCCTCAGAGCTGTCGATACGGCCATCCTGACAGGCCGCGGGAGAGAGTTCCAGCCTTCGCATCATGCAAGAAATCTTGCTCAAACCCTTGACCGCCACTGCGCTCTGCACCTCTACTGTCCGCTCAGGAAAACGGTTGCTCATATCTGCTCGACGGCTCGCGTCAGCTCTCCCGCCCACCTCCCCTCGGAGAACCATGCGCCGCACCAGCTCCACCCCGCCCACCTCCCCCGGTCCGGTCCGGCCCTCCCCCGGTCCGGTCCGGCTCGGTCCTCACGCCCGGGCCGCTCTGCGGCCCGCCGTCGCCGGCATCGACGCGGGCTTCTGGCACGACCGGCGCGAAGTCAACGCCCGCACCTCGCTCCCGCAGGGCCCCGGCCTGCTGGAGTCCGCGGGCAATCTGCACAACCTGCGGCTCGCGGCCGGCACGGCCGAGGGGGAGTTCCGCGGCTCGTACCCGTTCGTCGACACCGACGTCTACAAGTGGCTGGAGGCCGCCTCCTGGCAGCTCGCCGACCAGGCGGAGGGTGACCTCGCGGCCCACGTGGCCCACATCACCGGACTCGTCGCCGCCGCCCAGCAGCCCGACGGCTATCTGAACACCTGGTTCCAGCTGGTCAAGGGCGGCGAGCGGTACAAGGACCTGCGCTGGGGCCACGAGCTGTACTGCGCCGGGCACCTCATCCAGGCCGCCGTCGCCCACCACCGGAGCACCGGACGGCCCGAACTCCTGGACGTGGCACGCCGGTTCGCCGACCACATCGACTCCGTCTTCGGCCCGCCCGGCAGCGGCAGGCCCGTCGACGGCATCGACGGCCACCCGGAGGTCGAGACCGCCCTGGTCGAGCTCTACCGGGAGACCGGCGAGCACCGCTACCTGGACCTCGCCGCCTACTTCGTCGACCGCTACGGCCACGGCCTGATCGGCGGCGAGGCCTACTGCCAGGACCGCGTCCCCGTGCGCGAGGCGGCGAACGTCGAGGGCCACGCGGTGCGGCAGCTGTACCTGCTGGCCGCCGTCACCGATCTGGCCACCGAGGCCGGTGACGGCGAACTGCGCGCCACCGCCGAGCGGTTGTGGCATGCCATGACCACCACCAAGACCCACCTCACCGGCGGCCTCGGCGCCCACCACGACCAGGAGGACTTCGGCGACCCCTACGAACTGCCCAACGAGCGCGCCTACTGCGAGACCTGCGCCGCCATCGCCTCCGTCCAGTGGAGCTGGCGCATGGCCCTCCTGACCGGCGAGGCCCGCTACAGCGACCTGATCGAACGCACCCTGTACAACGGCTTCCTGGCCGGGGTGTCGCTGGACGGCGAGCGCTGGCTGTACGTCAACCCGCTCCAGGTCCGTGACGGCCACACCGATTCCGGCGGCGACCAGTCCGCCCGGCGCACCCGGTGGTTCCGCTGCGCCTGCTGCCCGCCCAATGTCATGCGGCTGCTGGCCTCTCTGCCGCACTACCTCGCCACCACGGACGGCGACGGCCTCCAGATCCACCAGTACGTCACCGGCCGCTACTCCGGCGACGGCGTCACCGTCCGCTGCGCGACCGCCTACCCCTGGCACGGCACGCTCGCCTTCACCGTCGAGGAGACCCCGGCCGACCGGCCCTGGACGCTGTCCATCCGTGCCCCGCAGTGGTGCCAGGACGTACGTGTCCGGTGCGGTGAGGAGACCTACGACGGCCCCGTGACCGACGGCTGGCTGCGGCTGCGGCGGACCTGGGCCGCCGGGGACCGGGTGGTGCTGGAGCTGGCACTGGAGCCCCGCCTCACCGTCGCCGACCCCCGGGTCGACGCCGTACGCGGCTGCGTGGCGATCGAACGCGGCCCGCTCGTGTACTGCCTGGAGCAGGCCGACCACCCCGGTGGCGGCCTGGACGACATCGTCGTCGACACCACCCGCCCCCTCGCCGTGAAGCACCGCCCGGACCTGCTCGGCGGCGTCACCACGGTGGTCGCCGCCGGACGCCGGCGAGCCGTCCCGCAGCCGGGCTGGTGGCCGTACACGCCATACACGCAGCACAAGCAGCACACGCCGCAGACGCCGCACACGCCGCACACGCCGCACACACCGAAGCAGACCCAGGAGAAGCCCGTCGAGCTGACGGCCGTCCCCTACTACTCATGGGCCAACCGCGAAGACGGCAGCATGCGCGTCTGGCTGCCCACGTCCTGAACGTCCCGCCCTACCAGCATCGAGGTCATCCCGTGATATCCACCCGCCGCGTCCTCCTCGCCGCACTCACCGCAGCCGGCACGCTCGCCTCGCTCACTGCCTGCGGGGGCGGCTCCGGCTCGTCCGGCTCCACCGGGGCGTCCTCAGGGACGTACACCTTCTGGGATCCGTATCCGCAGCTGGACGCCTCCTCCCCGTGGGGCAGGCTCGTCGCCGGGTGCGGGACGAAGGCCGGGGTGAAGGTCAAGCGCACCGCGTACGACACCACCGACCTGGGCAACAAGGCCCTGCTGGCCGCCCAGCAGGGCAACGCGCCGGACGTGATGCTCGTCGACAACCCGGTCGTCTCCACGCTGGTGGAGGCGGGCATCCTCACGAAGACCAGCGAGATCGGCCTGGACACGAAGCCGGTCCAGAAGAACATCATCGGCGCGGGCACCATCGACGGCTCCGCCTACGGCGTGCCCATCGGCGCCAACACACTCGCCCTCTACTACAACAAGAAGGTCCTGTCCGCCGCCGGCGTCGATCCCGCCTCGGTCAAGGACTGGGACTCGCTCACCGCCGCGCTGAAGAAGGTCAAGGCCTCGGGCAAGAAGGGCATCACCTTCTCGGCGATCAACACCGAGGAGGGCAGCTTCCAGTTCCTGCCCTGGTTCTGGGGCGCGGGCGGCGACCTCACCCAGCTGAACTCGGCGCAGGGCGTGGCGGCCCTGTCCCTGTGGAAGCAGTGGGTGGACGAGGGGTACGCGCCCAAGGACGTCCTGCAGAACACCCAGACCACCAGCTGGCAGGAGTTCGCCACCGGTTCCTACGCGTTCGGCGAGAACGGCACCTGGCAGCTCGGCAACGCCGACAAGGCCGGATTCGACTACGGCGTCATCAACCTCCCGGCGCGGCACGGGGGTTCGGCGCCCGTGCCGACCGGCGGCGAGTTCGCCACCGTCCCGATGCAGAAGGACACCGGGCGCTACGACGTCAGCAAGAAGATCGTCGAGTGTCTCACCAGCGACGCCAACCTGCTGTCGACGGACACCATACTGATGTACGTCGCCCCCACGGCGGCGGTCCAGTCCCAGCAGGTCGCGAAGAACCCGAAGCTCAAGCCGTGGGTGGACGCGGTGGCCGCGGCGCGCGGCCGCACCAGCGGCGGCCTGGGCACCACGTACCCCACCATCTCCCAGCCGCTGTGGACCGCCGTCCAGGCGGCCCTGTCCGGCGGCAAGAGCCCGAAGGCCGCCCTGGACGCGGCGCAGGCGAGCGCGCAGAAGAACTGAGGCCGAGTCATGACCGTCACCCGCGTGGACCGGCCGCGGCGCAAGACGGCGCAGGCGGAGGTGAGCGGGTCGGGCCTGCCGCCGGCGCAGCGCAGGCTGCGGCGCCGGAGCCGGCTGACCGCGTTCGCCTTCGTCGCCCCGCTGATCTCCTACCTGGCCGCCTTCTACCTCTACCCCTTGTACCGCAACCTCGACCTCAGCCTGCGCGACTACACCGTCCGCTCCTTCGTGGCCGGGGACGCGCCCTTCTCCGGCTGGGACAACTTCCGGAAGGTCCTGGACGACCCGACGTTCGCCCCCGCGCTGCGGCACACGATGGTCTTCACCTTCGTGTCCATCGCCTTCCAGTACGCCATCGGTCTGGCGCTGGCCGTCTTCTTCAACCGGCACTTCCGGCTCTCCACGGTGCTGCGGGCGCTCTTCCTGATCCCCTGGCTGCTGCCGCTGATCGTGTCGGCCTCGACCTGGTCCTGGATGTTCAACAGCGAGTCCGGAGTGGTGAACTACTTCCTGAGCTTCTTCGGTGTCGACCCGGTCGGCTGGCTGACCTCGCCCGGCTGGGCGCTGCCCTCCGTGATCATCGCCAACATCTGGATCGGCATCCCGTTCAACCTGGTCATCCTCTACAGCGGACTGCAGAACATCCCCGCCGAGGTGTACGAGGCGGCGGGCCTGGACGGGGCGAGCGCCTGGCAGGTGTTCCGGCGGATCACCTTCCCGCTGCTGCGGCCGGTGTCGGCGATCACCGTGCTTCTCGGGCTCGTCTACACCCTGAAGGTGTTCGACCTGATCTGGATCATGACCAAGGGCGGTCCCGGTGACTCCTCCTCCACCCTGGCGACCTGGTCGTACCAACTGGGCTTCGGCACGCTGCTGCCCAAGTTCGGCCCCGGCGCCGCGGTCGGCAACCTGCTCATCCTCATCGCCCTCGTCTTCGGCCTGCTGTACATCCGCGTCCAGAGGAGGCAGGAAGCGTGACATCAGTGAGCGGTTCCCGCCGGCACACGGTCCTCGGGCTGGTGCTCACCGCGCTGATGCTGTTCCCGGTGTACTGGATGCTCAACGTGTCCCTCACCCCGCAGCAGCACATGCGCAAGAACCCGCCCGACCTGCTCCCCCTGCACCCGACCTTCGAGGGCTACCGGGCGGTCCTGGACGACCAGTTGCCGTACCTCGGCACCAGCCTGCTCATCGGACTCGGCACGGTCGCCCTCACCCTGCTCATCGCCGCTCCGGCCGGCTACGCCCTGGCGCGGCTGCGCCCGCGCGGCCGCGGAGTCCTCGGCCTCGCCCTGCTGATCGCCCAGATGATCCCCGGCATCGTCATGGCGATGGGCTTCTACGGCATCTTCCTCGACCTCGGTCTGCTGAACTCCTGGTGGGGCCTGATCGTCGCCGACTCCACCATCGCCGTTCCCTTCGGAGTGATGATCTTCACCGCGTTCATGTCGGGCATCCCCGGTGAGCTGATCGCCGCCGCCCGCATCGACGGCGCGAGCACCCTGCGCACCTTCTGGTCGGTCGTGCTGCCGGTCAGCCGCAACGCGATCGTCACCGTCTCGCTCTTCGGCTTCCTGTGGGCCTGGTCCGACTTCGTCTTCGCCAACACCCTCGACGGCGGCGGCGACCTGAGGCCGATCACCCTCGGCATCTACAAGTACATCGGCAACAACAACCAGGAGTGGAACGCGATCATGGCCACCGCCGTCGTCGCGTCCGTCCCCGCGGCGGCCCTTCTGGTCCTCGCCCAGCGCTATGTCGCCGCGGGGGTGACCGCGGGCGCCGTGAAGGACTGAGCTCACCCGGTTCCCCTCGTCCTCCGTGAGGGGCCCTCCTCCATGAGCCGCACAAGACCTCCCGTTCCCGCCCGTGCGCGCCGCCTGACGGTCACCACGGCCGTGTGCGCCCCCGCCGACGACAGCACGCCCGCCGACGGCCTCGTCACCGCCCTCGACCTAGATCCCGCAGGGGGCACCGTGCGGGATCGACGCTGCCGGGCATGCGGGTGGTGGAGTCCGCGTCCACCGGCAACGGGTGATCGGGTCCGGGGTGCACGGGAAGCTGATGCGGCGGCTGCCCGCCGGCCTCGCGACCGTGCGGAGCGGAGCCCTCGCGTTCCCGTGCCCCCGCTCTCCCGTGACGTCAGTAGGGGCCGTTGACGTTGTCGATCGAACCGTAGCGGTGGTAGGCGTAGTTGCACGCGGCCGTGATGTTGGCGACCGGGTCGTAGATGTTCCACGAGGTGCCCGGCACGTGGTACGCGGTGAAGGTCGGGTCGATGACCTGGAGGAGGCCCTTCGACGGGGTGCCCTTCGCGGCGTTGGAGTCCCAGAGGTTGATGGCCTTCGGGTTGCCGGAGGACTCACGCATGACGTTGCGGTAGATGCCGTTGTACGAGCCCGGGATCCCGTTGGTCGCCATGACGGCCAGCGAGTGCCTGATCCACCCGTCCAGGTTGTCCGGGTAGGTCGCCTTGCTGGTCGAGGCGGACGCGGTCTTTGCGACCGTGGAAGATCCGGACTTCGCGGCCGTGGCGGATGCGGCCTTCGCGGCCGTGGCGGATGCGGCCTTCGCAGCCGTGGAAGATCCGTCGGGCAGGCTCAGAACCTGGCCCGGGTAAATGACGTAGGGGCCGGCGAGGTGGTTGGCCGCTGCGATGGCCTGCCAGCCGCCCGGCACGTCGAGGGATCGGGCGATCGCGGCCAGGTGGTCGCCGGGCTGGACGACATAGGTGGTCGCGCCGGTGGAGGCGACGGCCGGAGTGACCTCTGCGGCCTGGGCGGCCCCGGCCGAGCCGAGCGTGGCCGTGCACGCGAGGGCGAACGAGCCGGCGATGACGGCGCTGCCGGCGGAGAAGCGCCAGGCTCGGCGCGGGCGGTGGGCGGCATGTCTGGGCATGGTGCGGTCCTTGGGTGGATTGCATGGGCCGCAGTTGCCGATCCCCCTCGACAATTCACACCGCATTTCGTTTGCGGTGCGCTGCGGCGGGGACATTGTTAGCCGCAGATCAATAAGTCGACAATCACCCTGTTTACTAAGCAGGATAGTTGCGGAAGGGCATCTCCTCGGGGTTTGCACTGCAAATTGCGCCAGTTAAGGAAGTATTCCGTCACTAGGCCACATCGTAAGTGAATTGCATCACGCCGCGGGCGGAGCGGATTTCCGACCGGCATAGAACGGCAAAGGAACCCTTAGTGCACCTTTGCCTGCATTTCGGGCAAGTCGGACAGTTAATGAAATAGCGAGTTACATCCCACTTCTGCGTGTGGGGCGCTGAATTCGCTACGGGGCGCCATGGCCGTCGAGGAGGCGCAGCAGCACAGCTGCCTCCGCGCGGAGCCGCGCGGCCCGGTCGGCATGCGCGGGTTCCGTCAACTGTGCTGCGGCTTCGAGTCGTTCGGCGGCCTCGGCCCGCACGATCTCCACCACACCGTGCTCGCTCAGCTCATGTCGCGCCACCTCGGTGGCACCGGCCCCGACCGGTGACTGTTCGAGGGCCGGCCCCCGTGCCCCGGCTTCGTCCACCGGCACCGCCTCCGCGTTGTCCAGTGCGGCGAGCGTTGCACGCAGGGCGCTCACCGCGGCCTTGTCGCGGGCGCGCATCGCTTCCGGGAGGGCTTGACGCATGCGAACACGTAGAGACATGCGGGGACCCTACGGCGGTGCCCCGCACCCCACAACGGAATATCCCTCAAGTCCAACTGCTCTCGAAAGCGCCCCTGTTGTCCTCCGCCCAGGCACGGAAGGTGCGTGCCGGACGGCCCAGCACCTCCGGCACGTCGTCGGTGACCACCGCGTTACCGCCGTCGCGGACGAACGCCACACCGGCCAGCATGCCGTCCGCCCGGTCCTCTTCCATGCCCCAGGCGGTGCGAAGGAATGCTCGGCTCTCGTCCGGCGACAGGTCCCGGGTGGTCACGGGGCGGCCCACAACCGCGGCGAGCACGGCGGCCTGGTCCGGGACGCTGATCGCCTCCGGCCCGGTCAGGGTGTACGTCCGCCCCGCGTACCCGCTCCCGACCAGGGCCCGGACCGCGACGGCGGCCACGTCCCGGGGATCGATCACACCCGAGGCCCCGTCCCCGGTCAGGTTGGGCACCGGCTCACCGGCCCGGAGCGCCGGGACCCAGCTCAGCGTGTTGGAGGCGAACGACGACGGCCTCAGCACCGTCCATTCGGCCCCGCTCTCCCGCACGGCCCGCTCGCCCTCCAGGTGCCAGAGCGCGGAGGGACCGGAAGCGCCCGCGCCGGTGCCGATCGCGGACAGCTTCACCAGCCGGCCCACGCCCGCGGCCCCGGCCGCCGCGACCAGCGTCGCGTCCTGGCCCTCGTCGGGGCCGGGCGGCCGGAGCAGAAAAGCGGCCGTCACCCCCGTCAGCGCTGCTTCCAGGGAGGCCGGGTCGCGGTAGTCCCCGCGCACCACCTCCACTCCGGCCGGCACGCGCGCCTTCGCCGGGTCGCGGGTCAGGGCGCGCACCTTCTCACCGCGCGCGGCCAGCTGTCGTACGACGTCACTCCCGATGGTGCCCGTGGCACCCGTCACCAGAATCATGACGTCCACGGTGGTCCGCCCGCCGCGCCCGGCTCTTGGAAATTCCGGCACGGCCGGCCCGCCGGAACGGCGGTGCGGGGCGCCTACCGTGGAAAGGTGCCGTACACCACCGCCGAACAACTGCCGACCGCGCCCGAGGTGCTGAGCCCCTGGATCACCGGGGTGCGGGCCCTGTCCTTCACCAGGCCGCCCGAGGAGACCTTCGTCCGGCTGCCCGAAGCGGTGACCAAGGTGGTGCTGCGGGTCACGGCGGACGGACAGCGTGACGTACTGGCCGTCGGGCCGCGGGTGCGGGCCTCGTACCACGAGGGCAAGGCCCGCGTCTCGTGTGTGGAGCTGTGCCTCGCGCCGGGTACGGCCCGGCCTCTGCTGGGCGTTCCGGCCGCCGGGCTGGTCGGCCGGGTGGTGGCGCTGGAGGGGCTGCCGGGCGGGGCGGGGCGGCGGCTCGCGGCCGCGATGCGGTGGCTGGATCCGGGAGAGGCGGTGCCGCACCTCGCCGAGGTGCTGCCCGGCCTGTTGGCCGACGCGGTGGACCCGTCCCGGACAGCGCTGCTGCGGGCGGGCGTGGACGCGTTGTCGGTGCGGCTCGACCGGGCACCGGTCCAGGTCAGGAACGTCGCCCGGGAACTGGCCGTCAGCGAGCGGCAGTTGCGGAACCTGTTCGCCGAGGGTGTCGGGGTCTCACCCAAGCACTACGCCCGTATCGACCGCGTCCGCACGGTCGTCACCCGCGCGGCGGACGCCCGCTGGTCCGAACTCGCCGCCGCGACCGGCTACTTCGACCAGTCGCACATGACGTCCGACTTCCGGTCCCTGATGGGGGTCCCGCCCCGCTCGTACTTCGCGGGCCGACTGCCCGCACTCAGCCCCTGCCAGGCCGGGCCGCGCACCTGATGCACATGGAGTCGGACCGCGGCTCCAGCGTGTTCATGCGTTGTCACCCTCACCTGATCAGTGGGACACACGTTCTTGTACGGCGTCGCACCGGACGGCCGGTGAGCCCGGCGACCGGCGGCTCAGGCACTGGACTCCGGCGCTTGCGGTCCCGGCGCCGGCGCTGCGGAGTCCAGGTCCTCGGCTCCCTTCTCCAGGGCGTCGGCGGCCGCCTCGGCGGCGGCGTTCACGCGGTTGCACGCCGCCCGGGTCAGGACCGCGGCGCCGCAGCCGTAGACGCAGGTGAGCACCGCGGCGGCCCGGCCGCGCGGCATGACCGCCTCCAGGCCGCGCAGGGCGGTCTCGTGCGCCGAGCACAGCGCCAGGAGTCCGCACACGCCCGCGCCGGCGAACAGCGCCCCACCCACCCCGAACCTGCGCAGACCGGCCATGAGGTCGTCCCGCAGCGCCCTGACCTCGCGGCGCGCCACCTCCGCGAGGTCCTGCCCCAGACGGCTCGCGGCGTCGCTCGCCCGTCCGGCACCCGATGACGCCTCGTCGCCCGGTGTCCGCATCGTCGCCTCCTGTGTTCGTACCGCCTGCCCGAAGCCACGGGTGGCCACTTGCGAGCAGCCGCAAACACCGGGCGCCCCGGTGCGCCGGGCCGCGCCGGATCTCCGAGGGCGGCCCCTGCGGGGCCGGCGGGGAATGACCGGCTCCGCCGGGGTACACACACAGCGCGGCGTCTGTGGGACCCACGACGGGTGTGGCCAGCCCGAGCCCGTGGGGCCTCACCGCCCTCCCGGCAACTCTGGAGTCGTCATGCGAAAGCGCAGGAAGGACCGCGGCCGGGCCAAGCCGGTCCACCTGGCACTCTGCGATCTGTGTGCCGCGTCCTTTCCCGAGGACGAGGCGACGAGCGGGTACGTCCCCGACTCGTCCTGCGCGTATCCCACGCGGCACTGGTTCGACGGTCTTCGGCTGGTCACCGCCTGCTGCGACGAACACTTCGAGACCATCCGGGAGGAGTACCGGCACCGCCCCTTCGTGCAGGAGGAGCTCTGGGCCGCGAAGATCACCTGTGCGCTCACCGTCGGCCGGGCCGTGCTCTCCCTGGAGGAACTGGGGTGCCGTACCGGTCTGCACGAGCCGGAGATCCGGCGTGCCATGGCTTGGCACAACAAGCGGATGCGGCCGGCGGACGACGGCGTCTGATCAGGCGGCCCGCTGAGCCCAGTCGCACTCCGTCCTGTGTGACGGCATCGGCCATGGCTCGCCGCCCTCGTCTCCTCGCCAGTCAGTCCTCGGGCTCCTGCGGTTCTCGCAGTGATGCTTCGATCCGCCGGGTGGATGCCTGAGCGGTGGCCACATCGCGCGGGTAGGTGCGCATGGCCACCAGTCCGAGCAGGCCGGCGGCCACCAGGGCCAGAAGGAAGAAGAGCAGCGTGTGCTGCAGGCCGGTACCGCTGTCACGTCCCTGGCGGCTGAACACGTCGGCCGAGAAGTAGCCGAACAGGGTCGGCGCGACGGCCTCGCACAGAGTGCGCAACATGGTCCGCACCCCTTCACCCGTGCCCCACAGGAACGGGGGAAGAATGTCCAGCCGTGCCGCGTCCAGCGGCGGGTTGACCGCCCCCAGCAGCAGCGCGCCCACGACCAGCAGAGGTACGGCCACAGCGAGGGACGTGACGTAGACGGCCGGCGCGAAGAAGACCGGCGCCGTCAGGACGCAGACCGCGGGAACCAGGGTGCGCGCGTTGACACGTCCGCCGCGCAGCAGCCGGTCGGCGATCCGTCCTCCGGACAGCACACCGGCGAGGGCCCCGATGCCCACGACGAGCACCAGGGAGGTGGCCACCGAGGTGGACACACCGAAGTGGCGGGTCGTGTACAGGGTGGCGAAAGCGCGCAGCCCGGTGAAGTAGAAGTAGCCGAGCGCGGATGCCAGGATCAGCAACAGGTTGGTGCGCACGCGCAGGATGTAGCGGATCGTCCACCACTTGGACGCCTTGCGGGGATCGCGGTGGAGAACGAGGTTCTCATGCGGTTCGGTCCGCGCCAGCCGTGCGGCCTTCACGGCCGGATCGCTCTCCGGCCGGCCGGTGGCGGCCTGCCGCGAGGCGCTCTCGTGATCCGGCAGCTCTTCGGTTTCGGATACGTCCCGCTCCTCGGAGATGTGTTCCTGCCCGGGCTCGAGACGGGACTGCCCGCCCCGCGCGGGTTCGGGAAGGCGATGAATGAACCGGACCAGGACGATGCCGGGGATGACCAGCCACCAGAAGGCGAAGCGCCAGGTGAGGGAGGATCCGATCGAACCCGACAGGGCGAAGCCGAAGCCCGTGCCGGCGAGATCGCCGGCGAGGATGAGCCCGTACATCCGGGCCCGGTCCTTCGCGGGGAAGTAGTCCCCCACCAAGGAGGCGATGGTCGGGCCGGCGGTGGCGGTGACGGCGCCCAGTGCCGCGCGGGAGGTGAGCAGCCACAGGTACGACGTGCTGGCGCCGGCCAGAAGCATCGCCGCGGCCCACAGGACCACGCTGACGGCGAGCAGACGGGTGCGGCGGGTGCGGTCGGTGAGCAGGCCGGCCGGAATGGTGAACACCGCGCCGGACAGCGCCACGACGGAGACCAGCAGTCCGATCTGGGTGTTGCCGATACCGAACGCGTGCGTGAGCTGAGGTGCCATGGCCGACACGGTTCCCTTGTCCGCGCCGTCCACCGCCAGTGCCCCGGCCAGCGTCAGCACGGCCCGGGCCCGGGCGGGTCCACCGAGGGTTCGTGCTCCGCGCTCGGCCAGTGCCGCGACGACCTGTCGCGGGTTCATGCGTCGTCCTGGCGCCTGGAGCCTGCGTCCTTCTCACGGCCGGCTTCGTCGGCGTCTTCGTGCGCGCCGCTTTCGCCGCTCAGCAGGGGGGAGCGCGACAGGACCATCACGGCGGCCGCGACGGCCGCAGCGGCCAGGACCGCCAGCAGGATGAACAGGCCGCCGCGGACCTTCTCGTGGAAGACCAGCACACCCCAGAGGATGGCGACCACCGGGTCGGCCATGGTGAGGCCGGGCTGCGTGGCCAGGAGTTTCCCGGCGTGCATCGCCGACTGCAGAAGGAACATGGCGCCCGCGCCGGCCACGATCATCGCCCACAGCTGCCAGCTGGTGAACACGGCGACCAGGCCCCGGGAGAAGGCGTTCGTCATGCCCTTCATCAGCGCGGCGGTCATACCGAAGGTAGCGCCGGTGGTCGCTCCCAGGACCGCCGCGCGTCGAGCACCCGACACACTGCGGCCCCACAGCACTCCGGCCGCGACCAGCGACATGTTGGCCCCGCAACCGATCAACCAGGCCGTCCAGGAGACAGAGGAGGTCCTCCCGCTGCTCGGCCCCAGTGTGATGAGCAGGCCGGCCAGTCCCACCGCCATGATCGCCGACGCACCCCACTCACGCGGACCCAGCCGGCTGCCGAAGAAGAAACCCGAGAAGATCAGGGCCGCGGGCAGTTCGAGGGAGAGCAACGGCTGCACCACGGAGAGCTGGCCGCTGCCCAGGGCGACGGCCTGCAGCAGAAAGCCTGCGATCACGGCAAGGATCCCTCCGAACCACACCGGACGGTGCAGCAGATGCCACACCAGGCGCACGGTCAGGTTCTCCTCCGCCGGCTCCTCCCGGGCCGCCTTGCGCTGCAGCGCGGAGGCCAGCGCGTTGGCCACGGCTGCCAGCACAGCCAGCAGGGGGCTAAGCACAGCGACCCAGCAGGAGTCGACGGCGGGACCGACCGGCGCACCCGCCGGACGAACGCAAGGCCCATGGCGCCAAGCACCCTGCTTGGGTAACCACATCCCACCCCGGCACACCCCTTCGGGAACTGGATCAGCAGCCGCCGTCCCGGCTCGACGCACCCTGCGCCGGCGCTTCGACGAACGCGCGGGAGACGGCCCCGGCTCCGTCCCGGTCGGCACGGACCACGCGTCCGTCCTCGTGAGCGACGATCCGGCCGTCGTACCGCACACGCGTGTCGAAGAGATGACCCGGGCCGTCCGACGCTCATCCGGTGTCCCGCGACACCGTTCGTTTGCACGAGAGTGCGCGGGTCACTCAACCGCGTGTGGGCAAGCCGACGGACATCCGCGCCGTGACCCGCTTGCTCCGCGGACTGCACCACGCGGCCAAGTGGGTCGGTGCGCACCCCTTGGTCCGGCGCGGCCGGCAACTGGAGCTGATGCACCGCGCCACGGGCTTCGCCACCATGACGCTGGTCACCCTGGCGCCGCTGCTGATCGTGGTGGCCGCGGCCGACCCGCTGCGCCGTGGCGGCTTCGCGGCCTGGCTCGCGGACGGCATGGGACTGTCCGGGCGGTCCGCACGGGTGATCACGCGCATCATCACCCCGCCGCGCGCCGTGGTCGACGCGACGAGCGTCTGGGGTGGCGTCGCTCTCGGGATCTTCGGCGTCGCTCTCGGCGGAGGCGTACAGAACGGCTACGAACGGGTCTGGGACCTGCCCCCCGGGCCGTGGCACCGGGTCTGGCGGCAAGCCACCTGGCTGGTGGTGCTCACCGCGTACCTGTACCAGGAGGAGCAGACCCGGGAGGCAGTGGGCGGCCTGCCGCGGATGGCCATGTTCCTGGCGACGGGCCTGGTCTTCTTCTGGTGGAGCCAGTACTTCCTGCTGGGCGGCCAGGTCCGTGGCCGGCGGCTGCTGCCCGGCGCGATCGCGACCGCGGTCGGCCTGATGGGCCTTCGGGGGTTCTCCTGGCTGGTCTTCCAGCCGCTCATCGTCGACAACGCGGTCAGTTACGGAGCGGTCGGCACGGTGCTCGTCATCGAGTCATGGCTCATCGGTGTGGGATTCGTCGTCTTCGGTGGTGCTCTGCTCGGCCGTTGGCTGAGCGAGGACCACCCGCACAAGACGGAGCAGGGGTGATCCCTGAGCAAGGCCACGTGGCAGGAAAGCCACTGCCGGCCCGGCTCGTCACCGGCTTACGCCGGTTCGCGTGGTCACATCTTCTCCTTCCCGCCGGCGTGGATCAGCCAGGCGTTGACCGGCCACGCCGTGAAGAAGCCGAGCACCATGGAGCCCGAAGGCGCCGGGCGCCTCCCACCGCCTCACACATGCGCGCACACCGGTGTGCCGGTCCTGCGCGAGGGTTTGCGCCGCCCGTGCGGGGTGACCCTGCCGGAGGGGAGGCCACGCGATACGAAGGAGCGGTGGTATGCCCCGCCCTGTCCGTCCTACGCGCGCTGCTCGCCGGCTGGCGCCATGCCTGGCGGCCCTTCTCCTGGCTGGGTGCACCACTGAGTCGGGGCAGGCGCCCGACAGCGCCTCCCGGACCCCGACGAAGGCATCCAGAACGCGAGAGGTGCCGCTCGACGTGGTGTCACGCGGCGGGCAGACCATCGCCTTCGTGCCCGTGAGCATCAACGGCAAGGGACCGTTCCGCTTCGTGCTGGACACCGGCGCCTCCTCCAGCGCCGTCGACGACGACGTCGCGCGGCAACTGCGTCTGCCCCGGACGGGCCGGCGGCAGCCCATCACCGGTGTCGTGGGCACGCAGCAGGTGCCTGTGGTCGAACTGCACAGGTGGAAGGCCGGCACCATCCGGCTGGCTCCGGCCGACGCCACGGTCATCGACATGCGGATCCAAAAGGGAGGTCCTGACATCCAGGGCCTGCTCGGCTCGGACGTCCTCAGCCGGTTCGGCAGCATCACCGTCGACTACCGACACGAGGTTCTGCGCCTCCCCGCCGACTGAGACGGCCCAGCCCCGAGCCCGCGGATGCCGGCACGGCAGCCGGCCACGGGGGCGGGCGTCGACCGGTCCGGCGGCTCGCGCTCCGGCCCGGCCCTCGATGTCCACGGCCCGGGGAATGCTCGCGAGCCGCCGGGCGGAAGCAACGACGCCAGGCCGGGTCTGACAATCCACATCTTTTGCACTGTGCCAAGGTTTCAACCGCTCTGGACGGATACGCGGGAAGGAGAAGAGGAGAAAGACGAGGGAGAAGGTGGGCCGCTATGGTCATGCACTCGCGTATCGAAGAACACCCCGACATCCAGGCGATGCGGGCTCGGGCCACCGAGATCTCGGCCCGGCCGACCGCGCAGGCGACGGAGGGCCTGACCCTGCTGACCGGCCTGTACCTGGCGATCTCCCCCTGGGTGATCGGATTCAACGGCAACCCGCTGGCCGTGAGCAATCTCGTCACCGGCATCGCCCTGGCCGTCCTGGCCTTCGGCTTCGGCTCGGTCTTCGAGCGGACCTTCGGCATGGGCTGGGCGGCGGCCGCCATCGGTGCCTGGGCCATCGTCGCCCCCTGGGCGATACAGCACGCGTCGGCCACGACAGGCACGATTGCCAGCAACACCGCCACCGGAGCCGTAGCTCTCGTCCTCGGCCTCATGACCACGGCGATGGCACGCGGTTCCTGAGCCGGCAGCCCGCCGCCGGCAGCCGGTCACCGCGCCGGTGTCCGGCGACCGGCCGGGCCCGGGTCCTCCCGCCCGGGCCCGCGCGGCCTTGCCGTCTTGGGTTGCGGTCTGCCCGCTCCGGCCGGCACGGGTGGGGCGGGTGGAGGGCCGAAGAGGGACCTTGGCATTATGCAAATATGACTCCGATGGCCACACGCACTCGCCTCGCCGCGGCGGTTTCCCTCGCCGCGGCAGTGAGCCTCCTGACGGCCGGCTGTACCGCCGACACCCACCACCAGACCCCCGGCCCGCGAACAGCCGCCGGCTCCCCCGGCTCCGACGGCACACCTGGCCGGGCCGACGTCGACGTGTACGGGGCAGAGCTGTCGATCACCGACGCGGTCGCGCATCTGGACCGTTCGGGCAACGGCACTCTCGCCATGACGGTACGCAACGACGACGGTGCTCCCGAGCACCTCGGCATGGTGGCCACTCCGGACGGCGGACGAGGCGTCCTCGTCGGGGGCAAGTCCCGCGAAGGGAACGGATCCCTGTCGACAGCGGGGATTCTTCTGGAGAACGGCACCAAGGTCACCTTCGGGGGCACCGGTCCCCGTGTCCTCCTGCACCACGTGCGCGGAATCACGTCCCGGCACACACTGCCGGTGAGCCTTCAGTTCGGTGTGGCCGGCCTGGTCCGCCTCCAGGCGCGCGTCACCTCCTCGTGAACCGCCTCCGGCGACTCACTCCGGCCGTGCGACAGGTCCGTACTCGACGACCGGCCGGCCGGCGGAGCCCGTCGCTCTGCTCCGCGCCCGGTACCGCCCACGGTTGTCCGGACAACCGGTAGGACCGGATCACGGTGATGGCGCATCCGGCACCGAGCACGGCAGCCCAAGACACCAGATCACGGAGCGCCCCGATTCCCCCGGCCCCCGGCTCCAGACCCCGCGGCGGTACGGTCCCACGGGGATCGTAGACGACGGCCAGCGCGTCTCCTGGCCGGGTGGCGTCGCCACAGCCGCGCCAGATCCGGACTTTGAGCGGTACGCCGTGGGCGTCGGTGACCGAACACACGTAGCGGTCGCTCTCGCGGCCGGGCGCGCGCCCCTCCTGAACCGCGGTGACCACCACGGGCTGCACCCGGCCCCGCTCCGCCAGGACGACACCGGCAGCAGCCTGCGGAGCCTGGAGGGCGAGGAACACGCCGAGTACCGCCACCGCGCCGACCAACGCACGCCCCGCGCCGACCCACCACAGGTAGAGGACGAGCGCTGCCGCACAGGCGAGCCCGCCTGCCCCGTCGGCCAGCGCGGACAGGCCCGTCCACGCTCCCACGAGCGCGGTGCCGAGGATGGCCGTCACACCGAGCAGCCCTGTGACCATCCCGTGCACGACGAGCCGCCGGGGCGGAAACCCGGTGAACTCCGCAGGCCCCCACACGGTGGTACGCAAGTGCGTCATCACGTGCGCGTCCGCAGGCAGCGGGCGGTGACGCCGTCGGCGCACGGCCTGTCACCCCCTGCTCGTCCCTGTGCCACGCCCGAGTCGGGTCCAGCGCCATGCGCGCACCGTGTGCGGTCACGTCCGGAACCCGTCGGTCCTGTGCCTTGCATTATGCAAAACCTCTCGAGACCGGTGACGGGGCGTCTCACGGAACCGGCGACGACGGGCGTCGAGGGCTTCGATGAGCGCCGACCGTCGGACTGCCGGTCCGCCGTCCGCCGGCCCGGCGGCGATCAGCCGGTCCACCACCCGCATCGCTGTCGACGGGGCGACCTGCGACGACTCGGCCGGAAGGACCCCGACGTCACGGTGATCCGGGCGGATGGCGCCCACATGCCCCTACGGCCGGGGCGCGGGCCGTCGCGGTGATCCCGGGGTACCGCGCGCCGGCCGCCCTCGTGGTTCCACGACCATGTGGGTGAGAGACGGCGTACCACAGCGGTCAGTCGGGTACCCACCGGCCCATGATGGCGTCCCCGGGAACACGATGAAGCGTCCGGCCCTCGTCCGGCGACCCGCCACGCGGCGAGCGCTCACGGGTCTGGCCGCGTGGTGCCTGCTGTACCCGCTGTGGTTCCTCTTCAGCGGGCAGGCCGACGTGGCGACGGCCCTGTGGGGGGCGGTCGCGGCCGGCGTCGCCGCGGCGGCCCGGCAGATCACGGTCGCCCTCGGCCTGTCGGCGAGACGGCCGCGGTGGCGGGCGGTGACGGCCCTGCCGTCGGCCGCCCGGCAGACCGTGGTCGACTTCGGGATCGTCGTGGGCGTGCTGGTCCAGAGCATGGTCCGGGGGCGGCGCGGGCCGGTCGGCCGGTTCGTCCGCAAGGAGACCGGTCTCACCGGGACCCCCACGTCCGACGTCGCCGCGACCGCGGCGATGCTCGCCGTCATCGCCACCTACTCGCCGAACGCCTACGTGATCGACATCGACCCGCGGGACGGCCGGGCTCTGCTGCACGATCTGCGGCCCGTGCGGGCGTCGGAGGAGCCGCTGTGAAAGAGGGGTTTCTGATCGCCGCGAGCGCGCTGCTCGCGGGGCTGCTGCCGCTGCTGGCGGTGGGCATGCGGGAGCCGCCCGTCGACGGCCTCGTGGCCCTGGAACTCGCCGGGGCGACGACCACACTGGCGCTGGTGTGCGTATCGGTCGGCACCGGCAGCTCGTCGGCCACCGGGGTGGCGCTCCTCATGGCACTGCTCAGCTGGGTCGGCGGTCTGCTGTTCGCTCGCTTCCTGGACCGCACCCCGTGAGCGCCGCCCGCGTCGCGTCGGACGTGGCCCTGGCCACCGGGGTCGCCGCCCAGTTGGTGTGCTGCGTCGGGGTGTGGTGGATGCGGGACGTCTTCGACCGGCTGCACTTCGCCGCCGCGGGCACGACGGTCGGCCCCGTTCTGATCGGCGTGTCCGTGGCGCTGTCCCCGTTCTCCTCGCCGTCGGGCACGGTCCAGGCGCTGGCCGCACTGCTCTTCCTCGTGGTCCTCAACCCGGTGCTGACGCATGCGACCGGGCGGGCGGCACGGCATCGCGTCCTGCGGGACTCCGGCCCGCCCTCCCCGCAGGGACCGCCCGAGAACGGGCACGGGTCGAGCGGTACGCCACCGGAGGCCTCCGGGTGACTGTTCTGGAAGGTGTCGTCCTCACCCTCGCGGGGGTGCTCGGGGTCGCCGTGGTGGCCTGCCACGACCCCCTGCGCCAGACCGTCGTGAACGGCCTGTTCGGCCTGGCGCTGGCGGTGCTGTTCACCGTGCTCCAGGCGCCGGACGTCGCCATCTCCGTCACCGTGGTCTCCACCGTGGCCTACCCGATGCTGCTGCTGACGACCATCCAGCGCACCCGTCGCCGGAACCGGAAGGAGGAGGATCACGGATGAACCGGCGTCTTCGCCTGGTGCTGTTCGCCGGAGCCGCCGCGGTCCTGGCCGGGGTGCTGCTGTGGGGACTGACCGGGCTGCCGTCGTTCGGCTCCCCCGCCCGCCCGTACGCCGCCTACGTCCTGCGGCACGCCGTCGCACAGCGCCATGTCACCAACATCCCCACGGCCGTGGTCTTCGACTACCGGGGCTGGGACACGCTCGGCGAGGAGCTCATCCTCTTCACCAGCGTGATGGGCACGGCGCTGCTCCTGCGGGATGCCCGGGACAAGCCCGGCGAGCGGCCCGAGGACCGGATGAAGAGTGTGGCCGTGCGGCAGGCGGGCCTGCTGATGGTGCCGGTCGTGCTGCTGCTCGGGCTGTGGACGGTCGCCTACGGCTACCTCACGCCCGGCGGCGGTTTCCAGGGGGGCATGGTCTGTGCCTACGCCGCGCTGCTCGTCTGGATCGCCGGGAGCTACCGCAGCCACCGGAGAGCGAGCCCCACCTCCCTGGTCGACGCCGCCGAGGGCACGGGTGCCGCCGCGTTCATCGGCGTCGGGCTGGCGGCGGTCGTGGCCGGCCAGGCCTATCTCGCCGGATTCCTGCCCGGCGGGACCACCGGAACGCTCGCGTCCGGAGGCACCATCGCCCTGCTGAACTGGTCCACCGGGCTGGAGGTGGCCGCCGCCGGAGTCCTGATCTTCCATGAGTTCCTGCAGGAGTACATCGCCACCGTGCCGCCGCCGAAGAGGAACCGGGAGGCCGGGTGACCGTCTACCCCTATGTCGTGTCCGGTGTCCTGTTCGTCACCGGTCTGTACGGCGTCGTCAGCAGTCGCAACTACATCCACGCCGCGGTGAGTCTGACCGTGACGCAGTCCGCGACCTATGTGGCGATGGTCGCCCTCGGGTCCGTACGCAACGGCCAGGCACCCATCGCACAAGGCGCCCAGCCGGGCAAGCCCATGGCGGACCCGATCGTCCAGGCCCTCACCCTCACCGATGTGGTGGTCAGCGTGGTCGTGCTCGCGCTGATGCTCGCCCTGGCCCAGCAGAGCCACCGGGACACCGGCACACTGGACCCCGACGAGCTGGCGCAGGTCCGTGGCTGACCCGAGCGTCCTCGCCCCCCTCACCGTGGTCGTGCCACTGTGCACGGCCGCGCTGCTGGCCGCCTCCGCCCACTGGCTCCCCCGGCGCGCCCCCGACATCGTGGCCCTCGTCGCGGCCGCCGCCGTCACCGCGATGGCGGCCGCCCTGGCCGTCACCAGGCAGAGCGAGCCGCTCGTGTACTGGTTCGGCGGCTGGCATCCGGTCCGGGGCCTGGCCATCGGAATCGCGTTCGTCGTCGAACCGGCCGGCGCCACGCTCGCCGCACTGTCCGGACTGCTCACCGTGGCGAGCCTGGTCTTCTCCTGGCGCTACTTCGAGGAGGTCGGGCACCTCTACCAGGCGCTGGTCCTGGCCCTGCTCGCCGGGATGGTGGGCTTCTCGCTCTCCGCGGACCTGTTCAACATCTTCGTCTGGCTGGAACTGATGAGCGTGGCCGCCTACGCGCTGTGCGGCTACCGGATCCAGCAGCCGGGGGTGGTGCAGGGCGCGGTGAACTTCGCGCTGCTGAACTCGATCGGCACACTGACGATGCTGCTCGGCATCGCCCTGGTCTACGGCCGCACGGGTGCCCTCAACCTCGCCCAGATCGGCGAGACCCTGCGCGCGCAGCCCCCCGGCGGGCCGGTGATCGTCGGCTTCACGCTGGTCACGGCCGGGCTGCTGGTCAAGGCGGGGGCCGTACCCTTCCACTTCTGGCTGGCGGACGCCTACACCGTGGTCCCCGCTCCGGTGGGCGCGCTGTTCGCCGGTGTCATGAGCGATCTCGCCTTCCACACCCTGGCCCGGATCTACTGGGACGGGTTCTCCGAAGCGCTCGCCTTCCACCACCACGCGGTCCGCACCGCGCTGCTCTGCTTCGCCGTCGCCTCGGTCGTGGTCGGTGCGGCCATGGCCCTGCTGGAAGCGAATCTCAAAAGACAACTGGCCTTCGCCACGGTGGCGGGCGGCGGGGCGATGCTCGCCGGGATCGCCCTGCTCACACCGCGGGGGCTGGCGGGCTCGACGGTCCTGCTCGTCACCGAGGGCATGCTGAAAGCGGCCCTGTTCCTCCTGGTGGGCGCTGTCATCCAGTGGCTCGGCGGCAGCGACGAGCTACTGCTGCACGGTCGCGGGCGCGACCGCCGCGGTGTCGTGCCCGGAGTCCTGCTGGCCTGCTGCGGGATGGGGCTCGCCCTGGCACCACCCTTCGGTCCGTTCCTGGGAACCGCGCTGATCGCCGGTTCCGGCGGCTTGCGCTGGCTGACGGTGGTGCTCGTGTGCGGAGCCGCGGCGACCGGGGCGGTTTTCCTCCGGTCGGCCGCCCGGATCTTCCTGGGCTGGGGCCCCAGGAAGGACCCGGCCCTGACCAGCCAGCCGACCGAACCCGACGAGGGCGAACCGGAACCCGGCTCCCGGAGCCACGAGGGCTGGGGCAGCCCCGGGCACCGGGCGGTGATGCTGACGCCGCCCCTGGTGCTGGTCCTCCTCGGGTACGGCCTGGCGCTGCTGCCGGGTGTCGACGCCTGGTTCACCCATGTGGCCCACGCGGTCACCGAACCCCGGCGGACCGCGGCGCACGTGCTCGGCGGACCGCTCCCACCGGCGCCCCCCGAGACGGCTGGTCCCTCACCGTTCGCGGGAACCTGGCTCTGGGCGCTTGCCTCGTCCGGCGGGGCGGTGGTGCTGGCGGCGCTGTCCCTGTGGTGGCAGCGCTTCGCCGGCGGACTCCGCCGGGCCCTGCTCGCCCCGGCCGGCGCGCTGAAGCGCCTGCACGACGGCTCGGTGGGCGACTACGCCCTGTGGTTCACGGTGGGGCTGGCGGCGCTCGGGGCCGGGTGGTCCCTGACCCTGCGGTAGCCCACCGGGCGGGGCGGTGCGGGCCGGCCGGTGCGCCTTCGTACGCGCCGCCGGCCCTCGTCGGCGAGGCGTACGTGGAACGCTTCCGTCTCTCCGCACCGCCGCCCTGCTTCACCTTGCCGAACACCTCCCGGACGCGGGTGTGCCGCGCCGGCAGGATCCCGCATCACATCGTCCGCGGGCGGGGAGGCGCCTTGGCGCCGGTCGTCTCCGTCGTGATCGCTTCCTTCGGTTCTGCCAGTCCGGTCCGGTCACTTGCGTACGACGCGGACGCCGGCGGCGGTCAGCGCCGCGCCCAGGGCGGTGGCGGCCGAGAGCCTGAGGAGCCGTTTGCCCGCCGGGGGCTTCGGCACGGAGGCGGCGCCGCGCTCCGGGAGCCGGCTCACCCCGTCCCTGCCCTTCTCCCGGGCCAGCTTCATCACCTCGGCGACGTGCAGCGCACGGCGGCCCGTGCCCGCGTCCTTGATCTGGGTCTTGCAGGAGAAGCCGTCGGCGACGATCAGGCAGTCGTCCTCGGCGTCACGGACGGCGGGCAACAGGGCCTGTTCGCCGCAGTCCAGGGAGATCTCGTACTTGCCCGATTCGAAGCCCCAGGAGCCGGCGAGGCCGCAGCAGCCGCCCTGGAGGTTTCGCACCTGAAGGCCCATCTTCTCCAGCAGCTCCTGCTCCGGGTCCATGCCGCCGGTGGCACGGTGGTGGCAGTGGCCCCAGAGCAGGGCGGTGCCGTCGAGCTTCGGCGGGTCGATGCCGAAGGTCTGGAAGAACTCCGGGAAGTGGTAGGCGTTCTTGGTGAGACGCGCGGCATCGTCGTCGTGCGGAAGCAGCTTGGGAAGTTCGTCCTTGAAGACGGCCAGGCAGCTCGGTTCCATGCCGACGACGGGGGTGTCCGTCCGCAGGTGGGGGCGGAGGACGTCCAGCACGTTGTGGAGGTAGCGCTCGGCAGCGTCGAGGAAGCCGTAGTCGTACAGGGGACGGCCGCAGCAGATGTGCTGTTCGGGCATGACGACCCGCCATCCCGCGGCCTCGATCGCCTCCACGCAGGCCACACCGACGCCGGTGTGGAAGTAGTTGTTGAAGGTGTCGGGGAACAGCACGACCGGGCGGCCGGCGGGGTTGGCGGTGCCACCTCGGCGGGTGAACCACTCCTGGAGTGTCATGGGAGCGAAGCGGGGCAGCGGGCGGCGCCGGTCGATGCCGGCGACCAGCTTGGCGATCCGGGCGAGGCCGGGGGTGTGGGTGGCGAGGTTGGCGAGTTCCGGGATGCGGGAGGCGACGCGTGCGGCCTGGTCGATGAAGCCGAAGGCGTAGGCGTGGCGGGGGCGCCGGCGGCTGGGCGACTTGAAGTGGTGGTAGAGGAACTCCGCCTTGTAGGTGGGCATGTCGACGCTGACGGGGCAGTCGTTGGTGCAGCCCTTGCAGGCCAGGCACAGGTCGAGGGCGTCGTACACCTCCTTCGACTGCCAGCCGTCGGTGATGACGTCCCCCTTGAGCATCTCGTACAGCAGCCGGGCCCGGCCGCGGGTGGTGTGCTTCTCCTCGCGGGTGACCTGGTAGCTGGGGCACATCGTCGTCTCGGCCTGCGGCACCCGGCACTTGCCGATGCCGACGCAGCGGATCGTCGCGTGGGCGAAGTCCCCGCCGTCCTCTTCATAAGCGAACTTCACCGGGTGGCGCGGCGGGTTGTAGTCGGTGCCGAGCTTGAGGTTCTCGTCCATCCGGTAGGCGTCGACGACCTTGCCGGGGCTCATCTTCCACTGCGGGTCCCAGATGGCCTTGAACTCCCGCATGGCCTGGACGAGTTCCGGTCCGAACTGCTTCTCCAGCAGTTCGCCGCGCTGCTGTCCGTCGCCGTGCTCGCCGGAGACCGAGCCGCCCAGGGAGACGCACAGGTCGGCGGCCTCCTCCATGAACGCCCGGTAGGTGCTGATGCCTTCGGCGGTGCGCAGGTCGAAGCTCAGGCGGCAGTGGATGCAGCCCTGCCCGAAGTGGCCGTACATCGCACCGTCGAGGCCGTGCTTGTCCATCAGCCTGCGCAGCGCCCGCACGTATTCGCCGGTCCTGGACGGCGGGACCGCGGAGTCCTCCCAGCCGGGCCAGTGGTCCTTGCCGCCCGGGAACGAGGTGGAACCGAGGCCGCTCTCCCTGATCGCCCACAGGTCGCCGCTGGTGCCGCCCTCCTGTTTGCTCTTGGCGATGCGGATGCGGTCCCGTTCGTATCCCTTGTCGTCGGTGAGCCATCGGGTGAAGCGCTCGGCCTGCTCGATGGACTCCTCGGCGGTGTCCGCGCCGAACTGCACCAGCAGCCAGGCCGCGCCCCCAAGACGCGGCAGCTCCTGCAGGTCCTGCACGTTCATGTGCTGCAGCTGCTGGTCGCGGATGAGTTCGTGATCGAGTCCCTCGAGACCGATGGGCTTGAAGCGCTCGATGATCTCCATGCAGTGCTCGGCCGCGTCGTGCAGCTGGTCGTACTCCACGACCACGGTGGTCCGCTGCAGCATGGCGGGGGTGAGCTTGAGGACCGCCTGCAGGGCGGTGGCACAGGTGCTCTCGGTGCCGACCAGGGCGCGGGCGACGTTGAAGCCGCGCTCGGGCAGGAGTTCGTCGAGGTTGTAGCCGGACACCCGGCGCGGCACCTCCTCGGCCGAGCGGAACCCGGCCCGGATGGCGTCGGCGTACTTGTCGCGCAGGTCGCGCAGCGCGGCGTAGATCTCGCCCTTGCGGCCGCCCGCGGCGATGACGGCGTCCAGCTGGTCCTCCTCGTTCACCCCGACCCAGAAGCGGGCGCCGTCGTAGGTGACGACCTCGAGGGCGTCCACGTTGTCGCTGGTGCGCGGGCCGGGTCCGTACAGCTGCGACTGCACGGAGTGGATGCCGCAGGAGTTGTTGCCGATGTTGCCGCCGATCACGCACCGGGAGTGGGAGGAGGGATCGGGGCCGAACACCAGGTTGTGCCTGCCGGTGTGCCGGTTCAGCTCCTCGTTGATGACGCCGGGTTCGCAGGTGACCAGACGGCGGCGGACGTCGATCTTGCCGATGCGGGTGAGGTACTTGGAGTGGTCGATCACCACGGCCTCGTTGACCGTCTCACCGGACAGGCTGGTCCCGCCGCCCCGGTTGAGGATGGGGGCGCCGAAGCGGTGGCAGACCTTGTGCACGGCGACGACGTCGTCGAGGGTGCGCGGGACGACGACGCCGATGGGCACCTGGCGGAAGTTGGACGCGTCCTGGGCGTACAGCCCGAGCGAGCCGGCGTCGAACCGGACTTCGCCGTCCACGGCCTTGCGCAGGGCCCGCTCCAGCGCGCCGACGTCGAGCGTCTGGCGGGCGCGTGGCGCTCCGGGGATCTCCGGATGGGTCTTGGCCGGGATCTCACGTGTCGTCCGGCGGGTGGGCTTCGCCATCGGTGTGCACTCTCCTTCTGCGAGCCTGGTCAGGCGGTCTGTGCCCCGTACACGCGGTAGCGCTCGGCGTCGGGCCACTTGACGTCCAGGCCGAGGCCCGGCCGGGAGGTGTCGGGGCGCAGGGCGCCGCCGTCGGGTGACAGGGTGCCGTCGAACAGCAGGCGCTCGATACGCACGTGGTCGTGGAAGTACTCCAGGTGCCGCAGCCGGCGCACGGCACAGAACGCGTGGGCCGAGACGGCCGGCGCGCAGTGGGCCGACAGGTCCAGGTGGTGGGCGGCGGCCAGGCCGGCCGCCTCCAGGACGCCGGTGATGCCGCCGCAGCGGGTGACGTCGGCCTGCAGGCAGTCCACGGCCGGTCCTTCGACCAGGTTGACGAAGTCCCGGGTGGTGTACGCGTACTCGCCGGCCGCGATCTCCAGCCGGCCGGGGCTGCCCTGCCGGAGCATGCGCAGGCCGTCCAGGTCGGCGGAGCTGACGGGTTCCTCCAGCCACCGCACGTCCCACTCGTCGTGGAACCGGCGGGCCCAGTACTGGGCCTCCTTGCGGCCGAGCGCCCCGTTGGCATCGGTGAACAGCTCCGGCTCGTCACCGATGGCCGTGCGGACGGCCGTCAGGCGCCGCGGGTCGCCTTCGGGGTCCCTGGATGTCTTGAGCTTGACCCGCGGGATGCCCTGTTCCACCCAGCCGCTGAGCTGGTCGGTGAGACGGTCCAGGGGGTAGTTGGTGAATCCGCCGCTGCCGTACACCGGGACCCGGTCGTGCCACGCGGGCAGGAGGTGGATCAGCGGCAGCTCCAGCAGCCTCGCCTTGAGGTCCCACAGCGCCACGTCCACCGCGGAGACCGCCATGGCGCCGACGCCGGGACGGCCGGCGTTGCGGATCTGCCGCCCCATCAGGTGCCAGAGCGCGGCGGGCGAGCCGATGTCCTGTCCCCTGACGGTGTCCGCGAGCTCGGACTCGACGAAGGAGGCGACCGACACGTCCCCGTAGGTGTAGCCGAGCCCGGTGCGGCCCGCGGCGTGCGCCCGGACCAGGACCAGGGTGGTGGAGTCCCACTGCAGGGTGCCGTCCTCCTCCTTGCCGTCCGGGCCGTCGGTCGGCACCTCGAAGGCGTGCACGTCGACCGCGTCGATCCGGCAGGCCGCAAGGTCCGTGCCGGCCCCCGCGCCGGTCATCAGTGCCGTCCCGGCAGCCGTTCGGCCACCTCGGTGAGCTTCTGCCGGGCGCCCTTGGCCGCGATGCCGGCCCTCTCCGGGTCGCGTACGGCGGCCTTGGCGGCCTTCTTGCCCTGCGACAGCATGATGTGCGGCGGGATCGGCGCGATCTCCTGGTCGACCTTGAACTCCAGCACCACCGGCCGCTCGGCGGCCAGTGCCTCGTCCCACGCCTTCCCGACCTTCTTCGGCTTGTCGCAGTAGATGCCCTTCAGGCCCAGCAGCTCGGCGTACTTGGCATAGGGCACGTCCGGGATGTACTGCGATCCCGGGAACTTCGGGTCGCCCGCCATGGCGCGCTGCTCCCAGGTGACCTGGTTGAGATCCTGGTTGTTGAACACGCAGAAGACGAACGGCGCCGGCCCGGACAGCCGCTCCAGGTAGCGCTTGACGGTGATCATCTCCGCCATGCCGTTCATCTGGAACGCGCCGTCACCGACGAAGGCGATCACCGGCCGGTCGGGGTGGGCGAAGCGCGCCGCGATCGCGTACGGCGTCCCGGGGCCCATCGTGGCCAGGGTGCCCGACAGTGAGGCCCGCATGCCCTTGCGCAGCTTCAGGTGCCGGGCCCACCAGTTGGTCCCCGAGCCGGAGTCGGCGGTCAGGATGCAGCCGTCCGGGAGACGGGGCGACAGCTCGGAGGCGACCGACTGCGGGTTGATCGTGCCGCCGAAATGCTGTCCGGCCCGCTTCTGGCAGATCTCGTCCCACTCGCGGACGTCCCTCTCGATCTGCTCGCGCCAGGAGCGGTCGGTCTTGCGTTCCAGCAGCGGCAGCAGGGCCTTGAGGGTCTCCTGGGAGTCGCCGACGAGATGGGCGTCCATGGGGTAGCGGATGCCGATCATCCGTCCGTCGATGTCGATCTCGACGCCCCGCGCCTGGCCCTCGTCCGGCAGCCACTCGGCGTAGGGGAAGCTCGTACCCACCATGAGCAGGGTGTCGCAGTTCTGGATCATGTTGTCGCTGGCCTTGCTGCCGAGCAGACCGATCGGACCGGTCACGAACGGCAGATCGTCCGGGAGGACCTCCCGGGCCAGCAGCGCCTTGGCGACCCCGGCGCCCAGCAGCTCCGCCGCCTGAACGACCTCGCTCTCCGCGTGCGCGGCACCCTGGCCGATCACCATGGCCACCTTCGTGCCCGCGTTGAGGACGTCCGCGGCCTTGCGCAGCTCCTGCGGGTCGGGCAGCAGCCGGGGGCGGCTCCAGCCGACGCTGGAGAAGACGGCGCCGTGCGTCTTCGGCGGGGACGGCTGGGCGTTCTCCTCCTGGACGTCCTCCGGAATGACGATGGTCGCGACCGACCGCATGGTCAGGGCCGTCTTGAACGCCCGGTCGATCACATGCCGCGCCTGCGCCGGATGCACGATCATCTGGCAGAACTCGGAGACATCGGCGAACAGCTGGGTCAGCGGGATCTCCTGCTGGTAATGGGCGCCCAGGGAGAGCCGCTTCTGCTGGCCGATCACGGCGACCACCGGCTGGTGGTCCAGCTTGGCGTCGTACAGCCCGTTGAGGAGGTGAACGGCGCCGGGTCCGGAGGTCGCCGTGCAGCAGCCCACCTCGCCGGTGAACTTCGCATGGGCACAGGCCATGAACGCCGCCATCTCCTCGTGGCGCGTCTGGATCAGCTCCGGCTGTCCCTTCGCCCGGTCGAAGGCGCCCAGCAGTCCGTTGATCCCGTCGCCGGGATAGCCGTAGACCCTCTCGATCCCCCATTCCCGCAGACGTTGCAGTACGTAGTCGGCCACCAGCGTCATGACGTGCTCCCTCGGATACGCGCCTCTGCCGGAGGCAGGGGGTGACCTGCCGCCGTGTCCGGTAAACGGCCGGTCTCCCCGTTCGCCCGCTTGGTCGAAGGCGGCTGCGTCCACACGGCTGTGCCGGGTGCGCCGGCTCCTGCTCGGTGGTGCCGCGTCCACGCGTACGAGGGGCTCGCGGCCCCGGGCCGGCCGACGGTGACCGGGCGGGCTCCGGTCCTCCTCCACGGCTCCGCGACGGGGTGCGCACGGGGCGAGCGGTCTCGCGGCCGGTACAACGGCGCCGCCCGGCAGGCCGGAGCGTTCGGACTGCGTTGCACCCGGCAGGACCCTGACGTGTCGAACCCGGCCTCGGTTCGGGCACCTCGGCCGGCGAGTCGGTGACGGGCACCGTGGTGTCCGGGACAGGCGCGGCGGCCGGCACTTCGCCACCTCGCGAAGCGGCTCGCGGCCCGCGCCGTCCTTCCGAGGTTGCTGACGGGTCCAGGTGGCCGAGGACCTCACGCAGCCGTGCCAGGCATCGTGTGAGCAGCCGGGACACATGCATCTGCGAGATGCCGACGGTCGCCGCGATCTGCTGCTGGGTCTGGTCGTGGTAGAAGCGCAGGAAGAGGATGCGGCGTTCGCGCTCCGGGAACTCCCGCAGCGCCTCGAAGAGCTCCACTCGTTCGGCGACGGCCTCGAGTTCGGCGTCGCGATGGCCCAACAGCTCGCCGAACGCGGGCAGGGACCGATCCGCTCCCTCCGGTCGCGTGTCGAGGGACCGAGGTTGCAACACCTCCTGGGAACGGATCGCCTCGACCACCGCATCCTCGGACAGACCGCAAGCGTGCGCGATCTGCGCGGGGGTGAGAGCGCGTCCACCGTTCCTCTGTTCGAGCTCCCGCCGCACTCGCCCGACCTGCTGCCTGTTCTCCTGCACCGTTCGCGGCAACCGAACGAGTCCCGTCCGGTCCCTCAGGTGACGCTTCAGCTCTCCCGTGATCGTCGGCACCGCGTAGGACAAGAAGGCGTGGCCCTGATCCGGGTCGTAGCCGTCGATGGCCTTGACCAGGCCCACACAGGCGACCTGGAAGAGGTCGTCCTGCTCCGCTCCGCCGATGCTGCGGTACTTGCCTGCGATCCGGCGCGCCAAGGGGACCAGCGCGCGGACGGCCTCCTCACGGGCGGCCTCGCGCTCCCGGGCTCCGGTGTGCCGGCTGACACGGGTCACGAGCTCGTCGATCTGCGAGGACGTGAGCGCGCCGACGGCTGGTGACTTCACCGATGGGCGAAGGATGGCGGGGAGGGTCATGGAAGCCTCTGCGCTGGTCCGGCTCTTCTTATGGCATCGCCATGGGTCCCCAACTTCGTTCGGCCTATTCAAACTCCACCCCGTCGCCCCGGATTTCATGCCGCTGCGTGGGCCGGACGGCTTACCGGTGTTTGACCCGTCGTGAGCGGAGAGGTCCGAGCGGGCGGCTCGCGGGGCACGACTTCCTGTGCCGTTTCGAGGCCGACGGCCCCGGGGACCCCCCGGCACAGCCGAGACCCGCCGGTCCCGGTCTCCCCGGCGGGGTCCGGCCCGCCCGCAGGCCATCCGGAGGTGAGCCCTTCTTGTCACTCCTGCGGAAGCTGCTGCACCCGGAGCCGAAACCGACCCGCGGCGAACGGGTGGCGACCGCCGTGGACCGGCGGGTCCCCTTGTCCGAGGCGGCCAGGACACTCCTGCGCAAGGCCTTCCCCGACCACTGGTCCTTCCTCCTGGGCGAGATCGCTCTCTACAGCTTCGTCGTCCTGGTGCTCACCGGGACGTTCCTGACCTTCTTCTTCCATCCCGGCATGGAGGAACGCCCGTACACCGGCTCCTACGAGCCTCTGCGCGGAGTGATGGCGTCGGAGGCCTACAGCTCCGTGCTGCACATCAGTTTCGACGTGCGCGGCGGACTGCTGATACGGCAGATGCACCACTGGGCGGCGCTGGTCTTCGTGGCTGCCATCGGCGTGCACATGCTGCGCATCTTCTTCACCGGAGCATTCCGCCGGCCGCGCGAGGTCAACTGGACGATCGGCGTCACCCTGTTCATGCTCTCGCTGCTGGAGGGCTTCTGCGGCTACTCCCTCCCCGACGACCTCCTGTCCGGCACCGGGCTGCGCACGGCCGAGGGCATCGTGCTGTCCATCCCGATCGTCGGCACGTACCTGGCCTTCTTCGTCTTCGGCGGCCAGTATCCGGACCACGAGATCGTTCCCAGGATGTACGCCGCGCACATCCTGCTGGTTCCCGGGCTGCTCATCGCCCTGATCGCCGTGCATCTCGGGCTGGTCGTCTACCTCAAGCACACCCAGTGGGCCAAGCCGGGCCGCACCAACCAGAACGTCATCGGCAAGCCTCTCTACCCCCAGTACACGGCGAAATCGACGGGTCTGTTCTTCATTCTGTTCGGACTTCTGGCCGTGCTGTCGGCCGTGATGCAGATCAACCCCATCTGGGACTTCGGTCCGTACCGGGCGGACCAGGCGTCCATCGACTCCCAGCCCGACTGGTACATCGGATACCTGGAGGGGGCGCTGCGCCTGATGCCGAGGTGGGAGACGGACGTCCTCGGGCACACCGTCGTCTGGGACGTCTTCATCCCCGGCGCGCTGCTGCCCGCCGTCCTCTTCGCGGTGCTCTACGCGTACCCCTTCTTCGAACGCTGGGTGACCGGTGGCGGCAAGGAGTACCACTTGTGCGACCGCCCCAGGAACCAGCCCACGCGGACGGGACTCGGGGTGGCCGGCGTCACCGCCTACGCCGTGCTGCTCCTCGCCGGCGGCCAGGACGTCCTCGCCAAGGTCTTCGAAGTCCCCTTCGAGCTCCTGACCTGGGTGCTGCGCACCGGGCTCTTCGTGCTGCCGGTCCTCGCCTTCTGCGTCACCAAGCGTCTCTGCCTCGCCCTGCAGGCCCGGGACCGGGCGCGGCTCCAGCGGGGGGAGCCGGCAGAGGACGTACGGCTCGCGGCCGAAGGCTCGTACGAGAGGGTGCACACAGCTCTGCCGCCGGAGAAGAGCATCCCCATCGCGGTCAGGGACATGCCCGTACCCCTCCACCGGGTCGGCCGCTGGTACATGCCCGTCGGGCGCTACCTCAGGCGAGCGCTGAGCCGCTGGTACTACGCCGAGCGGGTCGAGATGCCGCTGACGGACGAGGCCCGCCGTCAGGTCGCCGCGATCACGGCCGACCCCGAACAGGCGCAGAAGGCCGAGGAGGACTCCGGTTCCTGACGGCCGGTCCGTCATTCGCCGCCGGGTCCGTCATTCGCCGCCGGGCTGCGCCAGGCACTCCTCCTGGGTGATCCAGCGCCAGGTGACGCCCAGCGCGACCAAACCGATGGGCAGCATCGCCGCGACCATGGCCAGTCCTCCCGCCACATGGCCGAGCGCCACCATGACCACTGCGGGCAGGTCCAGGAGCGGCATCGACAGGTAGAGGTAGACCGAGCGCGCCGGATCGCTCAGCCGGTGCCGTGTGCCGAGGACCGGCAGCCAGAACAGCACTGCCGCGTACAACAGCAGCGCCTCGGCGGTGAGCCGGGCGAACCCCGGGCGAACGAGCGGCGCGGTCAGGACGACGGTCGCGTGCAGGACGACGAACAGCGGCAGAGCCGCCACCGCGGGCAGGGAGATCCTCCGCCAGCCCGCCCATGAGCGGGTGAGGTGGACCAGAGCCGGGATCACCGCGGCGACGAGCAGCCCGGACAGGGCCATGGCGAGGGTCTCGGCGGTCAGGGCTCCGCCCGTCCCGCTCATCTCGCTCATGCCGCTCATGACGAACCGCCCCGCCGCCAGGCCCCTCGGTGGACCGCGAGCGCGAACGACACCAGGAGCAGCGGCACGGCGAGAGACAGCATCCAGGGACCGTAGGCGAGGGTGAGCCCGGCAAGGGTGAGACCGACGGCCATGAGCGGGACGGCCACGGCACCGCGCACGGGGAGACGATGGCGCTCCTGTCCGTCGGCGCGACGGGCGGACAGGAGCACCGGCACGGCGGCGATCTCGACGAGGACGACGGCGCCGACGTAGAGCATGAGGGCGATGAGGTGGCCGCGGTAGACGGCGAGGACGGCCGCGAGCAGGCCGTTGAACACTCCCCAGGCCGCCATCACGGCCCAGCCCGGATACTTCTTGATCACGGACGGCTCCCCCCACCGGCTTCCGGTGCCTCCGCTTCCGGTGCCTGAGCGGAGGAACTCTGCCTCCGCTTCTTCAGATCGAGCAGCGGGGCGTAACTGGTGATCGGGGGCAGTGGGCGCTCGGGCGGGAAGTTGGTCTCGGGCGGAGGGGACGAGGTGGCCCATTCCAGGGTCTGGCCGCCCCATGGGTCGTCGCCCGCGGGCCGTTTGTCGCGCAGCGACTCCAGGACGTTGACCAGGAACACCGTCATGCCCGCGGCCAGGAAGGCGGCGCCGCAACTGGACAGCAGGTTCAGCAAGCCGAACCCGTCCACCGCGTCGTAGGAGGACACGCGTCGGGGCATGCCGAGGTAGCCGAGCCCGAACATGGGCAGGAAGGTGAGGTTCGTTCCGATGACGAGCAGCCAGAAGTGCAGCCTGCCGAGGTTCTCCCGGAGGAGGACGCCGGTGGCCTTGGGGAACCAGTAGTAGACCGCGGCGAACAGGCCGAAGGCGCTGCCGGCGAACAGTACGTAGTGCAGGTGGGCGACGACGAAGTAGCTGTCGGTGACGTGGTAGTCGATCACCGGGGTGCCGACCATGATGCCGGTGAGGCCGCCGATGAGGAACTGCGGGATGAACGCCAGGGCGAACAGCATCGGCGTGCGGAAGACCAGCCGTCCGCCCAGGATCGTCCCGATGAGCGCGAAGTACTCGATTCCGGCCGGCATGAGCAGCGAGATGGAGGTCAGGGAGTAGTAGTCGTTCGCGGCCTGCCCGGTGGCGAACATGTGGTGGCCCCACACACTCATCGACAGCGCGGCGAAGGCCAGCAGCGCCAGCACCGTCCCCTTGTAACCGAAGGGGCGGCGGCCGGAGAAGACCGCGAGCACCTCGCCCACGGCGGCCAGGTAGGGGAAGAACATGACGTAGACGACCGGATGACCGTAGAACCAGAAGATGTGCTGGTAGCCGATGTTCCATACGTTCGACGCGAACACCGAGGGATCCACCCGGCCCACGGCGAGCATCACCAGGGCGGCCAGCAGTGCCGGGAACGAGCCGACCACCATCAGGCAGGTGGCCACCATGGACCAGGAGAACACCGGCATCCGCAGCATCGTCATGCCCGGCGCCCGCTTGCGCAGCACCGTCCAGAGCACCGTCCAGCCGAGGAGGATGGTCCCGACGGCGGCGAGGAAGACTCCGACGATCCACAGATCGGTGCCGACCGAGGGCGAGTGCTGTCCGTCGGCCATCGGCGGATAGGAGAACCATCCGTCGGCGTGGGCGCCGTCGGACGCGGCGAAGCCCGACAGCATCGTCACGGCGCCGCACACGTAGAGCCAGTACCCCAGCAGGGTGATGCGCGGCATGGCGATGCCCGGCGCGCCGATCTGCAACGGCACCAGGTAGACGCCGAGGCCTAGGGCGAACGGCGTCATGACCATGTAGATCATGCCGGAGCCGTGGATGGTGAACAGCTGGTTGTACGTCTGGGCCGGCAGGAAGTTTTCGTCGGGCTGGGCGAGCTGGCTGCGCATGAGCAGGGCGAGGATGCCCATCAGGAACAGCAGGACGAGGGACGTCCCGATGGTCAGCAGTCCGATGCGCTTGTGGTCGGTGGAGGTGAGGGACGTCAGCCAGCCGCCGGGAGGGTTGGCGCCGGCCGCTTCCCCGGAAGTCCGCTGATGGACCGTCATGCGGCGGCTCCCGTGGTGCCGGTGCCGGCCGCCTGCTTCTTCAGCCACTTGTGGTATTCGTCGGGCGACACGGCCTTCACCCAGAAGTCCATCTCCCGGTGGCGCAGCCCGCAGAACTCCGCGCACCTGCCGCGCCAGCGCCCTGCGCGGTCGAACGTCAGCGTGAAGGTGTTCTCGTGGTTCGGGAAGGCGTCCATCTTGTATCGCAGGTCCGGGATCCACATCGAGTGGATGACGTCCCTGGAGGTGACGTGGATCGTGATCGTGCTGCCCGTCGGCACGACCATGGTGGGGAACCGGTTGTTCCGGCAAGTGCCCTGGACCGAGACGTCCCGCCCGGCGGCGGCGCCCGGGTAGCTGAACTTCCAGCACCACTGGAACGCGGTGACGTCGAGGCGTGTCGTCGGCCGGTCCGCCACCGCCTGCTGCTGGCGGTGGTTGGCCAGAGCGGTGTAGACGACGAGGAAGACGGCGATGACGCCGAGGGCGCCCAGGTAGTACGACTCCAGTCGATCGCGTTCGGCCCGAGGGGACGGCCACCTGCCGGCCCCGGCCCGGCGCCGGATCACGGCGACGGTCAGCAGAGCGAGGATCACCACGAAGACGAACGAGGCGATCACCGTCTCCAGGGTGAAGACCTCACCGAAGACATGCCGTTTGTTCATGGGCCGCTTCCCTCCGCTCAGCCGGTACGGCGTGCGTGGGTCCCCCGAAGCGCGGCTTTTGAAGCGCACCTCAGGCCCCCCGCGCGCCTGGTTCCGTTGCGGCCGGCCCGGCGCCGTTCGGGCCCGGTGGCTCTCCCCCGGCCGCCGTGGCGTACGCGCTCGGTGCCGCGCGGGACGGTGCGGCCCCGGGCGTGCGGGCCGTCGACGGCCACAGGCCTGCCGGATGGACATACCGGCCGGTATGCTGACCGCGGCCGGCCCTCCGCGCGAGGGCGACGGCCTCCGCGCATCCCGTGAAGGAGTGTTCCATGGCGGTCGACCCCGCAGGCAGCGATCTGAAGACGCTTCTCGCCGAAGACCCCGGTGGTCCCGTGGTCATGCTCAACCTGCTGCGCTTCGCGCCAGGAGGCAGGGCTCTGTACGAGGAGTACGCGCGCCACCTGCGGGAGACGTTCCTGCCTCGCTACGGTGCGGAGATCGTCTACGCCGGCACGGGCGGACGCGCGCTCGTGGCCGAAGCGGGCCAGGCGTGGGACGCGGTCGTTCTCGTACGCTATCCGAGCCGTGAGGCGTTCAGCCGCATGGTCGCCGACCCGGAGTACCAGTCGGTCACCGAGTTGCGCACGCGTGCACTGGCCGAGGCTGTGCTCCAGCCCACGGGCGCGTGGCAGCCCAGGCCCTGACGGACCGCCGGGAGGACGCCCGCAGACCGCCGGAAGGACGCCCGTGCGCCCTCGCCGGTGCGGTCGCACCGGCCGGTGGACGGGGACGCGGACGGCTGTCGGCCCCGGCCCCGCCTGCGCCGTCCGGCCCGCTCGGGGCGTGCGCCTCGTTGTTTCCGGGCCCGGCTGCGGGGAAAACCCCCGTGCCATGGATGCAAGAGCGGACAAGCAGGCAGAGCCGGCGAGCGGCCTCTGCCCGCCTTGGGTGCTGCGGGACTACGCCGTCCTCGCGGACGGCGAACGCGGCGCCGTGGTGGACCCGGAGGGGCGGATCGTCTGGCTGAGCGCTCCCCGCTGGCACAGCGACGCGGTGTTCTCCGCCCTGATCGGAGGGGGTGGGTACTTCGGCGTGGAGCCGGAGGACCGCTGGCACGTCTGGGGCGGGTACTACGAGGACGGCACGCTGATCCGGGTCAGCCGCTGGGTGACCGCGGACTGCGTGATCGAATGCCGGGACGCGCTGGCGATGCCGGCGTCCGTCGACCGCCTGGTGCTGCTGCGGCGTATGCGGGTGGAACGGGGCCAGGCACGGGTGCGACTCGTGCTCGACCCGCGGCCCGGATTCGGTGCCGACCGTGTGCGTGATCCACGGCTGGAGGGGGACGTGTGGGCCGCTCGGGCCGGGGGACTGCGACTGCGGGTGGCCGGTGCGCATCAGGCAGCCTGGAGCCCGGAGTCCGGACTGCGCGGGGACATCAGGCTGCGCAAGGGCGAGAGCCACGACCTGGTCCTGGAGCTGTCGGAGGGCGGCGACGCGCCGCGGCTGGATCCCGGGCGGTTGTGGAAGGAGACGGAGGAGGCGTGGCAGCGGGCCGTGCCGGACTGCTCCGGCCTCGCCGCACCGCGCGACGCCCGGCACGCCTACGCCGTCCTGCGCGGCCTGACGAGTTCCTCCGGGGGCATGGTGGCCGCCGCCACCACGTCCCTGCCGGAACGCGCCAACACCGGCCGCAGCTACGACTACCGGTTCGCCTGGATCCGCGACCAGTGCTACGCCGGTCTCGCGGTCGCGGCCCACGGTCCGCACGAGCTGTTCGACACCGCCGTGCGTTTCACCACCGGCCGTATCCTCACCGACGGTGAGGGCCTGCGTCCGGCGTACACGGTCGACGGCGGTCCCGTACCCGACCAGCGTGGGTTGCCGCTCATCGGCTATCCCGGCGGCAGCGACCGGATCGGCAACCAGGCGGCCGCCCAGTTCCAGCTCGACACCTTCGGGGAGGCGCTCCAGCTGTTCGCCGCGGCAGCCCACCACGACCGGCTCACGCCCGAGGCGGAGCGCGCGGTCACGGTCGCGGTCGATGCGGTGGAGCGCAACTGGACGCGGCCGGACGCCGGTCTGTGGGAGCTGGACGAACGCTGGTGGACCCAGTCCCGGCTGAGCGTGGTCTGCGGTCTGCGCCGGGTCGCCGCAGTGCTCCCGCGACGGACGGCGGAGCGTTGCAGCGGCCTCGCCGAAGCCGTCTTCGCGGAGACCCGGCGCCGCTGTCTGCGCACCGACGGGCGGTGGCGCCGGGCCACCGACGACGACGGCCCGGAGGCCGCTCTCCTGACGCCACTGGCCCGAGGCTGTCCTTCCGCCGACGACCCCAGCAACGCGGTCACCCGCCGGTTCATCGAGGACCGGCTGGCCGAGGACGGGTATCTCTACCGCTTCGAGCGCCCAGGGATCCCCCTCGGAGAGGCCGAGGGCGCCTTCCTGCTGTGCGGGTTCACCATGGCGCTGGCCACAGACCGTCTCGGGGACCGCGCCGGCGCGCTGCGCTGGTTCGAACGGACCCGGACGGCCTGCGGGCCGTCCGGGCTGTTCGCGGAGGAGTACGACGTGCGTCAGCGCCAGCTGCGCGGCAACCTGCCCCAGGCGTTCGTCCACGCCCTCCTGCTGGAGTGCGCCGTCCGCCTCAACGACGCCTCGACGCTTCCGCTGTGAGAGAGCCGGGTGCGCAGCGCAACGGAGAGGGCCGCGGCCCCGGCAGCCGCGCCGGCGGCCGCTCCCCTGGTGAGCGGACGCCGGTGGCGGGACAGCCAGAGCTGCAGGCTGCGGGCGTGCGCCTCGTCGTCGAACGCCCCGTGCGCGCCGTGGTCGGCCCCGTGCGTGTCGTCCACCGGCTTCCACAGGTTGACGGGGCGTGAGGGATCCACCGGCTCGTCCGTCTGCTGGGAGTCGTAGCCGGTACGGGCGAGATACCGGTCCAGCAGGCTCGCCGCGACCTTCTGTCCGAGCAGGGTGGCGACCGTGGAGGCACCGATCCAGTACTCCCGCCGCTCCGGGTGGTCGGCCGCGTACAGGATTCCCTCGGCCGCGACCTCCGGCTGGTACACCGGAGCGACCGGTCGCGGATGCCGCGGCAGGCGCGTCAGCACCCAGCCGAACTGCGGTGTGTTCACCCCCGGCAGGTGTGCCGTGGTCACCCGCACACCGCTGCCGTCGTGCATGAGCTCACACCGCAGGGAGTCGGTGAAACCGCGGATGGCGGCCTTGGCACCGCAGTACACGGCCTGCAGGGGCACACTGCGATAGGCCAGCGCGGAGCCGACCTGCACGATGGTGCCGCGATCGCGCGGCACCATGCGTCGCAGGGCCGCCTGGGTGCCGTGGACGAAGCCGAAGTACGTCACCTCCGTGGCCCGCTTCAGCTCGTCCGGCCGGATCTCCGTCGCGGGCGAGAACACCGTCGTGAAGGCCGCGTTCACCCAGACGTCGATCGGCCCGAGCCGGTCCTCCACCTGCTGCGCGGCCGCCTCCACGGCTTCGGGATCGGCGACGTCGACGACCAGGGGCAGTGCCTGCCCGCCGGCTGCCCGCACCTCGTGCGCGGCCTGTTCCAGGCCCTTCTGGCCCCGGGCGAGGAGAGCCACCGCGGCTCCCCGTGCGCCGAACGCCCGGGCGGTGGCCCGGCCCACACCCGCACTCGCGCCGGTGACGACGACGACCTGGGCGCCGTGCGCCGGGCGGTCCCCTCGTGCGCTGCTCACTTCTTCCCCCGGCCCGGGAGGTGCTCGGCGTATTCGGTGATCTTCTGCCGTACGCCCTTGGCGACGATGCCGGCCTTCTCCGGGTCGCGAAGCGCCGCCATGGCGGCCTTCTTGCCCTGGGCCTTCATGATGTGCGGCGGAATCGGCGCGATCTCGTTGTCGACCTTGAACTCCAGCACCACCGGCCTGTCGGAGGCCAGCGCCTCGTCCCAGGCCGCGCCGACCTTCTGCGGGTCGTCGCAGACGATGCCCTTCAGGCCGATCAGCTGGGCGTAGGCGGCGTACGGGATGTCGGGGATCTCCTGGGACGCGGCGTACTTGGGGTCGCCGGCCATGGCGCGCTGCTCCCAGGTGACCTGGTTGAGGTCCTGGTTGTTGAGGACGCAGAAGACGAACGGGGCGGGCCCGGACAGCCGGTCCAGGTACCGCTTGACGGTGATCATCTCGTTCATGCCGTTCATCTGGAACGCGCCGTCACCGACGAAGGCGATCACCGGCCGGTCCGGGTAGGCGAAGCGCGCCGCGATCGCGTACGGCGTGCCCGGCCCCATGGTGGCCAGCGTCCCCGACAGCGACGCCTGCATGCCCTGGCGCAGCTTCAGGTTACGAGCCCACCAGTTGGTGCCCGAGCCGGAGTCCGCCGTGAGGATGCAGTCGTCGGGAAGGCGCGGCGACAGCTCGGCGGCGACGGCCTGCGGATTGATCGTGTCCTCGAAGTGCTGGCCCGCCCACCGGTCGACCACGTCGTTCCACTCGCGGACGTCCTTCTCGATCTTCTCCCGCCAGCTTCGGTCCTCCTTGCGGTGCAGGAGGGGGATCAGCGCGCGAAGGGTCTCCTTGGCGTCACCGACGAGATGCGCGTCCATCGGGTAGCGGATGCCGATCATCCGTCCGTCGATGTCGATCTCGACACCCCGCGCCTGGCCCTCGTCCGGCAGCCACTCGGAGTAGGGGAAGCTGCTGCCGATCATGAAAAGGGTGTCGCAGTTCTGGATCATGTTGTCACTGGCCTTGCTGCCCAGGAGACCGATCGGACCGGTGACGAAGGGCAGGTCGTCCGGCAGGACCTCGCGGCCGAGCAGCGCCTTGGCGACGCCGGCTCCCAGCAGCTCCGCGGCCTCGGCGACCTCTTCCTGGGCCTTGGCCGCGCCCTGCCCCACCAGCATCGCCACCCTGGTCCCCTCGTTGAGGACGTCGGCGGCCCGGCGCAGCTCGTCGGGGTCGGGCAGCACACGGGGGCGGCTCCAGCCGACACTGGAGAACACCGACCCGTGCGTCTTCGGCGGGGACGGCTGGGCGTCCTCTTCCTGGATGTCGTTCGGGATGATGACGGTCGCGACGCCGCGTGTGGTCAGGGCGGTCTTGAAGGCGCGGTCGATGACGTGCCGCGTCTGCGCCGGGTGCACGACCATCTGGCAGAACTCGGAGACGTCCGCGAAGAGCCGCTCCAGATCGACCTCCTGCTGGTAGTGGGCGCCGAGGGAGAGCCGCTTCTGCTGGCCGATCACGGCGACCACCGGCTGGTGGTCCAGCTTGGCGTCGTACAGCCCGTTGAGGAGGTGAACGGCGCCGGGTCCGGAGGTCGCCGTGCAGCAGCCCACCTCGCCGGTGAACTTCGCATGGGCGCAGGCCATGAACGCGGCCATCTCCTCATGGCGCGTCTGGATGAATTCCGGATCACCCTGGGCCCGGTCGAAGGCGCCGAGCAGCCCGTTGATGCCGTCTCCGGGATAGCCGTACACCCGCTGGACGCCCCACTCGGTGAGGCGTTGCAGCACATAGTCGGCGACTTGGGTCATCGTGGTCTCCTGAGCCGGGAGGCGAAGGGTCGGGCATCGGGGGTTGCCTCGGCGTCCCGGACGTAAACCCGAAGACGCCGCGTCCGGGTGACCCGGCTGGACGGACCAGGACGGGGGGTGACCCCAGGTCCCGTGGCCGGCCTTGCCCGCGATCGTCAGCCGGTGGCACCTGTGCCCATGAGCGCCATACGCTGCCCGGCCCCGGTACGGGTGCCGTTCGGTCGATCCACTCCGTGACGGCCATTGAGAGGGCCCGCGCGACCGAGTCGTTTCGGGCCGGGTGAGTCCGGGGACGCGGGGGTACCCGCTGAAAACGGGTTGAGGAGGGATCATGAGCACTCTGACGAAACTGACCGCGCTGAGCGCCACCAAGCCGCTGCTCACCGGGAAGGCCTTGGGCAAGATCGCAAAAACCACTCCCGTCCGGTCGCTGCGGACGGCACGCGCACTCGGCGGAGAGAACGTCGTCGACGTACTCACGCGCCAGCACCGGCAGATCAAGCTCGGCTTCCTCCAGGCCGCATTCCCCGGCCCGTGGCGCCACCGGAACTTCGACCGCCTGATGCGCCTCCTCGCGGTGCACGAGGCGGCGGAGGAGGCCCACGTTCACCCGGTCGCCCGCCGGGCGCTGCGGCACGGCCGCGAGGTGGCCGCCCGCCGGCGCGCCGAGGAAAAGGCAGCCAAGGAGCTGCTGATCCGGCTCTGGCACACAGGCCCCGACGGAGCCGGCTATCTGCGGCGCCTGAACGAGGTCCGGCGCGCGGTCTCCCAGCACGCCGCGCGGGAGGAGCGGGAGGAGTTCAAGGCGCTGCGGAAGGCCGTCAGCCCGTCCCGGCTGCGCATGCTGGGCACCGAGGTCAAGCTCACGCAGGTGTACGCGCCGACCCGGCCGCACCGCTGGGTCAACAACGAGGCCACGAACAAGCTGGCCGCCCCGATCCTGGGCCCCGTCGACCGAGCGCTCGACGCCATTCGGCACCGGACCTCCTGACGGACAGCGCACAGCTCCAGAACCGAGGCATTGACCCGGCTCCGCACCCCTCGAGGAGCACAGGAAGAAGGGGCGGCGATGCTCGCACACTCCCCCGCCGTCCTCGTCTTCGACGTGAACGAAACGCTCAGCGACTTCGCGGCGCTGCGACAGCGCTTCAACGACGTCGGGGCCGAGGACGACCTGGTGCCGCTCTGGTTCGCCGCGGTTCTGCGTGACGGATTCGCGATCACCGCGGCCGGCGGATACGCCGACTTCGCGGACATCGCGCGTGACAACCTGCGACAGCTGCTGAGCGGAGCACCGTGGGAACACGACCGCCTGGAGAGCGCGATCAGCCACGTGATGTCCGGGTTCGCGGAGCTCGACGTCCACCAGGACGTCCCGGACGGAGTACGAACGCTGCACGCGGCCGGGTTCCGGCTGGTCACGATGACCAACGGCAGCGCCCCCCTCACCGAACGGCTGCTGACCCGGGCCGGTGTGAGGGGCTGCTTCGGTGAGCTGTGGGACGTGACGGGCCCGCGTCGTTGGAAGCCCCATCCCCGGGCCTACCGCTACGCGACCGAGTGTGCCGGCGTCCGCCCGGACGAGGCCATGCTGGTCGCCACGCACCCGTGGGACGTCGACGGCGCCCAGCGAGCGGGCCTGCGCGGGGCCTGGCTACGGCGTGGCACCGCCACCGGCGCATACCCCCGCTCCATGACCGCCCCCGCTCTTCAGGCCGAAGACATGAGGGAACTGGCACTTCTGCTCCGCTGACCGCCTCTGGCCCGGTGGCCCGTCGGCGGTCGGCGTCCTGCCAGGCGAAGGGCCGGTCCGGTCCGCCACGTCCGCGTGCAGCGGCGCGGGTTCCGGGCCGAGCCGGCTTTGCCGGTCACTTCTGGGAACCGGGCTGGTCCGGGGGTCGGCCTTGTCGCGCAGGCGGTGGGCGATGCCGGACACCGCCTGCGCGATCTTGTCGGGCACGACGTGGCCGGGGCCGGCGTCGAAGCTGGACTCGTCGAGCACATCCCTGACCATCTGCAGGGCGATGCGGTCACGGTTCGGCGTTCCTTCCCGCAGGGCGGACGCCAGCTTCTGGACCTGGTCCTTCTTCTGGGGTTTCATCGGTGTGTCCTGGCTGGTGCCGCGCTCCTCCATCAGCTCCCACCAGGCGCGCATCCCCTCCTGGGCCTGTTCGAGGAAGGCACGGTCCTCGTCGCGGGCGAGCAGGGGGATCAGTCAGCCCAGTCTCCCGCCAGCAGGTTCCGTACCGCGGCGTCCAGTTCGGCGGGCGTGGTGCCGCCGACCATGCGCACGACGCCGTGTTCGTCGACGAGCACATTGGTCGGGACACCGCGGATCCCGAGACGGGCCGCGTAGCTCCCCGTGCTGTCCAGGAGCACCGTCGCACCGATGTCCCACACGGCCGCGAAGTCCGCGGCCTCGGCCTCCGGCGCGGTGTTCTCCCATACATTGATCATGATCACGTCCAGCCCGGACCGGGCCGTACGGCGGCGCAGGTCCTCCAGCACCGGCGCCTCCGCATTGCACGGGCCTCACCAGCTGGCGAAGAAGTTGATCACGTACTTCTTCTCCGACCACTCCCGCGAGGTGCGGATACGGCCGCCGCGGAGATCCGGCAGCTCGAAGCCGGGCAGCCGCCGGCCCACCAGCGGGTGCTCCGCGGAGGAAGCACGCCGACCGGGCAGCCACGGCCGGTCGACGAAGGTCACGGTGCCACTGCCCGCGTTCGACACCACCAGGGTGCCGGCGACCGGGTCCAGGGCGCAGTCGCCGGGAGCGTTGCCCACCACGATCCGGTGGCTCTCCCGGCCGGCACCGGTGTCCAGGACGCTGACCGTTCCCGCACCACGGTTGCACACGTAGAGCCGGCGGCTCGCCGCGTCCAGGCACATCCCGACCGGGGCGCGCTCCACGGGAACCTCGTCGAGCACGGCACCTGTGTCGAGCGACACCCTGCTGATGGTGCCGTGCAGCGAGTTGGCCACGTACAGGTGCCCGGCGTACGGATTGACCACCGCCTTGCAAGGCCCCTCGCGCACTGCGATACGGCCCAGTGGCCGCAGCGTGCGGGTGTCGAAGACGGTCACGGATCCGGCGAGGAAGTTCGCGCAGTACCCACGGCCGGATGCGGGGTCCACGGCGATACTGCCCGCACCCGGTTCCGCTACCAGGGTTCCCAGAACCGTCAGGCGGTCGGTGTCCACGGCGGTGATCGTTCCGTCGGCGGTGTTGCCGACGAAGAGCCTGCGCAGTCCGGGAGCGTGACCGAGGCCCGCGGGGTAGGCGCCGACGGGGATTCGCGTGACCCGGTCGCCGGTGTCGGCGTCCAGCACCGACACCGTGTCCGAACGCGCGTCCGCGGTGAACAGGCGCCCGGTCGGCTGATCCAGCACGATCGGGATCGGCTCGCGTCCCACCCCGGCCCGCCACACCGGTGCGGCACGGCCCAGATCCAGTGCCACGACCGTGTTGCCCCGGGAGCAGGCGACGAAGGCCCGCCGCCCGTCCGGGTCGATCACGACCGCCTCGGGACCCTTCCCTACGGGGCAGTGCACCTGGATCCTGTGGAAGGGGGTCACCGAGCACGCGGGACCCTCTGCCGGCGTGTGCCGCTGTTCCATGTCTCCCGGATGTGCCGCCGGGCACCGGCCTAAACCCGGATACGGGGTTCGAGGCGCTCAGAGAACTACCGGGGCGCCGTCAGCTTCCATCGCCGTCCCTTCCGCGTCGGGCCGCGGCGTTGGATGCGGCCCTCGCGAGCAGCGGCGCGATCGCCAGGACCAGGGCGAGTCCGGTGAGCATGCCGTACAGCGGCGGCCCCGGCCGGGAGATGCCCGAGGTGATCAGCAGTGCGGTGGCGGCTGCCGGGGGGTGATGGGCGTCGAGCATCTCCAGCAGGAAGAGCGTCAGGCCCACGGCCAGGGCCTGGGCGCCGATCTGGCGGGCGGTGTCATGATTCTGGACGACGATCGAGGGGTGATCCCACAAACCGAAGGCGGCCAGGCACGCCAGGCCCGCCACCACCGCCGACGCGTGCGCCAGCACCGCACTGCGCAGCCGTGCACCGACGCTGCCGGGATGGGCCAGCAGAAGATACGCCGTCGGGCCCAACGTGGTGGTCAGCGCAACCCAGCCGACGACTCGGCCGAAGGCGCCGATACCGGCGAGCAGAAAGGCCGACAGGAAGAACAGGCGGGCACCGGCGACGAGACGCGCAGTCACGGTGCCGCGCCCGGATTCAGTGGATCCGGGTGCCCTTCCTGGCCTCATGCGGATCCGTCCCCGGCAACGCCTGGTACCGAACCGAAGTTCCTCGTCACAGCGGCCTCCGCGGATTCCATGTGCTGTCTCATGTCTTGATTGCCTGTACCCGGACACGCGTGGGGAGTCAGAGGAACTCCTGCAGGAAGGCAGATGGCCGACATGGCCACGCACCCTCGCATCGAAGAACACCCCGACCTGGTCGAGATCGAGGCCGTGCACGGCACGCTCAACGCCCGCGGCGCAGCCCGCCGGGACATCACGGCCGTGCTGACGGGCGGTCGTCTCCGGCGAGCCGACCGCCCACCGGTTCGTTCAGCGTGCTGCCACCGGCCGGCAGATGCCGCCCTCCCGCTCTCGTTCGTGCCCTCGTGGCACGCTGCCGGAGTACCCGACACCGTCCCCGACGACGCCGACGGCCGCACGGCCCGCTTCCCCCACGGCAGCGCCGTTGCGGTGAACCATCCGCTCGGGTGACGACGGGTCGGGGCGCATACCCGCCCGACGCCGTCGAGAACGCGCGTGCGCCAGGGATGCCGCCAGGTGTGAACCTCACGGCACAAGAGGAACGACGAGGAGTGGTTCATGGAGGAGGTGGAGTCGTTCGCCAGGATCGTCGCGACGGTGGCCGGGGTGGGCCTCGTCGCCGTGCTGTCGAACCGGCTGAGCAGAATCCTGCGCGTGCCCGCTCCTGCCTTCTTCCTGTTGGCGGCAGCTGCGGCCTCCGACCTGGCCCCCGCGCTGCGAGAGCTGCCCATCACTGCCGTGCAGGACGTGGTCTCGCTGGCCCTGGTCGTCATCCTGATCAACGGGGGCATGGAGCTGGGCTGGCAGCGCTTCCGGCCCAGCGCCGGCGCGGTCGTTTGGCTCGGGGCAGTCGGTACGTTCGCAACGGCCGCTGTCATGGCGTGCGCGGCTCGGCTGGTGGGCTTCGGCTGGACCTCCGCCCTGTTGCTGGGAACAGCGCTCGCTCCGACCGACCCTGCGGTTGTGTTCTCGGTTCTGGGGCGGAAGGAGATCACCGGCCGGACCGGGCCCTTGCTCCAGGGCGAGTCGGGGGCCAACGACCCTGTCGGTATCGCGCTGATGGGCGGTCTTCTGGGAGCCTCGGGTGCTTCCGCCACCGCGAGAGCGGGTCACGTCGCCGTCGTCTTCGCCGAGCAGATGGCGATCGGCGCCGCCGCAGGCGTGCTGGGAGGGCTGGCCCTCAAGCTCTTCATGCAGAAGGTCCCGCTGCCGAGCGAAGGGCTGTATCCGCTGCGCACCCTGGCCTGCGCGTTCGCGCTGTACGGTGTCACCACGTCGGCCCACGGTTCCGGCTTCCTGGCGGTGTTCGTCGCCGGTGTCCTGGTGGGTGATGTGCGAGCGCCGTACAAGGCGGAGATCGAGCGGTTCCACGCGGCGCTGGCCAGTCTGGCGGAGATCGTGGCCTTCATCCTTCTCGGTCTGACGGTGCCGCTGTGGACGTTCGTCTCGCAGAGGGCCTGGGGGGCCGGGCTTGCTCTTGCCGTGGTACTGGCGCTCGTGGCCCGGCCGGTGGTCGTGGTCCTTCTCCTGTGGCCTGTGAGCCTTCGGTGGGGGGAACGGCTCTTCATCGCCTCCGCGGGGCTGAAGGGAGCCGTTCCCATTCTCCTGGGCAGCTTCGCTCTCAGCGCGCACCAGCCGCATGGCAGCCGCATCTACGATGTCGTCTTCCTCGTCGTCGCCTTCTCCGTCATCGTCCAGGGCACACTGCTGCCTACGGTCGCCCGCTGGTGTCGTGTGCCGATGCGCACCGGAGAGCTGGAACCGTGGGCTCTGGGGATCCGCCTGCGAGACCGGCCCGAAGGAGTGCGCCGGGTCACGGTCGGGCAGGGCGCTCCGGCGGCCGGTACCGCCATCGGTGACCTCGACCTGGGCGAACACGCATGGATCAGCCTCGTCGTCCGCCAGGGCACACTCGTCTCCGGCCGCCCCTCCGCGCGTCTGCAGGCCGGAGACGAAGTGCTGCTCATGTTCGACCCCGAACAGGCAGAAACCGACGATGTCCTACGCCTGTTCGCCGGCGGATGAGGCCGGACCGCTCCCTGGCGCCGGTCCTTCCTCGCCCGGGCCGGCCATGACGACCACGAGGTGATCTCCTCCGCGTTCTCCCGCGGGGACAGCCGCGTCTCGCGGTGGGCGTCGGCCGGTCGGCCATGTGAAGCGCCGACCGGCCGGGCTCTCTCACGATGCGTGCGGCCGGTCGCGCGGCCCGGCCACCCGCAGGTCAGTGCAGCTGGTTGAGCGCTTGCTGGAACGCGGCCGGATGTCGGGCCTCGTCAGCGGCGGTGTCGCGGAAGTAGCGCGCCGCCCGACGGCCACGCGGCGGTCGGCTGCGGCGGTGCGGCGGCCAGGAAGGCCACGGTGGTCAGGGCCGAGAGGGCGGCGCCTCTGAGCAGGGTGCGGCGGGACGGGGCCGGAGGTCGGGCAGAGTCCATGACAGCTCCTCGCGAACTCGGGAGGTGGGTGAGCGGGTGGGATCAGCGGACCGCGCCGGTGGTCATGCCCGCGATGACCTGCTTCTGGAAAGCCGCGTAGATCGCCAGTTGCGGCAGCAGGACGAGGGTGGCGGACGCCATCATGGCGCCGTAGTCGACGCTGTAGACGCCCTGGAACTGGGAGACACCGAGGGACACGGTGGTCAGGTTCGGGTCGTTGATGAGCGTGACCGCGAAGGGGAACTCGTTCCAGACGTAGATGAGGTTGAGGATCGCGAGGGTGGCGACGACCGGCCGCATCAGCGGGAAGACGACCTTCCAGGCCATCCGCCACAGCCCGGCCCCGTCCATCAGCGCGGCCTGCTCGATCTCCTCGGGGAAGTCCCGCAGGAACCCGGTGAGCAGCAGGATGTTGAAGGGGACAGTGACCGCGACGTACGGCAGGATCAGCGCGAAGTAGGTGCCGAACAGTCCGAAGGTGATGTCGAGCCGGTACACCGGGAACAGCAGGATGTAGACGGGGATGGCGAGGCCGGCCAGGAAGTAGTAGCGCAGCGCGTTCTGCGTGCGGCGCCTGCCGCTGCGGAAGACCATGCGGGTGAGCGCGAACGCCGCCATGTACGAGATGACCAGCCCGATCGTGACCGAGACGAAGGCCAGGATCAGGGTGTTCTTGTACATCACCAGCAGATTGAGGGTCTTCATCGCCTGCCGGTAGTTGGCCAGGGTGAGGTGCGCCGGCGAGAACGGGTGGTCGAGGATGTTGTCGTTCGTCTGGAACGACAACATCACGATCCACAGCAGCGGGAAAAGGATCACGAAGGTGATCAGGTAGGCGGCCACCGAGACGGTGATCCGGCCGCGGCTGCGGCGTGGCGGCCTGTGGGGGGGCGTCCTTCCGGACAGCGAGGGGTGCCATCGGGGCACGCGCTTCGCGATCGGCGCGGGAGGGGGTGTGAGTGCTCAACTCTGCTTCTCCCTACGACGGTTGCCGAGGAACGTGGCCGAGGAGGCCAGTGAGCCCACCACGAACACCACCACCGCCAGGGCCATGCCGTAGCCGTACTGCTGGGTGGTGAAGGTGATGTGGTACATGTAGCTGACCATGACCTCGGAGAGGTGGACGGGACCGCCGCCGGTGAGGGCGTAGACGAGCTCGAAGACCTTGAAGACGCCGGTGACGACGAGGGCCGTGACGATGCCGAACGTCTCGCGCAGCATGGGGATCTGGATATGCCGCAGTTGCTGCCTGCGGCTCGCTCCGTCCAGGCTGCCGGCTTCCATCACATCGCGCGGCAGCATGCGCAGACCGGCGTAGAAGATGGTCAGGACGAAGCCGATCTGCTGCCAGAGGTAGACGAGGCCGATCGAGTACGGGCTGAGGGTGGGGCCGCCGATCCACTGCGGGTGGGCGGGCACGCCGATCGCCAGGAGGAAGGCGTTCACCAGGCCGATCTTCGGGTCCAGGATGAAGATCCAGATCAGGCCGACGAGGATCGGCGCGATGACGGCCGGCGCGAAGACGAGCGCCCGCAGCACGCCGCTGCCCCGCACCCGTCCGCTGAGGAGCACCGCGAGCAGGAAGCCCAGCGGGATCAGCAGGAACAGCGCGATGCCGAGGATGATCCCGGTGTTGCGCATCGACGTCCAGAAGGCGTCGTCCTGGGCCATCTGCCGGTAGTTGGCGAGGCCAGCGAAGCCGCCTGCGGAGACGCCGTCGAAGTTCGTGAAGCTGTAGTACAGCGAGTACAGGATCGGATAGATCATGTACACGCTGTAGATGGTCAGCGCCGGCGCGACCATCAGGACGAAGCTCCGGCGCGTGGTGAGCCAGTTCATGGGGGCGCCTACTTGATGGTCTTCTGGACGTTCTTCACGGCCTCTTCGGGGCTGAGGCTGCCGCCCATGACGCCGTAGAAGCTGTCGTACATGGCGCTCGCGGTCGCCGCGTTGACCACCAGGTCGGGCTGTGCCTTCGGGCTCGTCCACCCGGGCTTGGAGGCTTCGGCCAGCACAGCGGCGAACACCGACGCCTTGGTGGCGTCGACTTCCGGCTTGTAGGTGGTGACCGGCGGCTGGGCGTTGTCGACGAGGATCTTCTGGCCCGCGTCACTGTAGTAGAACTGGATGAACGCCTTCACCGCGGCGTACTTCTTCTTGTCCCCCTTGACCTTGGCGCTCACCACGAACGGCGCTGAAGGGACGTCCATGACGAGCTTCTGGTTTCCGACGCCGTCGGTGAAGGTGGGGCCGGCCCAGAAGCCGGTGTCCTTGCCCGCGCTGCTCTTCTGGATCTTCTCCGCTTCCCAGACGCCCGCGTCGAGGAAGGCCGCCTTGCCGGATGTGTAGGAGGCGACGGCCTGGGCGTAGGTCTGGGTGTTCATGTTGGAGGGGAACGCGCCCGCCTTGGCGAGTTCGTCCACGTGCTTGTACAGGCGCAGGAAGTCGGCGTTGGCGTAGCTTGCCCTGCCTGCCAGGAGGTCCTGGTACTTCGACTCGTAGCCGAAGCGGTCGAGCATGGTCAGGAACGCCCAGACGCTGTAGGTGGAGTTGTTCGCGCCCTGCGCGATCGGCACCACGCCGGCCGCCTCGAGCGTCTTCACGGCGGCGACCAGTTCGTCGAAGGTTTCCGGGACAGCGATCTTGTGTGCGTCCAGGACGGCCTTGTTGTAGTAGAAGCCGGTGACCAGCGCCTGGTACGGCAGGCCGTACTGGATGACGCCCTGCTTGAACCCGGCGAGCATGCTGGGGGCGAACTTCGCCTTCAGGCCGTTCTCGGCGAGCATCGGGGACAGATCCAGCAGGTCACCGCTCTTGACCATGGTCTTCGCCAGCGAGTCGTACACCCAGAAGATCTCCGGCAGTGTGCCGGACTGCGCGGCGATGGTCATCCGCTGCTCGTGCTGGTCGACCGGCTGGCCCTCCAGCTTGATCTTCATGTCGGGGTGCTTCTTGTTGAACTCCTGCACCAGCTGCCAGGTCGCCGGGTCCTGGGTCTTGCTGTCCGGGTTCTGCATCGACAGCGTGATCAGACCGTCGGAAGAGGATCCGCCCGCTGTGTTCACTGCGGAACCGCAGGCCGTGGTGGTGACGAGCAGGGCGCTCGCGGTGGCGGTGAGCAGGAGTCGGTGCGAGATGCCGGAGGGCCGTCTCGTCGTCGGGGGCGCGGGCTGAGGGGCGGTCGCCATGGTGCTGCTGCCTTCCGGGGAACTGGGTGGGGAGGCGGAACCGGCGTGGGGGTGAGGGGGCTCCGGGGAGATGTTCGGTATTCGTGCAGGCCGTCTGTTCCGACAGGGACGTCCGGTGTACTCGAAGGTTCGGCATCGCAGTGGCTCTGCGCTCGCGACGCAAACGTTTCGATGAAAGGTGCCGCGCGCGACCCCGCGTGTCAATACCGTGTGACAGAGAAGTTTCCCGCGCCTACCGCTTGCACCGGCCACACGCATTGACGGCCCGTGGCGCGACGTGCGATGGTCTGCGCAATCGTTTCGATCGACATGAGGTTGAACGGAACGAGTGGACGGCGAACCGGCCGACCGCATGGACCGGTGGACCGTATGGCGTCAGGAAGTTACGGACTGGATCACGGATCCGGTCCGACGACACGAGGAGGCGGCGAGCGGTAGTGGCCACGATCTCCGACGTTGCACGGATGGCCGGCGTATCGACGTCCACCGTGTCCCACGTCATCAACGGCACACGGCCGGTCCGCGACGAGACCCGCACCCGGGTCGAGCAGGCGGTCAAGGCCACGGGTTACCGGCGCGACAGCCTCGCCCGCGCACTGCGCCGCTCACGCACCGACTCCATCGGGCTCATCCTCACAGACGTGTCCGAGCCGGCCTTCGCAGCGATGGCCCGCGGTGTCGAGCAGGAGGCCATGGGCGCCGGCCTGACCGTGCTGCTGGCCAACTCCGGCGAGGACGCGGAGCTGGAGGCCCGCGCGCTGGAGGTCCTCGCCGAGCGCCGCGTCGACGGCCTGCTCATCGCCCCCGTCGCCGGCTCCCACCGGGAAGCGATCACCGCGGTCATCGACCAGGGAACCCCCGTCGTGCTGATCGACCGCCTGGGCGGGGTCAAGGCCGATCAGGTGGGCGTGGAGAACACCGCCCCCATGCGTGAGCTGGTCCTGCATCTGGTGCAACGGCACGGCCATCGGCGGATCGCCCTGGCCGCGGGCGACACCGGTGTCCCCACCATCTCCGAGCGGCGGCGCGGCTACCTCGAAGCCCTCGACGAGGCCGGGATCGACGTCGACGACACCCTGATCGTCACCGGCAGCGGCCGGGCGGACGACACCCGCGAGCGCATGACCGGTGTCCTGCGCCGGCCGGACCGGCCATCGGCGGTGGTGGCGGCAGGCACCGAGACCGCGGTGGGCGTGCTGGCGGCGGCCCAGGGGCTCGGCCTGACCACCCCCGAGGACTTCGCCTTCGCCACCTTCGACGGCTTCCCGCACACGGACCTGTTCCGCCCCGGCATCACCGCGGTCGCCCAGCCGGCCCACGAGATCGGGGCCACGGCGATGCAACTGCTGCTCAGCCGCATCGACGGCAGCCTCACGTCCCGCCCCCGCACCATCCGCCTGGAACCCGAGATCACCTACCGCGAATCCTGCGGCTGCCCGGCCTGAGCCACATCCGGCACAACCGGCCGCAGCGGTCCGCCGCCGACGGCCCGAACCACATCCACACGCAAGGGGGCGGCAGGAGAGGTCCAGTCTCCCGCCGCCCGAGTTCAGCGAACCATCACTGAAGGGGTCAGTCTCCCATGTCCTCGCATGCCCTCGAACACCTCACCCGCCCCACGCGGGCCCGCACCGCCCGCGTCTCCAGCTGGGACCAGCGGGGTCGCAACCAGGACTACTGGACGACCCCCGCCCACTCCAGCCGGGTCCTGGCCGACCTCGAAGGCCCCGGCCGGATCACCCACATCTGGATGACCCAGTTCTGCCGCCGCACCCTCGGCCCCGGCCTGATCGACCCGCTGGAGGCCGACACCGTCGCCCCCGTGATGGAGATCCACAACGCACTCGGCGTCAACTGGGAGGAGCCCGACCCGGACTACTACCGCAAGGTCCTCGTGCGGATCACCTGGGACGACGAGGAGGAGCCCGCCGTCCTCGTCCCGCTCGGCGACTTCTTCGGCATCGGCCACTGCATGCCCAACAGCTACCAGTCGGCCCTGTTCACCGTCTCCGCCAAACCCGAGGAGTCCCTGGTCTTCGGCGGCAGCGCGGCCCTGAACTGCTGGGCTCCGATGCCGTTCAACAAGCGCGCCCGCATCGAACTGGTCAACGAGAACGACCTGCCCATCCAGCAGTACTTCTACATCGACTACGAACTGTTCCCCGACCAGCTCCCCGAGGACACCCTCTACTTCCACGCCCGCTGGAACCGCAGCAACCCCTGCAACGGCTGGGCCCCCGACCTCCAGACCAACAGCCCCGAGGTCAACATCGCCGACGTCACCGGCGAGGACAACTACGTCATCCTCGACACCGAGGGCAAGGGCCACTACGTCGGCTGCAACCTCTCCGTCCACCACCGGCAGGGCAGCTGGTGGGGCGAGGGCAACGACATGATCTGGATCGACGACGACTTCCTGCCCGACGGCTCCACCAACTGGCCGCCCTCCCTGCACGGCACCGGCACCGAGGACTACTTCAACCACGCCTGGGGCATGCAGAAGAACGCCTACCTCTACCACGGCGCGATCCTCCACGAGGCCGACGTCCCCGGCTACTCCGTCAACTACCGCTTCCACGTGGCCGACCCGGTCCGCTTCGAGGAACGCATCAAGGTCTCCATCGAGCACGGCCACGGCAACCACCTCGCCGACGACTGGGCCTCGACCGCGTACTGGTACCAGATCCTGCCCTCCCCGAAGGCCACGATCCTGCCGCTGGAACAGCGCCTGCCCGTGCGCCCGGCCGGCCGGCCGAGGCCGGTCCCGGCCGCCCGGAGCGGCGCGGTCGCCGAGGAGATCGCCGTGATGCGCGAGCTCTACCAGGCCCGCTTCGAACGCCACATGCAGCACCTGGAAGAGCGCACCCGGCAGCGCGGCGAGCGCTCACTGCAGGAGTCCGAGGCAAACATCAAGCAGGCCGCGGCCGTCCGCCGCCGCTACGACGAGCGCGCCGATGACTGAGACCGAGACCCGGGCGGCAGTAACGCTCGACACGCACTTCCCGGCGGTGCACCTCCGCCCGCCGGCGCACTGGATCAACGACCCCAACGGCCTCGTCTTCCACGACGGCCACTACCACGTCTACTTCCAGTACAACCCCTACAGCGCCCGCCACGCCGACATGCACTGGGGCCACTACCGCAGCCCGGACCTCATCCGCTGGGAGCTGCTGCCGGTCGCCCTGGCGCCCACACCGGGGGGCGACGACGAGGGCGGAGTGTGGTCGGGCAACGCCGTCTCGTACGACGGACGACTGACCGTCTTCTACTCCGCCAAGCGGGATGACCGACGGCACCAGCCGGTGACCTCGGCGGTGTCGGTCGACGGCGGTACCACCTTCACAAAGCGCGCCGGCCTGCTGATCCCGGAGGCGGTCGAGGGCACGACGATGTTCCGTGACCCGTATGTGTGGAGGGACGGCGACCGCTGGCGCATGCTCGTCGGCGCGGCCCTGGCCGACGGACGCGGCGCCGCCCTGACCTACGGGTCCGACGACCTCGACGACTGGTCGTACGAGGGCGTCTTTCTGGCCCGTCCGCCGCATCCCCTGCGCGATGGCCGGAACACGGAGGAGGGCTGGGAATGCGCCCAGTACGCGGCCTTCCCCGACGGCACCGGCGTGGTTCTCGCCAGCGCCTGGGACCCCCAGGAGGGGGCGCGTGCCGCGATCTACTGGCCGGGGCGTGAGCAGGACGGCGAGTTCCAGGCCGCGCAGACGCCGCACCTCCTCGACCACGGCCCTGACTTCTACGCCCCCGCCCTGCTCCACGCACCCGACGGGCGCTGGCTGATGTGGGCGTGGATCTGGGAGGCGCGGGACGAGGAACACGTCGGCGCCCCGAGCGAGTGGACCGACGAGGCCGGCTGGGCGGGCATGCTCTCCCTGCCCCGGGAACTGACGCTCGGACCCGGTGGCGAACTGGTCCAGCGACCGGCCCGCGAGCTGCTCGCCCTGCGCGGCGAACGACGGATCGCCGCAGCGGGCAAGGCAAGCGCCCGGCAGCCGGTGGAACTGGGCGAGATATCCCGGGCCACCGACCTGACGGTGACCCTGGAGCGCGGCGGTCGCCTGCGGCTGCTCACCTCACCGGACGGGACCGAGTACCTCGACATCGTCCACCACCTGGTCTCCGGCGAACTGGTCGTCGACCGCGACCACGCTTCCCTCGATCCGCGCGCGAAGGGCGGCAGCTGGCGTCTCCCGTGCGAGGGGCCCATCGCGACCCTGCGGATTCTGCTGGACCACTCGGTCGCGGAGATCTTCACCGCGGCCGGCCGCGCTCTCACCGTGCGCTTCTACTCCGTCGGCGGGGGGCCGTGGCGCGTGCAGATGGACGCAACGGCCGACGGATCCGCGTCGTACACGGTCGGCGCATGGGACCTGACACAGCCCGAACAAGCCGTTGGCGGGCGCTCCGGCTCCGTTCCGGTTGCGGGGTGATCTGCGGGTCGTTCAGCCGAGCACCGTCCTCACTGCTGGGTGGCGCCCGGGGCCCTGGCCCGGCCACAGGGTCTCCACCGCCTGAGTCGACGCGTTGCTGTCCCGGTCGCCCGAGGACGACGCGGCGCTGCTGCTCGCGCGTACATGCACTGGCCGAGGACCTGGTGGCGACCTGGGACGTTCCCGCTCATTGGCGAGGAGGTGGCCCGCGCCCGGTCAGTGGCCCGCGACAAGCTGGAGTCGTCCGTCAGGACAACGACCACGTCACCTTCGGCAAGGGCAGCCCGCACCTGTGCCTGGGCGACCTGCCGGCCCGCACCGAGATCCGCATCATGTTCGAGGAGCTGATCCCGCGCCTGGCGGACATCCGCCTGGCCGGCGACGTGCCGCGCGTGTGCCGCGCGTGCGCTCCAACTACGTCAACGGCATCAAGAAGCTTCCGGTCGAGGTGACGCTCGCCTGAGGCACCTGGCACCGACGCGCCAGGGGCGGTCCCCTTCCCGGACCGCCCCTCTCCCGTGGCGCTGCTCCCGTTCACCCGGCGCGACGAGGCGCGCCGCTACACCGGCTGCGCGCCGAGTCGTGACCGGGTGCGGTGATGAAGACGAACGGGGTGTCGTCGGGCAGCAGCCGGCCGAGCCAGACGGCGAACCGGTCGCCCAGCGGGGTGCCGAGGTCGGCTTCCGGCTCGGCGGTGGTGCGGGACGCGAAATCGGCAAGGACAACCCCGCCGAGGGCGGAGGAGGCAGCGGCGGAGCGGGGCCGGGCCCGTCGTTTCATCGAAATCAAGGAAGGCGCCGCGCCGTACGGGCCGCTCCGGGATCCCTGGGCGGACGTCATCGTGCCGCTCGCCGCTCTGCCCCGGCAGGGGCAGCCGTCCCGTGGCTCGCCCGCCGCCTCGCCAGGCCTCGCGTTCGCTGAAGAACCGGCCTCCACCGGAGTCCGGGTCGGCAGGCGGCAATCCCCGCGAGGCGGGCCAGTCACCCCACCGGCGCGATGGCCCGTGGCGGTGCTCGCCACAGGTCGGGCGAGCAGGACGACGCTGAACGTGTGCCGTCCTTGATGGTCCCTACCGTGCCGAATCCAGACGTAGAGTACCCCTACGGGTATTCGACAAGGAGTGATCGTGGAACTGGAGCTTGAGGGCGCGTCCCTGAGGGCCGTGCTGAACCGGCTGAAACGGGCGCAGGGCCAGATCGCGGGCGTCATCCGGATGATCGAGGAGGGCCGGGACTGCGAGGACGTGATCACGCAGCTGGCCGCCGCCTCCCGAGCGCTGGACCGTGCCGGTTTCGCGATCATCGCCACCGGCCTGCAGAAGTGCGTGGCCGACATCGAGTCGGGCCGCAAGAACGGAGAGGACGCGGAGGCGATGCGCGCCCGGATGGAAAAGCTCTTCCTGTCACTGGCCTGAGGAAAACCTGGGCGGCCTTCGCGCCACCACACTGACCGGTATGACCGCCGCCAGGAGGGCGAACGCGGAGACCCGGCCGTCGCCGGGCCGCTCGTCGGCGGCCTGGGGGCGCTTCCCCGGGAACGCGGGAGCCGAACGGCAGAGGCGTCAACACACGGGGGGTCGAACACGAGCAGGCTCAGTTACGCGGCTTGCGCCGTCATGCCCGGCCTTCGGGAAGAGCGACCTCCGCCCAGATGGTTTTGCCGGCGGCTTTGTGGCGGGTTCCCCAGCGCCGGGCGAGCTGGGCGACGAGCAGCAGGCCGCGCCCGCCTTCGTCGAAGGTGCGGGCCCGCCGCAGGTGGGGTGCTGCGCTACTGCTGTCGGACACCTCGCAGATGACCGCCGCGTCGCGGATCAGACGCAGCTGGATGGGCGGGCCGCCGTAGCGGATGGCGTTGGTGACCAGCTCGCTGACGACCAGCTCGGCGGTGAAGGCGATCTCTTCCAGCCCCCAGAGCGCAAGTTGTCGGGCGACCTCGGCACGCGTGCCGGCCACGGCCGCGGGGTCGTCGACCAGGTCCCAGGTGGCGACGTGGCTGGAGTCCAGGGCGCGGGTGCGGGCGATGAGCAGGGCGACGTCATCCGTGGGTGGGCCGGAGAGCAGGCTGTCGAGGACGGCTGTGCACACCTCCTCCAGCTGGTCGGCCGGTCTGGCCAAGGCCCGTAGCAGTTGCCGGAGGCCCGCATCGATGTCGCGGCCGCAGGCTTCGGCAAGGCCGTCGGTGTACAGGGCGAGCAGACTTGCTTCGGGTAGCTCCCGCTCCACGGCCTCGAAAGGCAGCCCGCCCACGCCCAGTGGAGGACCGGGCGGTACGTCGAGGAAGTCCGCCGTGCCGTCCGGGGTGACCACCGCCGGCGGGGGGTGACCGGCGTTGGCGACGGTGCAGCAACGCGTGATCGGGTCGTAGACCACGTACACGCATGTGGCGATGAGATCGGTGACGATCTCCAGATCCTGGTCGACCGCCGTGTTCTCCTCGGCCGCGAGGTGGGTGACCAGGTCGTCCAGGTGGACGAGGAGCTCGTCGGGGGGCAGGTCGACGTCGGCCAGGGTGCGCACGGCGGTGCGCAGCCGCCCCATGGTGGCGGAGGCGTGCAGGCCGTGGCCCACCACATCGCCGACGACCAGTGCCACCCGGGCTCCGGACACCGGAATGACGTCGAACCAGTCACCGCCCACTCCCGCACGGGAGCGGGCGGGAAGGTAGCGGGTGGCTACTTGTACCGCTTCCTGACCCGCCAATTGCCGTGGGAGCAGGCTCCGTTGCAGGGCCACGGCGGTGGTGCGCTCGCGGGTGTAGCGGCGGGCGTTGTCGACGGCGACGGCGGCGCGTGCGGCGATCTCCTCGGCGAGGAACAGATCGTCCTCGGTGAAGGGGGCCCGGCGTCGATGACGGACGAGTACGGCCACGCCCAGGGTGATGCCGCGGGCGCTCAGCGGCACCACCATGACGGAGTGGATGCCGTGTGCGTTGACCACCCGGGCCCGCTGCGGGTCGCCCGCCGCCCACCGCTCGATGTCCTCGTCCAAGGAGCGATGGAGAGAGGACCGGCCGGTGGCCAGCACGCGGGCGGGCGGCGAGGACGCCGGGTAATGGTCCACCTCGCCGACCCTGACCACCGACTCGGGGACACCGGGCAGGACCGACTGGTGTGCGGCACGGAGCAGAGCCACGCCCTCGGCGGACGGCCTGGGCTCCACGCCGCGGAAGAGCGAGTCCAGCAGGTCGACGGTGACGAAGTCGGCCAGTCGGCCCGCCACCACGTCGGCCATTTCCTGAGCGGTCTGCGTCACGTCCAGCGTGCTCCCCACCTGGGCACTGACCTCGTTCAGCACGGCCAGGCGCTCCCTGGCCCTGCACTCCGCCGTGATGTCCACCGCGATGAACTGCACACGCTGGACTCTGCCGGCCGCGCCCATCAGTGGGGACAGCGTCACCGACCAGACCCGCTCACCAAGCTCCGCCCGGGCGTCGAGGTAGATCTCCAGATGCTCGACTGCGCCTGTCCCGAAGACCCGGCGCATCCCCCCTGCCACTTCCTCGTAGGCGGAGTCGGACATGAACTGTGTGAATCGCCGACCGTGCAACTCGTCTTCGGTCAGGCCTGCCTCTTGGGCCATTCCCCTGCTCGCCCGCACGATGCGCAGCTCCTCGTCGCATATCGCGACCGGGAGGTGACACTGCATGAACGCTTCGTCCACCATGGCGCCTCTCGCGCGGTGATTCGGCTGCTCGATCGGCGTGGACACGCTCAGACCTCCACGGTCCGGTGGCGGACACCCCCGCCCGTACCCCTGCCTCTTGTGTACCGTCCTTTGCCCGTCCCCGCAGATCCGCCGGGCGAGAGCCGGATGGGACCGCAGCGGCGAGGGGCGGCGTTCGCAGCCGGCGGGCGACCTCGGTGACGGTCGGCCCGCCCCGCAGGGGCACGTCGACCGCTGTCGTGGTGCAGCACTTGCCCGACAGGCAAATACCTGCAGGGGTATCTGACCCACCCTCAAGGCCGCGTAACCTCGCCATCAACGAACCCCCGGGGGCATTTGAGCAGGGCAACCACCGGCGCGCGGAGGGAGTCGCCACGAAGGTGCGACTCCGGCCTTCAAAGGCGCGGCCCCGACCTCGAGTTCCACCATCACCCCTAAAAATACCCCAGCAGGTATTCTACGTCCCGGTTCGGGGCGGCGGCGACCATCGGGACGCCCTCCGGAGGGAACGTCCCGTGTGCCGGGGCACACGGGACACCGTGTGGGTCAGAGGCTGCGCAGGCGTGCCAGCGTGGCGTCCAGGTCGGCCTTGCGGGGCCGGTTGCAGGGCAGCTTGCCGAGCATGGCGGCCATGCCACAGGTGTTGGTCGCGGCGGAGAACACCAGGCCGCCGGCGATGCCGGCGGACAGCAGCCGGAAGGCCGGGGGGCCGAACTCGCCGAGGGCCAGGCCGAGCAGGACGAGTGATCCGGCGGTGAGGCGGACCTGGCGGTCCATGCTCCAGGCCGTCTTGACCTCGCATGCCAGGGGGCGGTTCAGTTCGTGGCCCTGGGCGGCCCAGGCTCCGGTGCCGCCCGAGAGGGCCACGGCATGGACCCCCTTCTCGGCGAGCTGCACGCATGCCTTCTCGGAACGGACACCCGAGGCACAGACCACGAGTACCTCGCCACGCTCGGCGGCGTTGCGGATGTCGGGCAGCGCGCGGTCGAGCTGATCCAGCGGACTGTTCAGGGCGCCGGGGACGTGGCCGTCGGTGTACTCGCCCGGAGTGCGGACGTCGATGACGATGAGTTCCTGCAGACGGGCCTTGGCCTGGAGGGGATCGATGGCGGCGATGGTCATGACAGACGTGCTCCTTGTGTGTTGATGTCGCCCCGGAGCGCAAGTGCCCGCGTCCCGTGGGGTGACTGTGAGGGTGGTCCCGGACCGCGGCGGGTCGGTCAGAAGAGCGCGTCGACGAGCATGAGGAAGGCAACCGCGAGCAGGACGTACGCGAAGGCGCGTTGCAGTGTGCCGCCCTTGAGCTTTTCGGACAGGCGTTTGCCGTCCCAGGCGCCCAGCATGGCCGCCGCGGTGAACGGCGCGATGACCGTCCAGTCCAGGTACGTTCCGGTGCCCGCGCGGGCTCCGAGCGCGGCCAGTGAGTTGATCGTGATGACCAGCAGGCTGGTGCCGACCGCCCGGCGCATGGGCAGTCGGAGGACGCTCACCAGCGCCGGTACGGCGAGGAAGCCGCCGCCCACGCCCAGGAACCCGGTCACCGCGCCGAGACCGGCCCCCGCGGCGCCGGCCTTGAGCGCGTCGACCCGGGCGCCGGACTCGGCGACGACGGGGGCGGGGCGCAGCATCCGCACCGCGGCGAGTGCCGCGACAGCGACGCGTACACGGCACCGGGCGCGTGGCCGGCGTCCCACTCGCACTGCTCACGCACATCCAGCAGAACGGCCGGAGCGTCGGCGTCCCGGATGCGCCGGACGGCCTCGTCGACGGACACACGGTCCTCACCGGTGGGGAAGAGGGACATCGCAAACCTCTCGAAAATGGTGCGGGGCGGAACAGGAGGGGCGTTCAGCCGATCGCCACGGTCGGTGCTCGCAGCGGTGGCAGAGCCGAGGCCGTCGTCCACGGCCATCACGTCGCACCCGGAAGCGTGCAGCAGCGAGGCCGTGGCACCGACCTCATACCGCCGTCGACGAAGAATTCGGAGACACCTGCGGGTTACCCCCGGGGGTATATGCCACACGACAGCACGGGTACCCCCGGGGGTATCCCGTCCAAGGAGTCACCCGGGCCGGCGGCATCCACGAGACGGCGCCGGAGTCACAGTGCACCCATCAGGGGCGGCCGGCGCGGCCCCAAGACCGACCGAAGGCAACTTGCCGCCGTATACCCCGGTGGGTATACGATGCAAATACCCCCAGGGGTATTAGTCCGAATTTCCCCGGGTGTCCCGGGGCTCCAGTCCCCCGCACTACAGGCGCCAGGAGGCACCTCATGTACTTCGCGCGGCACTACCTCGACTGCCTCTCCCAGGCGGCATACGTCATCGGAGATCCGACCAGCGGCAAGGCCGTCGTCGTCGATCCCCGCCGGGACGTGGACGAGTACGTCGCGGATGCCGAGGCGAACGGATTCACCGTCGAGGCGGTGATCAATACGCACTTCCACGCCGACTTCCTCGCCGGACACCTGGAGCTGGCCCAGCGCACCGGCGCCTGGATCGGCTACGGGCAGCGCGCCGTCACCGAATACCCGATCCGGAAGCTCGCCGACGGCGAGCGCATCTCCCTGGGTGGCGTCACCCTTCAGATCCTGGAGACCCCGGGCCACACCCCCGAGTCGATCAGCATCCTCGTCTTCGAGCAGCCCCAGGACACCGTCCCCTACGGGGTGCTCACCGGCGACGCCCTGTTCATCGGCGACGTCGGCCGGCCCGACCTGCTCGCCTCCGCCGGCGTCACCGCCGAGGAACTGGGCGCGATGCTCTACGACAGCGTCCACCGCAAGCTGATGACCCTGCCCGACGAGGTCCGCGTCTTCCCCGCCCACGGCGCCGGCTCCGCCTGCGGAAAGAACCTTTCCACCGAGCTGCAATCGACCATCGGCATGCAGCGCCTGACCAACTACGCCTGCCGGCCCATGGACCAGGACACCTTCGTCCGCCTCGTCACTGCCGGCCAGTCGGCCGCCCCCGGCTACTTCTCGTACGACGCCGACCTCAACCGCCGCAACCGCGACCTGTTCGAGTCCCAGGAGGGCGCTCCCACGCTGGACGCGACCGGGTTCGCCCGCCTGCGCACCGCCGGCGCCGTGGTCCTCGACACACGTGACCAGTTCGAATTCGCCGCCGGTCATCTGGTCGGCTCGGTCAACGTTCCGCTCGACGGCCGCTTCGCCGAGCAGACCGGCAGCGTCCTCACCCCCGAGGACGAGATCCTCATCGTCGCCCCCGAGGGCCGTGCCGAGGAGACCGTCACCCGCCTCGCGCGCATCGGCTTCGACCGCGTCCACGGCTACGCGGCCGAGCCCGCGCAACTCTTCCTCGCCCTCTCCGAGCAGACACGCCAGGCAGGACGGCTGACCGCCGAGGCCCTGCGCGAGGAACTCGCCTCCGCCGAGCCCCCGCTGGTCCTCGACGTGCGCAACTGCGGCGAGCGCGAGGACGGCCGCTCCATCGAGGGCGCTCTGCACATCCCCCTGGCCGAACTGGCCAAGCGCCTCGACGAGGTCCCGGCCGAGGGCCGTCTGGTGGTCCACTGCGCCGGCGGTCACCGCTCGTCCATCGCCGCGAGCCTGATCCGGCACAGCGGCCGCACCGAGGTCTACGACCTACTCGGCGGTTACGGCGCCTGGGAAACGGCCGCCTGACCCGCCCAACGACCGCGAGTACGGGCGCCGGAGCGGCCACCCGGACCCCCGGCGGCCGACGCCGGCCGCGACGCCGAGGCGGGCGAGACCCACACCCCGAGGCAGCGTCCGTCCCCCGCCCCGCCCGCTGCCTCACCGTGCCGGCGCCGGCCGGCCGCCGCCCGCGGCCACCTTCTCGATCAGCTCAGCGGACCACCCCTGCGGCCCACACCGGCCATGACGCACGCGCACCGCCGGCCGGCCGAAGCCGCTACGGCCGAGGTCGGCCACGAGGTGGCGAGCTTGGACAACGGGTATCCGCCCAGTGCTTCTTCAACGACGTCCGGGCGACCGTCTCCGCCCTCTGCCACTCACACCCGCCTTGCTCGGCTCATCGACACCGGCACCCTCCCCGAACGACGACATCGGCCCCCAAGACCCAGAACCAGCTCTTGGGGGCCGACGTCGTGCACGGGCCCGGATCGACCGACAGCGCCCGTCCGTGAGGGTCCGGGCCCTCACCGTGTGCCGGTCGGGATCAGTAGCTGAACTGCTGCACCTGCGCGTCGAACGCGCCGTACGTCCAGCCGGTCCGGGTGGACGGGTCGAGCTGAACGGAGTTCATCTGCCCGCCGTGGATCAGGGACCCGCCGTGCGCGGCGACGGTGAACCCGGAGAGGGTCCGCAGAACGGTGCCCGAGGCGAGATCGATGATCAACAGCTGGCTGGTGGCGTTGCTGTCCAGGACCAGGGGCTGCTGCGAGCCGAAGTACGCCTGGCCTGGGGGCGTGGGATACGAGACGACCGCGATCTTGTTCTTGCCGTCGATCGCCATCGACGTCGGGGCGCCCTGGCGGACGGTGATCGACGCGTCCTGGTTTCCGGTGGCCGTGTCCAGGGTCGTCAGCACCGCCGTCGGTACGATCTTCGTGCTGATCGCCGTCGCCGACAGGTTGAACAGGTGGCCCTGGTTGTCGGAATCGAAGCCGTAACTGCACCCGGGCATCGATCCGACTTCGGTGACGGCCCGGGTCGTCAGGTCCACCCGGGGCACGAGCACGCCGCCCAGGCACAGGAACGCCGACGCACCCTTCGCCAGGTAGACGGCGCCGGAGGACGTGTCGAAGTCCAGCAGGCTGTACGTGCCCTTGGGCACATCAGGCAGGTCGGCCGGGATCGGGTCGCCGGAGGTCCCGGTGGCGAGATCGACGGGCAGGACGAGGTCGCTGTTGTCGGAGCCGCGCAGCAGCACCCCTCCCCGGTCGTGCACGGCATCGACCCGGCCGGCGACGAACGTGTACTGACCGGCCTTCAGCGTGGTGGAGCCGACGAGCGTGCCGGTGGCGGTGTTCCACGTCTCCACGCGCACATCACCGCCCGGTGTCGCCCGGCGCACCGCGAGGGCGCGGTGTGCGTCGGCTGCCACGCCCAGCACCTCGTAGTCGGAGCCGTTGCCGGCGTCGGAGGCGATGACGGCGCCGTAGGCGCCGGTCGCCGTGGAGTAGTGCCGGAGTTCGGTACGGCCCGAGGTGGTGCGCAGGGCGGCGACGGAGTCCGCGCCGGCCGCGGCGAAGCTCAGCACGGTGCTGCCGTCGGGGGCGAGCCCGTCGTCGACCGCCAGGGTGGAGGACGGCGAGGCCTGGCCGACGATGTGGTGGTCCTTGTCCAGGGCGAACACCCGCGCGCCGTAGCTGTCGGAGCCGGACAGGCCGAGCGCCAGGGCGTCCAGGCGCACCGAGCCGGAGGTGGCCGGCAGGACCCGGTGGACGGTGGCGGGCGCGTTCACGCCGTCGTTGTCGAGCTGGTCGCCGTCCGCGTTGGTGAACGTGTTGACCGAGCCGTAGACGGTGGGGCCGGGAGCGGAGAACTCGACCTCCGCGTACGCGGCCTGGTGCACGCCCCGCACGTCGTAGTGCAGGTCGAACCCGGGCGCGACCCGGGTGACCTCGGCCGTGTGGCCCTCGGCGCCGTTCTTCCCGGTGAGGGTCGGCGCGGCCGGACGGTCGGCCGCCGTGCCGCCGGCGACCCGGAGCGGCGCGAACTCGCCGTATCCGACGGCCGTGGGAATGCCGCCGAACCCGGAGGTCGAGATGCCGATGCCGTAGATCCCGCCGCCGGAGAACGCGTCGGCCGGGATGGTGACGGTGCCCTTGGTGCCGGTGAGCTCCTGGTGCCAGGCGGCGCTGAACACCGGTCCGAGGGTCGGGTTCCAGTGGCCGACGCCGGACACCACCAACTGCGGTGCGGAGACGTACTCGACACCGGTCAGGTCGTAGGACACGGTGACCGGGTGCCCCTCGGTGACGACCGCGGGCGCCTTGGGCGCGGTGGCCTCGGCGTACCGGCCGTCGCTGGGGCCGACGGTCAGAGTGCGGGTGGCGGTGGCGCGGGTGCGGCCGTCGACGGCGACCCGGTAGGTGACCGTCACCTGGCGGTCGGTGGTGGAGACGTCCGGAAGCCCTGCCGCGGCGAGGAGCTGATGCGGCGTCACCCGGATCGCCGGGCTGTCCGAGCGGAACTCGGTCGATCCGACGGTGAGGGTGTACTGGGCGTGCTCACCGTCCAGGCCCGTGACGTCACCGGCGAAGGTGACCGGGCCCACCAGGCCCTCCCCGGTACCGCCGGACGCGGCGTCGCCGAGGTCGATACGGTCCTGGCCGGTCGTCTCCGTGAAGTCGCTGCCGAGCCCGCCGATGGTGACCCGGTGCGCGACCGACAGCCTGACGAGGGCCGGAGTGCCCGCGGGGCTGTCCAGTGCCCGCTCGGCGGCCGCGGTGACGTCGATCTGCGGGCCGACGTGCAGCGTCCGGTCGATCTGCGGCGGGGTGGGCACGTCCCGGCCGGTCTGCTCCAGAACGTTCCTTACCTGGGCCGGAGTCAGGTCGTGCCCGCCGAGCCGGCCGGCTTGAAGGACGACGGCCGCCGCGGCGGCGACCTCCGGCGCGGACGCGGACGTACCGCCGTTGAGCGACACGGACACGTCCTGCGCGGATCCGCCCGCGGGGTGGGAGAACGCGAGGACGTTGTCGCTGGGCGCCGACACGTCGACGCGGGTGCCGAAGCCGGAGGAGAAGGTGCCGAAGCCGCTGATCCGGGTCTCGGCGGTGGTCGCGGCGCCCTCCGCCCCCTGGGCGAGGGTGTCGTCCAGGGTGGTGCCGCCGACGGCTATCGCGCCGCTGTCGGGCACTTTCGACGGGGTGGTGGACTCCGCGTCGTCGTCGATGTTCGTGGCCGACTTCTCGCCCGGCGCGAGGTCGGTGGGTGTGCTGCCTCCGTCGGGGCCGACGGAGGCGGGGGTGTACAGGCGGGTGCCGTCGTTGGAGGAGATCGACACCACGATGCCGTCCCGCTGCACGATGGAGGCGACGACCGACCGGACGAACGGGTCGTCCTCCAGGTAGCGGCCGGGGAAGCCCTCCGCATCGGTGCCGAAACCGAGGCTCGCGGTGATGACGTCGGGCTTGGGCGACTGGTGTGCGGCGGCCAGCAGCGCGCCGGCTATCCGGTCGATGGTGGGCTGCTGCGGGACGACGAGGCGGTAGTCGGCGCCGGGCGCGATGCCCAGCAGATCGGTGTAGCCGCTGCCGGTCGCCTCAGGGCGCTGCCGGTCGTGCGTCAGCGGGGCCATGACGCTGAAGTCCAGCATGGCCTCGCCCAGCGCCGGGTCCTGGTTCTCGGTGGACGCGGCGCCGTCCAGGCTGCCGTCGTCGCCGGCCACGTAGGTGGGGATCAGCGGCATCGACGGCAGGTCGAGGTAGCGCCGGCCGTCCTTGACCACCGTGGTGGGACCGTTCGACCGCACGTAGCCGTCGCCGCCGTCGGCCATCGACTGGTCGGTCAGGTCGCCGATGGAGACATTGGTGATGGTCTCACCGTCGCCAGGCTGCCGCCCGTAGTGGCCCAGCAGGGAGAACGCGCCGACGGCGTCGACCCCGCCGGCGTTGAGGAGCGCCTGGGCGGAGGTGTTCAGTCCGTAGTTCTCCGGCACCGAAGCGGGGTCGGTGCCCTGGGCCGGCTTGGCGGTGACCGTCTTGGCGGCCTTGGTCACCGCCGAAGGCAGCGGCCGGGCACCGCTGTTCATGGTGTTCACATAGCGGTCGGGTTCGGCGTAGGAGACCCCTGGGGTGCCCCGCAGGGCCCGCGCCATGGCTGCCGAGTCGCGCCGGCCGGTCTGCAGTACGTAGGTGCGGGACAGGTCGGCCGCGTCGTCGCCCAGGCGCGAGCGAGCCGCTGACGTCAGGTCACCGGCGGCCGACGACGACAGGCCGGGGAACAGCGGGCGCAGGGACTCGGCACCGACCGACCGCAGCTTCGCGTCGAGGTCGGGGCTGCTGGTCTGCGGGACACGGGCCGCCTCCCGCGTACCGGCCACCCGGTGGCCCGTCACCGACGTCGTCGGGTCAAGAGTGACCAGAACCCGGCCGGGGACGGCGCCCTGGTGCTGGGCCGGCGGCTTGGGGACCGCCCTGCCCGAGGAGGTGCCGTCGAGCGGCGTCCGGGCCGACGGTATCGCGGCGGGTTGCGGCGCGGCCTCGGCCGGCACGGCCAGGGCGACGGCGGAGGACACGACGGCCAGGGCGACGGACAGCCGGGCGAACCGGCTGCCTGGCGAATGGCGACGCGGGGGCATAGGGACACCTTCCGAGGGGGGCGACACGACAGGGACGTCCGCCCGCTCGTCATCGGCGTAGGAGGACGTCCCTTTCAGGGGAAGATGCCAACTACATGCAAGACAGCACAAGATTGAGACAGTGGCCGAAGTGAGCCACGTGGCGACGTGTCGCCACACGAGCGCGGAAGAAGGAATGGAACTCAACGTACTCGGGCTTACCGCCGAAACAGAGCATGCCTACACCGCCCTCATAGGCCTGCCGCGCTGCACCGCGTCCGAACTCGGCGCGGTGTGCGGGCTGTCGGCCTCCGCTACCGGCCGACTGCTGTCGCAATTGGTCAAGGACGGTCTCGCCACACGCGCCACCGGCCGCCCGCCGCGCTTCACGGCGACCGCACCCGAAGTCGCCGTCACCGCGCTGATCCAGGAGCGTGAGCACCAACTCGACGCGGCCCGCTCACTGGTGCAGCGGCTGGCGGAGACACACCGGGAGGCGAACCGGATCAGCCACCCGGACATCGCCGTGGAACTCCTCACCGACCGGGGGGACATCAGCGCCGCCGTGCACCGGCTGACCTCGAGCGCCCGCCGCGAGGTACGCGCCTTCGACCGCCCCCCGTACATCGACCGCCCGGGTGCCAACCTGGAGACCCAGACGCAGCGGCAGCGTACCGGCGTCAGCCATCGGGTGATCTACAACCGTGCGGCGGTGGCCTGGCCCGGCCGGCTGCACAGTGACATCCTGCCGAGCGTGCGCGGCGGCGAACAGGCGCGGGTCCGGGCCGATTTGCCGCTGAAACTGGTGATCAGCGACGACCAGGCCGCGATCATCCCGTTCAGCCTGGCCCCCGGCGGCCACTCGGCGGCGTATCTCATCCGTCCCTCACCGATGCTCGTGTCCCTGGAGGCGCTCTTCGAAGCGGAGTGGGAGCGCGCCGTGCCGCTGCGGGACACGGCGCCGCCGCGGGGCGCCGACACCGCGGTGGAGACGGTCCCGGCGAATCCGGGGCCGGCCGCGCAGGCGGACACCGAGCGTCGGGCCCTGCTGACCATGCTCAGCTCCGGCCTGACCGACGCGGCGATCGCCCGGACGCAGGGCTGGAGCCCGCGCACCACGCAGCGCCGCATCCACGGCCTGATGACCGAACTCGGGGCATCCACCCGGTTCCAGGCCGCCGTCATGGCGGCCCGCCGGGGGTGGCTGTGACGCAGCGATCAGACGGCGGCGCACACTCCGAACAGGCCGAACTCACACAACGCGGTGGGTGTCTTCTGCCCGTGTCCCCGGCTGAGAGGCCATGGGGTGAGGTCGAAGGCACGTGTACTTCTCGCGGACCGAGCGTATGAATCGTTCTGGGTGCGGGTCACGGTCGGGGCTGCGCCGCGCGATCTTCGTGACGGCCTGACGCGCTCCACGGAACTGGAACCGCGCAGGATCGCCGACGAGGCGCGCGCCGCGGGGTACGAGGCCCGCGGCCGCTGCCTGGACAGTGCCCTGGCCTACGAACACGGACGGGTCAACGCAACGGGTGCTGCGGCGGGCGTCGTGCCCGGGCGGCAGCCCGCCCCGGCACCGGGGCGGCGCCATCCCTGTCCACGCGGCGGCGGAGATGCGCCGAGCGATGCCCGATACTCTCAGTGAAGTCTCTTCCGTGCTGCCTCCTCGTCGGTTGAAGTCCTTGATCGACCGACATGCTTGAGACTGCCCGGGTGTCCGGGTGTCCGGGTCTCGCCGGTGCTCGCGAGGGTGAGCGCATCGATGGCGGCTACGGCCGCCACGGCGAGGTCGGCGGAGCGCGGCACGCCGGCTCACCGGGGGAGATCGTTCCCGCTGACCGTTCGCCCGACCGCCCGCCGCCCCCGACCGCCGATCCGTCCCCGCCCGGCTGCGGGGCGGCGGCGCGCACGCCACGCAGCGGGACCGCGTTCACAGCCGTTGGCGACGGCCTTGCCCCGGCTGCGCTGTTTCGGCCGCCGCGGCACCCACTCGCCTCGATCGCCCGGCACACGCGGCCCGGACAGGGACGTGCGCAGCCCGAAAACGGTACCTAGGGTGGGGGATGGAGGTCTGTGACACGGCCTGGAACGAGTGACGAAGCAGGAAGACGCGCGACGCGGTGCCCGGCCCGCCGTGGGCCCGGCCGCGACCAGCAGCGACCCGCGCGGACCGGGTGCACGCCGTCGGGCGTCGGGGATGAACCAAGGACGGTTCTGAACCATGAGGGATGCATCTCGGCTCGAGTCCGTCCCGGCGAACCCGGGCGACGGCACCGTACTCGCGGCGTGGGAGCGGTTCGTGCGGGGCGAGGACCAGGTCCCGGGCGTCCGCCCTCTGGTGGCGGTCTCATGGCGTCGCTGCCGAGAGCAGTACCGGGTCGATCCTCACCTCACACAGGCCCCGGCAGCCGTCGCGGAGCCCGGCCGTACGCCCGAGCACGATGTCGTCTTCGCCGAGCTGGGTTTTCGTGCCGCCTCGGTGGCACATGAAGTGGGCAACCTCGGTGGCGTCGTCACCGTCGCCGATGCCACGGGCCGGATCCTGGCCGAGTGGGGTGATCAAGCCACGCTCGCCAGAGCCGACGCCTCCCATCTGGCGCCCTGGTTCTGCTGGTCCGAGTGCGCGGCCGGCACGAACGGCATGGGCACGGCGCTCGAGGCGCACGGCCCGGTGCCGATCAGGGGCGCGGAGCACTGGTGCCAGGCGTTCCACAGCTGGGTCTGCGCGGGCATCGCGGTCCGTGACGTGGTGACCAAGGAACCGATCGCGGTCCTGAGCATCTGCTGCTGGCGCAGCGAGCTTCCCGCGTCCGCGGAATGCTGGCTGGCGAACGCGGCCACGATGACCCAGTACCCGCTGAAGAGGCGCGCCCGGGACAGCGGCGCCGAGCTGGTCGCGGCCTACACCCGGGCCAGGACCCGCTCCGGCGCCGCGCTCGCCGCGGTGGACGCCGCGGGGAAGGTGGTGATCGCCGACGACATGGCAAGCGGACTCCTGGGCGTCCCGGCTTCCACCCCGGCGGTCGACCCCACCCTGCGCTGGACCCCTGGGCTGCCGGAACTGATCGCAGCCGCCCGGCACGCCACCGGGCAGGCGGCACACGATCCCGGCTGGGTCGGCTCGACGCAGATCTTCGCCCACCTCGCCGACGAGCCGACATCGATCAGCATCCGACCGGTCTTCTCGTCCGGGCACCTGATCGGGAACCTGGTCTCGTTCGGTGCCTCCGACGGGGTGCAGGTGCCCCAGGCGGAGTGGTCCGCGCACCCCCGGGCGCATCCGCGCCGGCTGGTCGCGCTGCGCGGCAACCGGATGGTGCTGCTGCGGCTGCCGGAAGTCTCCTTCGCGCAGTCGCGGGGAAACGACGTGTGGCTCTCCACCGATCAGGGGTCGTTGCGAGCCGCCTCTTCGAGCCTGGACAAGCTCGACGGTGAGCTGGCGGATGTCGGCTTCCTGCGGGTGCACCGCCGGTATGTGGTCAACCTCGGCCGTGTCCGGGAGATCGAGCGCGGGCCCAAGGGCGAGCTGTCCCTGGTCATGGACGACCGCACGAACGAGATGGTGCCGGTCTCCCGGCGGAACGCGCCGGCCGTGCGTCGCGCGCTGGGCATCTGAGGGCCCCGGCACAACTCTGCTCCCGGAAGGAATCCCGTGTCTGACAGTCCGGACGCCGTGGTCGGCGAGAAGAGTGTGGGGAGCGCGGGCGGCCTCGGCCACTCCGTCCCGGCCGGGCACCGCCGTCACCCGGTGGGGAGCGCGCGTGACCGCGACTGGTGGCCGAACCGGCTCGACCTGGCGATCCTCCGGAAACACCCCGTCATGGCCGACCCCATGGGCGAGGACTTCGACTACGCCGCGGAGTTCCGCACGCTCGACCTCGACGCCCTGGCGCGGGACGTCGACGAGGTGCTGACGACGTCGCAGGAGTGGTGGCCGGCCGACTTCGGCCACTACGGGCCGCTGGTGATCCGGATGGCATGGCACGGCGCCGGGACGTACCGCGTCGACGACGGGCGCGGTGGCGCGGGCGCGGGCATGCAGCGTTTCGCGCCGCTGAACAGCTGGCCGGACAACCGCAACCTCGACAAGGCGCGGCGGCTGCTCTGGCCGGTGAAGAAGAAGTACGGCCGGAAGATCTCCTGGGCCGACCTGATGATCTTCGCGGGCAACCGCGCCCTGGAGACGATGGGCTTCACGACCTTCGGCTTCGCCGGCGGCCGGGCGGACGTCTGGGAGCCCGACGAGGACGTCTACTGGGGCCCCGAGCGGGTCTGGCTGGGCGACGAACGCCACGGCGGCGTCCGGGACCTGGAGAGTCCGCTGGCCGCCGTCCAGATGGGCCTCATATACGTCAACCCGGAGGGGCCGAACACCGTCCCGGACCCGCTCACCGCGGCCCGGGACATCCGCGAGACCTTCCGGCGCATGGGGATGAACGACGAGGAGACCGTCGCGCTGATCGCGGGCGGCCACACGTTCGGCAAGACCCACGGCGCGGCAGACCCGGACGCCTGTCTCGGCCCCGGGCCCGAGGGTGCTCCTCTCGAGGAGCAGGGCCTTGGCTGGAAGAGCCGCTACGGCACCGGAAAGGGCGGGGACACCGTCACCAGCGGGCTCGAGGGCACGTGGACACCCACCCCGACGACATGGGACAACGGCTTCTTCGAGACCCTGTTCGGCTACGAGTGGGACGTGGAGCTGAGCCCCGCCGGTCTGTGGCAGTGGATCCCGAGGGACGGCGGCGGGGCCGGTACCGTTCCCGACGCCCACGACCCGTCGACGAGGCACGCCCCGACGATCCTGACGACGGACCTCGCCCTGCGGTCGGACCCGGTCTACGAGCCGATCTCACGGTGCTTCCTGGAGAACCCGGACCGGTTCGCGGACGCGTTCGCCCGGGCGTGGTTCAAGCTGACGCACCTCGACATGGGCCCGATCCAGCGCTACCTCGGACCGCTGGTCCCCCGGGAGACTCTGATCTGGCAGGATCCGATCCCCGCCGTCGACCACGAGCTCGTCGGAGCGGCGGACATCGCCGTGCTCAAGAGCCGGATCCTCGCCTCCGGGCTGCCGGTCTCCCGGCTCGTCTCGACCGCGTGGGCGTCGGCCTCGACGTTCCGCGTCAGCGACAAGCGGGGCGGGGCGAACGGCGCGCGCATCCGCCTCGAGCCGCAGCGGGGCTGGGAGGCCAACGAGCCCGACACGCTGGCACAGGTGCTGCGCACCCTGGAGGAGATCCGGGAGTCGTTCAACGGTTCCCAGACCGGGAACAAGAGGATCTCGCTGGCCGACCTCATCGTGCTCGGCGGAGCCGCCGCCGTCGAGCAGGCGGCCAGGACCGCCGGCCACGACGTCCGGGTCCCCTTCACTCCGGGACGCACGGACGCCGTGCAGGAGTGGACCGACGCGGAGTCCTTCGCCCCGCTCGAGCCGACCGCGGACGGGTTCCGCAACTACCGGAGCAAGGGCGTCCGGCTGCCGTCGGAGCACCTGCTGGTCGACCGCGCGAACCTGCTGAACCTCAGCGTGCCCGAGATGACCGTCCTGGTCGGTGGCCTGCGGGTGCTGGGCGCAAACCACCGGCAGTCGCCGATGGGTGTCCTCACCTCAGCGCCCGGGTCGCTGACCAACGACTTCTTCGTGAATCTGCTCGACACGGGCACGGAATGGGAGCCGACATCCGCGACCGCGGAAACCTTCGAGGGCCGCGACCGCGCCACCGGCGAGGTCAAGTGGACCGGCAGCCGCGTCGACCTCGTCTTCGGCACGAACCCCGAGCTGCGCGCCGTCTCGGAGGTCTACGCGAGTGACGACGCAGGGGAGAAGTTCGTGCGGGACTTCGTCGCCGCGTGGGACAAGGTCATGAACCTCGATCGGTTCGACCTCGCTTGATTCCCCCGTCGGGGCCGCCAACGGCAGCACATGGGGCACGAACGGTAGCCGGTCGCGGACGAACGGCATGAGCGGCCCCGAGCCGTCGTTCACTCTTGTCGGTGTGATCCGCCCGGCGTAGCGTGTTTATCGGTTGCTAATTCATCCCGCTTTTCGATGTGATTCATCCGGCGTGACATCTGCCTTGCTTGCCGACTATATCCGGTACCGCGACGCAAAAATGAATTTCAAAGGTCCACTCATTAGAGGTTCCTTCATGAGGAGAGTGAAGCCCCGATGACGACCGCGCAGGAGCGATCCGACCTGCTGGATCAGATCGGGTTGAACACACAGAACAAAGCAGCACTGGGTCAGGTGCTGGGCACCGGAAGCATCGGCCGGGCCACCGAGGAATCGGACGGCCGAATGAAGGCCAGCATTCGCATTCACCCGGATGAACTGACCTGGGATCCCGAAATTCTGGTCATGCCGCACGGAGGCGACATCGAGCTCGAGCTCGTCAACGACGATCTGAACACCCACTGCGCGCTGCTGCCGAGCAACGGCGACCGGAAGTTCATCTGGCTGGTGAACCACTCACGGGGACGGGCGAACCTCAACCTCGACGGACCGGGCTACTACTGGTTCTGCTCGCCCACGGGCAACGACGAAGGCCGGGGACTGACCGGCGCGATCGTCGTCCTGGGGGACGCTCCGCCGGAGGCCCGCCTCGACCGTCCCGAACAGCCGCGACCGTAAGGAGATGGAGGCGGAGCGCATGACCGTCGACTACGTGGACGCGGGTTGGGCCGTCGACCAGGGAAGCCTGAGCGGCAAGGTCGCGGGCGGGGATGTCGCGCCGCCGGTGGTGGCCGGCGTCGACTACGAACGCATACTCCATGCCCGCGAGGAACCCCAGAACTGGCTCACCTACTACGGCGCCTACAACGGACAGCGGTACAGCCCGCTGGACCAGATCAACACGGAGAGCGTCAAGCGCATGGTCCCCGCATGGGTCTTCCAGGCGGGCACCACCGGCCTGATCGCGGGCGCGTCGACCTACTCGTTCGAGGCCGCCCCGATCGTCGTCGACGGGGTCATGTTCCTCTCCGGCTGGGACGGCTGGGTCTGGGCCCTTGATGCGAAGACGGGGGTGGAGATCTGGCGGTACAAGCACGCGGTTCCCTTCGACGTGTCCCTGTGCTGCGGAAACGTCAACCGCGGGGTCGCCGTGGCCCAGGGGAAGGTCTTCTTCGTCACGGCGAACGCGCGTGTGCTCGCCCTCGACGCAACCACCGGCAAGCGAGTCTGGGACAGGACCTACGGAGACGTCCGGGCCGGGGAGAGCGCCACGGTCGCACCGCTGGTCGTGAAGAACATGGTCATCGTCGGAAGCTCCGGCGGCGAGTTCGGCGTACGCGGCCACCTCGACGCGTTCGACCTCGAGACCGGCGAGCACCAGTGGCGCTGCTACACGGTGCCGAAGCCCGGGGAACCCGGCGCGGAGACCTGGCCCGCCGACGGCGAGGCCTGGGCACGGGGAGGGGGGAACTGCTGGCTCACCGGCACCTTCGACCCGGAGACGAACCTGCTGTACGTCGGCACCGGCAACCCGGCGCCCGACTTCGACGGAGCCGTCCGCGAGGGCGACAACCTGTTCACCGACAGCATCATCGCCGTGGACGTGGACAGCGGTCAGATCCGCTGGCACTACCAGTGCACCCCGCACGACCTGTGGGACTACGACAGCATCGCCGAGTGCATCCTGTTCGAGCAGGACGGGCGCAAACTGCTGGGCCACTTCGACAAGAACGGCTACTTCTTCGTCCTCGACCGCACGAACGGCGAGAGGGTCCGGATCACCCCCTTCGTGGACCGCATCACGTGGGGTGCGATCACGAGGGAAGGCCAGGTGACGGCCAAGGTGTACCCGGACAAGGAAGGAGAACCGGTCCACTTCTACCCCGGTCCCGCCGGAGCCAAGGAATGGACCCACGCGGCCTACAGCCCGAAGACCGGGCTCTTCTACGTCCCGGTCCAGGACACCGGAGCCACCGCCACCCGGCGGCGCCGGGAGTTCAAGGAGAGCATCCCGTACTGGGGCGCGGGCGTTCAGGTGGACATCGAGGACATGGCAGGGTCCATCAGCGCCTTCGACTCCACCGGCGACGAGAAGTGGCGCTGGCGCAACGAGCTGCCGATGTGCGCCTCGGTGCTGGCCACCGGCGGTGACCTGGCGTTCGCCGGTGAACCCTCCGGCGAGTTCAACGCGTTCGACGCGCGCACCGGCGAGCTGCTGTGGCAGTTCCAGTGCGGAAGCGGGCACCACAGCAGCCCGACCACTTACATGGTCGACGGCAGGCAGTACATCGCCGTACCGGTCGGCTGGGGCGGCTGGGCCGAGGGGTTCCTCCCCGGCATGCTCGGCGCCGGGCACGGGAGCGCCCTGCTCGTCTTCGCCCTTCCGGAACCGGTCTAGTGCGTGACCGGAGCCTGCCGCCCTTGGCAGAGAGGAGGTGAACCCATGGAGTCCGAGCTCGCTGTGTGGGAGACACCCGAGTTCGACGAGATCGTGGTCGCGGCCGAGGTGACCATGTATCTCGCTCGGTTGGAGGAGTAGCGGACGAGAGGACCAGCGGACGCGGGGCGGCGCCGGAGCTGATCCGGCGCCCCCGGCGGTTCGGGACGGCCACGGACGGCCGGGCCGGCCACGGCCCGGAGTTCCGATGAACGGAAGTGGCGGTGTGTTGCTGCGTGTGCTGGGTTCTGCGGCGGGGGGCGGCTCCCCGCAGTGGAACTGCGGCTGCCCGGTGTGCGCCGTGGTTCGCTCCCGGGCCGGTCTCGCGCGCACCCAGTCGTCGGTCGCGGTCAGCGCCGACCGCCGCCGGTGGTTCCTCATCAACGCCTCGCCCGACGTGCGCGGCCAGATCGAGGCCTTCCCGGGCCTGCGCCCGCGCGAGGACCGGACGACGCCGTTGGAGGCGGTGCTGCTCACCGACGCCGAACTCGACCACACTCTGGGCCTGCTCCTGTTGCGCGAGGCCCGCGCCCTGCGGCTGTACGCCACGCCGGCGGTGCGCCGGACCCTGTGCGACGGCTCGGGGGTTCTGCGCACGCTCGAGCGCTACTGCCCGGTCGAGTGGCACGCAGTGCTCCCCGGCGCCGAACTCGCCCTGTCGGACGGGCTGTCCTGCCAGGCCTTCGACGTGCCCACCAGCAAGCGGGCCCGGTTCTCAGCCGAGTCGGGCCACGGCCGCGTCGTGGGCTACCGGCTGACCGACGAGCGCAGCGGGGGGACGCTGGTGTACCTGCCGGGAGTGCAGTCACTGACCCCGGCACTGCGCGGCGAGATCGAGGGCTGCGGATGCCTGCTGATCGATGGGACCTGCTGGCGCGACGACGAGCTCCTGCGGCTCGGCCTGGCGGGGAAGACGTCCCGGGAGATGGGCCACCTGCCCGTCGGCGGACCGGACGGCAGCCTGGCACAACTGCCCTCCCTGGGGGTGGGGCGGACGGTCTTCGTGCACATGAACAACACCAACCCGATCCTCCTCGAGGACACGCCCGAGCGGCGTACCGTGGAGGACAACGGCATGGAGGTTGCCATGGACGGCCTTGAGGTCCAGGTGTAGTGCCGTGACGACGACGGCCACGGCAACCGGCGCCGACGGCTTTGTCGAGGCGTTGCGGGCGCACTCGCGGCGGTACCACGACCAGCATCCGTTCCACGTCCGGATGAACGACGGCCGGCTGAGCCGCCCGCAGATCCGGGGCTGGGTGGCCAACCGCTTCTACTACCAGGAGAACATCCCCCGCAAGGACGCCGCGATCCTCTCCAACTGCCCCGACCTCGAGGTCCGCCGCCGCTGGATCCGACGGATCCTCGACCACGACGGCACGGCGGCCGGCGAGGGCGGCATCGAGGCGTGGCTGCGCCTCGGCGAGGCCGTCGGCCTGACCCGCGAGGAGGTCCGGGACCACCGGCACCTCGTACCCGGGGTGCGGTTCGCCGTCGACGCCTATGTGAACTTCGCCCGGACCCGCCCGTGGGTGGAGGCGGTGGCGTCCTCGCTCACCGAGCTGTTCGCGCCCGATCTGATGGCGGCACGGCTGGCCGCGTTCGAGCGGTGGTACCCGTGGATCGACCCCGAGGGCCTCGCCTACTTCCGCGCCCGTCTGGAGCAGGCCCCCCGCGACTGCGAGCACGCCCTCGAGGTGGTCACCGGGCACTGCCTCTCCGCGGAGTCCCGGGCGCGTGCCGTCGGCGCGCTGTCGTTCAAGTGCGACGTCCTGTGGAGCCTGATGGACGCCGTCGACCAGGCCTATCCGGAGTGACCATCATGGACACGACCCCTACCGGAACGAACCAGACCAGTACCAGGACCCGGCCCGGTGCCGGACTGTCCGGCTCCGCCCGGCCCCGGCTGGCGCCCCATGTCCGGCTGGCCTTCTCCCGGACCAGGCAGCGTCCGATCCTGCTGCATCCCGAGGCGGTGGTGGTGCTGAACGGGAGCGGCGCGGCCATCCTCGAGCTGTGCGACGGGCGGCACACCGTGGCCGAGATCGTGAGCGAGCTGGGCGCGCACTACCGGACCGTCCCCGACGACGAGGTGCGGCAGTTCCTGACCCGGCTCGTCGCCCGGCACTGGGTGGAGCTCGGCGATGGATAGCCCGTTCGGGTTGCTGGCCGAGCTCACCTACCGCTGCCCGCTGGCCTGCCCGTACTGCTCCAACCCGCTGAACCTGGCCGGCTACCAGGACGAGTTGACCACCGGCGAGTGGCTGCGAGTGCTGACCGAGGCCGAGGACCTCGGAGTTCTGCAGTGCCACCTGTCCGGCGGGGAACCGCTGCTGCGGCGCGACGTGGTGGAGCTCGTGGCGCACGCCCACGACCTGGGCCTCTACACCAACCTCATCACCAGCGCCCTCGGGTTCTCGCGTCCGAGGGCCGAGCAGCTGCGGGCCGCCGGCCTGGACCATGTGCAGATCAGCGTCCAGGCCGACGAGCCGGCCGTGTCCGACCGGATCGCCGGGACCCCGTCCTTCCACCGCAAGATCGAGGCGATGAGAGTGGTCAAGGAGCTGGGCTGGCCGCTCACCATGAACGTGGTGCTGCACCGGCACAACATCGACCGCCTCGCCGACCTGCTCGCCCTGGCCGAGGAGGTGGGCGCCGACCGGGTGGAACTGGCCAACACCCAGTACTACGGCTGGGCCTGGCGCAACCGTGACGCGCTGCTGCCGAGCCGGGCCCAGCTCGAAGCGGCGGAGGCCGTCGTACGGACCGCCGGCGAACGGCTTCGGGACCGCATGGACATCATCTACGTCATCCCCGACTACTACAGCCGCTATCCGAAGCCCTGCATGGGCGGCTGGGCCTCCCGGCAGCTGACCGTGACGCCGAACGGCGACGTCCTGCCCTGCCCGGCCGCCCAGTCCCTGCCGTTGCCGCGGGCCAGCGTGCGGGAGGACCCGCTCGCGCGGATCTGGGCCGAGGCCCCGGTGATGACCGCGTTCCGGGGGACCGACTGGATGCCGGAACCCTGCCGTAGCTGCCCCCGGCGGGAGGTGGACTTCGGCGGTTGCCGCTGCCAGGCCTTCCTCCTCACCGGCGACGCCGCCCGCACCGACCCGGTCTGCCACCTGTCGCCCGACCACGACCTGGTCGCCCGGGCGGTCGAGGCCGCCAACGCCGACTCGCGGCCCAGCGACCTTCCGCTGATCCCCCGCCCGCACCAGCTTCACGCGCCGCGCCGCCACCCGGGTGGAGCGGGCCGGACCTCTGCTGGAGCCGAGTGAGCGGACCAGGGCCTGTCCGGCAGGCCCTAGTTGCCGAACACCAACGGCAGCGCCGCAGCGGCGATGATCAAGGTGACACCGCTCAACAGGTCCGAGCGAATCCGGATGAGGTGCGCCACGGCCCGCCCGAGCTGCAGCCCGACCAGCGACATCACCGCCGTCATGACACCGAAGGCGGCGGCCGAAAGCCACGGCGAAAGCCCCAGCATCCCAAGGCTCGCCCCGGCGATCAGGTTGTCCAGGCTCAGTGTCAACGGGATGCCGAACAGCGCCCACGGGTGGTCCAACTCGTCCGGCTCGGGGTTGCGAAGGGCCGAGATGACGAGGTAGAGACCGTACCCGCCGAGCGCGGCCGCGCCCACCACATCGGCGACGTTCCCGATGGACTCCCCGATCTCGCGACCGATCAACAGCCCGGCCAGAGGCATGACCGCGTCCCACAGTCCGAAGGTCAGTGCGACCTGCACCGCGCGCTTCAGGCCGAAGGGGACGGTGCCGAGTGCGATCGACACCCGGAAATTGTCGAGGCTGAGCACGAAACCCAGCACCAGCATTTCCCAGATCATGGCGACGTCGCTGCCCGATGGCGACCGACGCCGGCAGCAACGATTGCGCTCAGGCTGCTACCCGCCATGATCAATATCATATCTCAGAAGGTCCGCGGACCAAACTCGGTGAGCCACGTCCGGGGCTCGCCTCCTCACGGTCGTCCGCGCCTGAAAACACTTCCGCAGCGACGGAAATCCAATGCCGGCGAACCGGCGGTCCTGACGATGAAATCGCGGAATTGCATCCTTGCAGTATTCAGTCGAAGCGCGGATCGGAGAGTTGTCTCTTGGCCGAGAGGTCGTCTTCGGGCACGGGACGAGTTGCTCTCTTGGCACCGACCGGGACACAGCCGCTGGCTCCGTACTGGACGCGTTCTACGGCTCGGCCTGGCTGTCGGTGCTCTTCCTGTCCGCGTTCGCCGTGCTGCTCGCGGTGTACTCCGAGGCCGACGTGCCTGTGGTCCTGGTGGCGGTCCGCAGGCACGTCGGTCGTGCTCGGCCCGGAGAGGGAGGGGACGGAGGCGTGCGTCAGGCCTGGTACGCCACCAGCGCCATCATCCCGGCTTCCCCGTGGTACGCGTTGTGGCAGTGCAACATCCACTGGCCGGGGTTGTCGGCGTCGAAGTAGACGGAGACGGTCTTCTTCGGCAGCACGATCGTGGTGTCCTTGCGCGGGCCGCCGGTGCCGAGCTGGTAGGTGTGCCCGTGCAGGTGCATCGGGTGCCACATGGTGGTCTTGTTGACGAAGTCCAGCCGGACCCGCTGTCCCTGCCGGACGAGGATCGGGTTCGCGGTCGGGTGGTCCATGTCGAACCGCTTCCCGTTGATGGCCCAGTTGTACTTGCCCATCCCGCCGGTCAGCTCGATGCGGTGCACCCGGTCGACCTTCCTGGACGCCAGCCGGACATCGTCCGCCGCCTTCAGCTGGGAGGCACTCATGATCATGCCGTTCAGCTCCGCCGGGCGGACGGTGGGCTTCGGCGCGGTGCCCGAGCCGGTGCGGACCAGCGCCATGCCGCCGGCGTTCTTGCCCTCCGCGAGCGCGACCAGTGGGAAGACGCCGTCGGCGAGGGTGACCAGGACGTCGTACCGCTCCCCCATGCCGACCAGCAGGGCATCCACCTGCTGGTGCCGAACCGGGAAGCCGTCGGTGTGGGTGACGGTCAGTTTGTGGCCGCCGAGGGCGACCCGGTACGCGGTGTCGCCGCCGGCGTTGATGATGCGCAGCCGGACACGCTTGCCGGGCTTGCCGGTGTAGACGTCCGGGTCGGCCGGGACGCGACCGTTGACCAGGTGGTACGGGTACTTGACGTCACCGGCGTCACCACCGAGCAACTCGCTTTCGGCACCCATGAGCATGAACTTCATCGGCATGCCGCCGCCGGAGGAAGAAGCCGACGGCATGGAGCTCAGCCCGTCCATGCTTCCGCCGCTCATGTCCATCCCACCCATGTCCCCCATGTCGTCGGAGGACGAACTGCTGGGGCTGGCGCCTGAACCGCCCTTGTCCATGCCGCCCATGCCCTGCTTGAGTTCGGCGAAGACCTCGTCGGGAGTGCCCGTGATGCCGTCGACCCAGTCGTCGAGCACGACGACCCACTCGTCGTCGTACTGCAGCGGCTCCTTGGGATCCTCGACGATCAGCGGGGCGTACAGGGCGCGGTCGAGCTGGACGCCGACGTGCGGGTGGAAGAAGTACGTGCCGGGGGTGTCGGCGATGAAGCGGTAGGCGAAGTTACTGCCGGCCCGGACGGCGGCCTGGGTGGCCGGCGGCACGCCGTCCATGTCGGCGCGCAGGGCGATGCCGTGCCAGTGGACGGACGTCGTGGTCTTGTCGGGCAGCTGGTTGGAGAGTTCGGCGGCGAGTGTGTCACCGGCGGACAGCCGGATCTCCTTGCCCGGGGTGCGGCCGCTGAAGGCCCAGCTCTTGGCCATGATCCCGCCGCCGAGGTCGAGCGTGGCCGACGCGGCGGTCAGGGTCACGTTCTCCACCTTGCCGGTGCTCATGCGCTTCCTGTCGGTGGCGGCGACCGCCTTGCCGTTGGGACTGACCAGGGAGGGGGTGCCGTGGGAGCTGCCGGAGCCACTGCTGCACGCGGCAAGCGCCCCCGCGCCCGCGACGCCGAGCCCGGCCAGCAGGACGGAGCGACGGTTGATGCCGTTCATGGGGAATGTCCTCTTCTCGATGTGTTCATGTGCCGTTGATCAGGGCGCATGCGGCAGCTCCGCTCCATACGGAAAGCGGCAGCGGTCCGCAGGACGGCGGGCCTAGATCAGCAGCCGAGAGAGGACGGAAAGGTCCGGCGGCGCACGGTGCGAGATTCCCGGAGGACTGTGCCCGGCGAGGACGCCCTCGACGGGGGAGCCCTGGACGGCGAGGGGCAGGGCCGACGGCGGCGCGAGCAGCTGTGGCGTGCCCACGTCCCCGGACGAGCAATGCTGCATCGCGGGACCCGAGCAGGCACCGCCGTCATCGTCCATGGCCATGTCTGCGGCCCGGGGTGCCCTGCCGTGCCCGGCCGAGGCGGCCGTCGGCGTCGTGGTCATGGCCGCGGAGGTGTGGTCCATGCCGGGCATCGCACTCATGGCGGCACGGGAGGGCATGGCCATGGACGTCGTGTCGTGGTGGATCAGCACAGCCAGGGCGACGAGCAGCGCCACGACGACGGCCCGCGCGCAGCGTACGGCGCTGCCGCGGAATCCCGCCCGCCGGCCTATGGCTGTCGTCATCGCTCTCCGCACCCCTGCTTCCTCTGAACAGGACTCGCCCCACTATACGGGGGCGGGGTATCGGCTCCTTCCGCACAGTCGATCACCCGCACCCGAGGAGAGCATCATGACCGCCACCCACACCTTCGACGTCTTTTCCAGCCTCGACGGCTTCGGCGCCGCCGGCGGCAACTGGACCGGCTGCTGGGGCACGCAAGACTCCGAGCTGTTCGACCACCGCCTCGCCCTGTACGGCGAGAAGCAGCGGATGGTCTTCGGGGCCAACGAATGCCCGTCCGCTCCGTGGGTCAGGGGACAGTCCGCCCTTCCCGTGCGGACAGCCGCAGGGTGTCCGCCCCGGTGTCCTTGTGCACCGCCGAGGCGGCCACCGCCGTGGCGTGCGAGTGCCCCTCGTCCGGATGCGTGGCGCACGCGATCACGTGAACCAGGAGCATCAGCACGAGACTCACAAGGACGGCGAGGGCCGGCTTGCGCACCCCCGCGCAGCCGGCAGGTTCCTGCGGCATGCGACAGATCGTAAACGGATCGTCGTTGTACGGCAGTTTTCGTCCCCGTACGGGCGAGGCGCCGCCCTGCCTTGTGCCCCGGCCCGCATGGGTGATCCGCGCCGGCGGCTCCGGCGTGCCGCCGAGTGTCCCTCACAAGAGCAGGGGCCCCATCCCCAGGGGGAGGACCAGTCCACCGGCAACGCCGAGAACCACGGAGACAGTCCCCGCGGTGTATGCCGTAGCGGCTGCCCAGCGGCCAAGAGCAGCCTGGGCTTCGGCCGGTGCGGGGTCAGTGGTACGGAAGAGCGGGGCCAACCAGCGCAGGTAGTAGAAGAGGGAGGCGACGGTGTTGGCGACGGCGAGGGCTGCCAGCCACGTGTAGCCGCCGTCGATGGCGGCGCTGAAGATCTCGAGCTTGCCGAGGAAGATGCCGGTGGGTGGGGTTCCGACCAGCCCCAGCAGGCAGATCACCAGCACGGCGGCGAGGCCGGGGTGGCGTCGGGCCAGGCCCCGGTAATCCTGCAGGGTGCGGGCCTGGGGCAGTTCGGTGACGACGGCGAAGGCGCCGAGGTTGGTGGCGGCGTACGCGGCCAGGTAGAAGAGCAGGCTCTTCTGGGCGAGGTCGCTTCGGGTGGCCACGGCCAGGGCCATCAGCAGATAGCCGACCTGGCTGATGGTGGAGTACGCCAGCAGGCGTTTGACGTCGGTCTGGAAGAACGCGGCGAGATTGCCCAGTGTCATGGTCACTGCGGCGACGACCGCCAGCAGCAACGGCCAGTTGACGGTGGTGTCCGCCAGGGCCTGATGGAGCAGGCGGTATCCAGCGATCAGACCGCCGATCTTGGGCAGGGTGGTGACGTAGGCGGCGACCGGGGTGGGCGCGCCCTGGGTCACGTCGGGAACCCAGAAGTGCGCGGGTACGGCGCCGGCTTTGAACAGCAGCCCGGCCAGGACGCCCACCAGGCCGACGGACACCAGCCCGTACGGTGCCGCCGGGAGCGCGGCGCGCAGTTCCCGGTAGAGCGTGGCGTGGCCGGCGCCGTAGAGGAGGGCGGTGCCGGCGAGCATGGTGACACCGAGCAGCGCGCCCATGAGGTAGTACTTCAGAGCGGCTTCCGTGCCGGAAGCATCCTTGGCGAAGGCGGCCAGTGCGTACGCCGGGATGCTGGCCAGCAGGTAGGCGGCGAACAGCATCAGCAGGTCGTTCGCGCCGATCAGGGCCAGGGTGCCGGCCGCGGTCATCAGCAACAGCACCCAGTACTCGGTCTCCCGCTTCCGGCCACGGACGGCCTCCACGGACATCGCGATGACCAGCAGCAGGGCGCCGAGGACGGTCAGCCGACCGGTCTCGGTGGCCGCGTCGATGGCGAACGTGCGAGAGAAGACGGTCTGTTCGCGGCCAGTGTCGATGGTGAAAGAGGTCGCGACCAGGCCGGTGACGCAGGCGGTGACGGCCAGGATGCCGACGAACCACTGGCGGTGGCGCGGCAGCCAGGAACCGGCGAGCAGGCCGATGACAGCCGCGCCGACCAGCGCGAACTCGGGCAGCAGCGCGGGCAGATTCTCGTTCACCTTGCCACCAGCCCGGTCACGGTGCGGCTGGCCGGTTCGATGACGTCCAGCAGCCAGCGCGGTGCGACACCGATGACCAGTGCGACCACGAGCAGGGGCGCGGTCGCGGCTGCCTCGCTGCTGTGGAGGTCGGTGATGCCGCCGGTGGGGATGGTCTGCGGCAGTCGGGGAGGGCCGAGGAACATCGAGCGCAGCGCGCGCAGGAAGAGGGCGGCGGTGATGAGGATGCCCGTCAGCGCGATGGCCGTGGCGGCGGTCTGGGAGGCGAGGGAGCCGGTGAAGATCTGGAACTCGGCGATGAAGCCGGAAAAACCAGGGATGCCGAGGCTGGCGAACGCGGCCACGGCGGTGACGGCGGCGAAGCGCGGGGCGTGTCCGGCCAGCCCGGAGTAGGCGTCGATGGTGTAGGTGCGGCCGCGGTCGTAGAGGATCCCGGTGAGCAGGAACAGTGCGCCGGTGATCAGGCCGTGGCTGACCATCTGGGTGACCGCGCCGGTCACCGCGAGGGCGCGGGCCTGGACGTCGCTGCCGGCGAGGCTTCCGGCGGCGCCCGCAGCAAGGATGACGTAGCCCATGTGGTTGACCGACGTATAGGCGATCATGCGCTTGAAGTCGGTCTGGCCCAGTGCCACCAGTGCCCCGTAGACGACGGAGACGGCACCGATGATGACGATGACCAGGGCGTAGTGGCGCCAGCTGCCCGGCAGCAGGGGCATGGCGATGCGGACGAACCCGTAGGTGCCCATCTTCAGCAGGATCCCGGCGAGGATCGCCGAGCCGGCGGCGGGGGCGTCGGTGTGGGCGGGCGGCAGCCAGGTGTGGAACGGAACGGTCGGCGTCTTGACGGCCAGGCCCACGCCGATCGCAAGCAGCACCAGGCCGGCGTACAGGCCGCGGCCGGACAGCGGGTTCGTGCGGGTCAGGTCGGTGATGTCGAAGGTGTGCGGAGTGGCGGCCAGGTACAGGCCGATGAAGCCGAGCAACAGGGCGAGGGAGCCGACGAAGGTGTAGAGGAAGAACTTCAGTGCCGCCGCGCGGGCGCGTTCGCCGTGGCCCCACCCGGCGATGACGAAGAACATGCCGACGATCGACAGGTCGAAGAAGACGAAGAACAGGATCAGGTCCAGGGCTACGAACAGCCCGAGGCCGACGGTCTGCAGAAAGAGGAACAGGCACACATACGAGCGCACCCGCCGCCGCTCACGCAGCGAGTACACGGCAACGGCCAGGAACAGCAGGCATGTCAGGGCGACCAGAGGCAGAGAGAGGCCGTCGAGGCCCACGTGGTAGCCGACACCCGCACTGGGAATCCAGCGCATCCGCTGCTCGTACTGCATCCCGCCACCGGTGTCGAAGCCGACCCACAGGGCGATGACCAGCGCCAGGTCGGCGGCGGCGGTGACGATCCACACCCAGACGCACGCCCGGTCGGGCAGGGCGCGCGGCAGGAACAGCAGCACCGCGCACACGACCAGCGGCAGGAACGTGACGATACTCAGCATGGGGACTACCTCACCAACAACAGGATCAGGATCAGCACCGAGACACCGACGGCGGCCTGGGCGTAGTACTGGTGCAGCAGTCCGGTCTGCGGGCGGCGCGCCCACCGGCCCAGCTTTCGGGCCCCGGCCGCGACCGCTCGGACGGCGGCGTCGATGCCGCCGTCGTCCACCCGGCGGGCGAGCCGGGCCGCTGCCAGACCGCCGTGGGCCGCCTGCCGAACGACGCCGTCGACGACACGGTCGTCGAAAAGGGCCAGCGTCCGCGACAGTGCGAGGACGGGCCGTACCACCAGAGCATCGGCCGCACGTTCCAGGAAGAGCCACTCCCGCGCCCAGCGCGCAGGGAGGCGGGGAGCCGGCGCCGGGCCGGCGGGCCACCGCCAGGCCAGGCCCGCGGCGGCGAGCGCCACGCCTGCGGACAGGCCCAGCTCCCACGCCGCGGGCGTCGGCTCATCGGGAGTGCCGACCAGCTGCTTCAACCAGGAGGCGGGACCGGGCAGCGCGAGCACGCCGAGCACCGCCGCGAATCCCGTCAGCAGCCACAGGGGGATGGCGACGGAGCGTGAGACGTGGCGGGTGCCGTGCCGCTCGGTGTCGTAGCCGGTCTCGGCGTCCTCGGGCAGGGGACGGGTGACGTACCACAGCGCCTTGACGCTGTAGACGGCCGCCACAGCCGCTGCCGTCAACCCGACGGCGTAGAGGCCGGTGCCCTCGGCCCGGGCGGCGGCGAGAACCTCGTCCTTGGCCGCCCACAGCGACAGCGGCGGCAGCCCCGCCAACGTCAGGACACCGACGACGAAGGCGCCGCCGACCAGCCGATAGCGCAGAGCGGCGCCGCGGAGGGCGGGCAGCTGCTTGGTACCGAGCGCGGTCAGCCACGCTCCGGCGGCCAGGAACAACCCCGACTTGGTGGCAGCGTGGGCGACCAGCTGCGTGAGACCGCCCGCCACTCCCCCACATCCGGCTGCCAGGACCATGTAGCCGATCTGCGCGCAGGTGGAGGCCGCGAGCAGTTGTTTCACATCGCGCTGGGCGATGGCCACGACCCCTAGGGCCAGGGCCGTGAGCGCACCGGTCCACGCCACCAGCGGTCCGGCCCAGGCGGTTGCGGCCAGCAGTGGGTGCAGTCGCAGCAGCAGATAGGCACCGGCGGCGACCATGGTCGCCGAGTGCAGCAGCGCCGAGACCGGGCTCGGACCCTGCATGGCCTTGGACAGCCAGAAGGAGAACGGCAGTTGTGCGGACTTGCCCAGTGCCGCGGCCACGACTCCGGCGGTGACGACGTGCAGCCACGGCGAGTTCGTGTCGGGCAGTGCGTCCACGCGCAGCGAGCCGATGCCGCCGGCGAGCGCAGCCCCGGCCGCAAGGTACAGACCGAGGTCGGCGGTGCGTGTCGTGAGAAAGGCGACGTCCGCCGCCCGCGCCCGCTCCGGCTGCTGCCACCAGTAGCCGATCAGCGCCCAACTGGTGGCGCCCATGGCCTCCCAGGCCATCAGCAGCAGCGGCAACGTGGTCGCCGTGACGGTGACGAGCATGACTCCGGCGAAGAGCAACATCAGCCCGTAGAACCGGCCTCGGTTCTCGCTCGGGCCGAACTCTCCGGTGGAGAACAGCAGCACTCCCAGCGTGACCGCCGCGACGGTGACCACCATCACCGCGGAGAGACCGTCGACCGCCAGCCCCGCCCGCATCCCGGCGAACAGCGGCGCACTGGCATCCGGCCGGGTCACCGCCGCGGTCACGGCCAGGCCCAGCGTCACCAGTGCTGCCGCCACACCGAGGACGGGAGCCCGCTGATTGACGCCTCTCCCCGCCAGGCCGAGGAAGGCCCCGGCACCCAGGGGAACGGCGATCAGCAGCCAGAGAAGTGCGTTCACCCCTTCAGCTCCTCGGCCATGTCGGTCATGTCGACCTGCCGCGCCCGGTAGATCGCCGTGGCGACGGCGAATCCCATGGCCATCTCCACCGCCATCGCCACCACTGCCGCCACGACGACCACCTGCCCACTCGCCGCAGCCGGGGCCAGGAAGTGCCAGAAGTCGGCGGCCGCCACGATGACGCCGCCGACCATCAGCTCGATCCCCATCATGATCATGACGATGGACTGCTGGGAGAGCGCACCGAACAGACCGATGCAGAACAGGCCCGCAGCCAGCACCAGGACAAGTTCGAAGGTCATCGACCCACCCCTCCGTCGGCCGGGTCGTTCGCGGGCCTCTGGTCGAGGTTGTCACCGAAGCGGTCGTAGCGGCCCCGGTGAGTGGCCAGTACGGTGGCGCCGACCATGGTGGCCAGCAGCACGAACCCCAGCGTCACCATCGTCAGCATCTGATCGCCCATCAGGGACATGCCGACCTGGAAGGTGGTGTCCTTCGGCGGGGCTCCCGTGCGCTGCGGCCACGGCACGGCGAAGATGCCGGCGACCAGGGCTGCGAACACGACGGTGCTGATGACCAGCGAGCCACGCTTGTTGTGCAGCATCGACATCGGCATCAGACCTGCAGGATTCATCATGTAGGCGATCATGAAGACGACCATGATCACCATCTCCATGACCATCATCAGCACGATCACCACGCCGAGGTACCGCAACCCCAGTACGGTCACCACGCCCCCGACACAGCACAGGGACGCCAGCAGTGCGAAGGTGACACGGGCCATCGAGTTCAAGGTGAACACCAAGGCGCCGCCGGCCGGCGCGAGCACGCCCAGCACCCCCAGCAACACGAAGTCCGTCGTGCTCATGACGTGATCCCCTTGCTCGTCATCGGTTCAGGTCCACCAGGGCCGGCACCAGCGCCTGCACGATCGTCAGGGGGACGAGCACGACCCAGGCCAGCTCCACGTACCGGTCCGCGCGGATCACCGGGAGCCGCCGCACCGCCGCCACCAACACGGCCAGCACCAGCAGTGTCTTGACCAGCGTCCACGCCCAGGGCGGCAGCCCCGGCCCAGCACCGCCGCCGAGGAACAAGGGCACCGCCATCGCCGCCCCCGCGGCCAGCCACAGCCACCGCCCCGCCTGAAGCAGCAGCAAGTCCACCCCCGAGGCTTCGCTCAGCACACCGCCGGCGAGGTCACGGCCCGCCGGGTAGGCGAACGGGCCCAGAAAGCTGAAGGCGAGCACACCGGCCAGGTAGGCGGCGAAGGCAACCGGCATCCACACCGCGTACCACAGGCCGTGCTGGGCGGCGGCGATCTCACCCACCCGCAGCGACTGAGCCCCGGTCGCAGTCGAGATGAGCGCGAGCATCATCGGCAGCTGATAGGCAAGGCCCTGGGCGACGAACCGGTAGCCGCCGACCAGGGAGAAGACCGCGTTGGGGCCCCACCCGGCCAGCCACAGGCCGGCCCAGGTCAGCACCTCCATGGCGTTGAACCACACCACTCCGACCGACAGGTCGGCGACCGCCACGTTGCCGAACGGGATCACCAGTGTCGACAACACCGCGGCCACCGGCACGGTGACCACACCGGCCCGCCACAGCAGCACGTCCGGGGCCGGAAGCCGCCGCGGCTGCGCCGGCAGCGCCCGCGGCACGCCGAGAAACGGCCGCACCGCAGCCGCAGGTGTAAGAGGCCGTCCCGCGATCCGGGCGTCGAGCAACGCATCGACAGCCACTGCCAGCATGGCCAGAGCAAGCAGCATCGAGGGTGCGGCCAACAGGGTCCACCATGCCCCTGCCTCAACCACCGACCGTCACCTCCGGCCGGGTGACAGCGAGTTCGTCCAGGTCCGGGTCGAGGCTGGCCACGATGAGGCGGGCAGCGGCCAGCTCGGCGCCGGTCAGCAGACGAGGCAGCAGCGTCAACAGCGCGGCCGACGGGGGGCCGTCGGCTTTCCAGTGGCCGCGAGGGGTCTCTTCCGCCCATGATCGGAGAAGTGACGAGTCGTCCAGCCGCGCCACATCGCGTCGGATGTCGGCAAGCCACTGGCGATAGCGGTCTGTCACGTCTCCCCCGGCCCGCGCCGCCGGCCCGCTCACCCCGGCCTCGCGCGCCTCCTCGGCGCTCACCCTGCCGATCCCGTGCGTCAGCCAGGCCAGCGTCCGCGACCGGCCCACCCGGCGAGCGAGCCGTTCCAGCCGTGCCGCGACCTCCGATCCTGCAGCGCCCGTGAGCAGGTCGTCGCGCAGACGCCGAGCCGCGACCGCCTCGGTGGGCCATCCGGCCACCGACAGCAGCCGGGCCAGACTGTCGAGATGCGCAGCCGCCCGCCGCCGTGCCGCCTCTCCCACGCTCACGCGCTCGCCCGCCGCCGCGCGCAGCCACGGCTGCACCCAGAACGGCACAGCCTTCCCACCGGTGGGCGGGCGGGCATCCTCGAGGTCGGCCTGCTGGATGACGTCACCCTGCAGGACAAGCCGGATGGTCAGGCCGGCCGGCCAGTCGTTGAGGAACGGCCCGAGGGGAACATGCAGCCGATCCAGGGTCAGGCCGTCGCGGTCCTCACCCTGCTCGGCCATGGGCAGCCCCCCCGGCGTCTCCGTCTCCCCCGCGCCAGGCCCACCATGGCCGCCGTGTTCCCCGCCATCGCTGCCGTGGTCCTCGTGGCCACCTCGACCGCCCTCGCCCTCACGGGTTTTGCCACCGTGGCCGCCATGAGGGCTGTGGCTGCCGTGCCGGCCCTTTTCGGTGGACGTTCGGACCTGTTCGCGCTGACGAGAGGGCGAGCCGAGGCGTGCCCGCCCTGCCTCCAGTGCGGCCTCTACGTCGCGGGCGCGAGGCGCGTGCACGCGGGCACGAGGCAGGGGCAGGTCCTGCCAGAGCCGGTCCAGCGCCGCCTGCATTTCCGGCCGGCCGGGACCGACGCCGAGCAGCAGATCGGCCTGTGCCGGTGTGGCTGCCGGCGGCCAGTCCCACAGCCGCAGCAACCGCTCGGCCTCCAGCCGCGCTGCCGTGCCGCCTGGCAGGGTGGCCATCAGCACGTGCGGCCGGGCAGCCGCGGCGCGCAGGGCCCGACTGATCACGTCCACCGCAGTGCTCCCTCCCGCCAGGCATGGGCGACCCCGGCAAGCAGGACCGCCAGGAAGACGAACATCTCGATCACCGCGCTCGGCCCCATGGCGGAAATCACCCGTGTCCACGGGTACATGAACACCATCTCCATGTCGAAGGCCAAGAAGAGCATCGCCACGGCGTACCAGCGCACGTGGAACCGGCTCACCGCATGCTCGACCGGCTCCAGCCCCGAGCCGAACGGCGCGGCCGCCAGCGGATCCGAGGACTGGCGTGCCGCCCGGCCCGCGCCGTACACGCCCGCGACGGCCAGCGCAGCCACGCCCAGCAGTGACAAGGCCGCCGTGACGCCGCTCATCAGGCGTCACCCCCTGGCAGCTGGTCGGCGGGCAGCGGGGCTTCGCCGAGGCCGGGAAGCCGGCGTTGAGCACATCGTCCAGGGGTGTCGGTCTGGGTGGCCATCTCCGGCGCTCCTCTCCTGCTGCCTTCGAGCCCCTCGCGTACCCCCGGGGGGCATACATATTCGGGGAAGCGGACCAGCATGCCCCTGAGGATTCCGGCCCTGGTGTTCCGGAGGCGCTCGGCACGCCGTCGGCCGCACGGAGGTCACCGATTTCCCTGGGCGGTTACGCGTCGCAGATCGCGACAGATGCCAAGAGCCTTGGTGGCCGAGATGCCGGGCGCCCATGGCCCTGTGGGGAGCGCCACCAGGTGGAGGGAATACCCCTCGGGGGTATATCGTTCTCGTTGTCGGAACGGGTCGGGGAACCTCCTCGGCCCGAGGGCCGACCCATGCGCACACACACCCTGAGGAAGAGATCATGACCGAACAGACGAACTCCACCTCCTGCTGCGGCGGCACCGGCGGTTCCTGCGGATCGGGCACCGCGACCGATGTTCAGGGCATCGGTGTGACCACCGTGTACAAGGTGTCCGGCATGACCTGTGGCCACTGCGAAGGCGCGGTCTCGAAGGAGATAGGCGCCCTGGACGGCGTCACCTCCGTCACGGCTGTGGCCGAGACCGGCGAGGTCACCGTCACTTCCGCCGCCCCGCTCGACGAGGCTGCCGTGCGCGCCGCCGTCGACGAGGCCGGCTACGAGCTCGTCGGCCAGGCCTGACGGGCTTCTCCGGGGCTCCCTCCCCCGGCACCACGCGATTCACCTCCCCGCGCCGGGACGTATCGCTCCGCTGATACGGACGCTGTGCGTCCCGGCCTCCTCCAGGAGACACGCATGACCAGTACGGCGCCCGAGACGACGCTCAGCAGCACTGCCCCCGCTCCCACTTCCGATGTCGAGCTCTCCATCGGCGGCATGACGTGCGCTTCCTGCGCGGCCCGCATCGAGAAGAAGCTCAACCGACTGGACGGGGTCACCGCGACGGTCAACTTCGCCACCGAGAAGGCGAAGGTCACTTACGGGCCGGGCGTCCAGGTCGCCGACCTCATAACCACCGTGGTGAAGACCGGATACACCGCCGAGGAGCCACCGCCTCCAACTCCTCCGGCCGGCGAGACCGCCGACGCGGAGGCCGCTCCGGCGGTGCCGGACGGTGAGCTGCTGTCCCTCCGTCAGCGTCTGACTGTCTCTCTGGTGCTCTCGGTGCCGGTCATCCTGATGGCGATGGTCCCGGCCCTGCAGTTCGACAACTGGCAGTGGCTCTCGCTCACACTCGCCGCCCCCGTGGTGGTCTGGGGCGCCTTCCCCTTCCACAAGGCCGCCTTCACCAACGCCCGGCACGGCGCCGCCACCATGGACACACTGGTGTCCATCGGCACTCTCGCCGCCCTCGGCTGGTCGTTGTGGGCACTGTTCCTCGGGCACGCGGGCATGCCGGGCATGCGACACGGCTTCGAGCTCACCGTCTCCCGCACAGACGGCTCCTCCTCCATCTACCTGGAGGCAGCTGCCGGAGTGACCGCCTTCATCCTGGCCGGCCGGTACCTGGAGGCGAAGTCCAAGCGCAAGGCGGGCGCCGCACTGCGGGCGCTCATGGAACTGGGTGCCAAGGACGTTGCCGTGCTCCGCAACGGCACGGAAGTCCGCGTTCCTGTCTCCCAGTTGGCAGTCGGGGACCGGTTCGTCGTACGTCCTGGTGGGAAGATCGCCACCGACGGCACCGTCGTCGAGGGCGCCTCGGCGGTCGACGCCTCCATGCTGACCGGCGAGTCGGTGCCGGTGGACGTCGGAGTCGGTGACGCGGTCACAGGCGCGACGGTGAACGCGGGCGGGCGACTGGTCATCGAGGCCACTCGCGTCGGCGCGGACACGCAGCTCGCGCGGATGGCGAAGCTGGTCGAAGACGCGCAGAACGGCAAGGCCGCCGTCCAGCGTCTGGCCGACCGGATCTCCGGGGTGTTCGTGCCCGTCGTCATCCTCATTGCCGTGGGCACCCTGCTGACCTGGCTGTTCGTCACGGGCGACGCCACGGCCGCGTTCACCGCCGCCGTCGCCGTGCTCATCATCGCCTGCCCGTGCGCCCTGGGCCTGGCCACGCCGACCGCGCTGATGGTCGGCACCGGTCGCGGCGCCCAGCTCGGCATCCTCATCCGGGGTCCCGAGGTGCTGGAGTCCACGCGCCGCGTCGACACCGTGGTCCTCGACAAGACCGGCACGGTCACCACCGGCCGCATGACGCTCCAGGACGTGTACGTCGCCGAGGGCGTGGACGAGGGCGACCTGCTCCGGCTGGCAGGTGCTTTGGAGCATGCCTCCGAGCACCCGATCGCCCAGGCGATCGCCGCCGGCGCGGTCGAGCGGAGCGAGATGAGGGTCCCCCCGGCCGAAGGCTGGGGGAAGGCCGGCAGCCTGCCGGTTCCGGAGAACTTCGAGAACGTCGCCGGGCTGGGTGTGCAGGGCGTGGTCGACGGGCACGCGGTGCTCGTCGGACGCGAGAAGCTGCTGGAGGAGTGGGCGATCGAGCTCCCCGAGGAGCTCGCCGAGGCCAAGGCCGCGGCGGAGGCCGAGGGCCGCACCGCGGTCGCCGTCGCCTGGGACGGCAAGGCACGGGGCGTGCTCACCGTGGCCGATGCGATCAAGGACACCAGCGCCCAGGCGATCGCCGAGCTGCGCCGGCTGGGTCTGCGGCCGGTCCTGCTGACCGGCGACAACCAACTGGTCGCCGATTCCGTCGCCCGGGCCGTCGGGATCGACGAGGTGATCGCCGAGGTCCTGCCCCAGGACAAGGTGGACGTGGTCAAGCGACTGCAGGCCGAAGGGCGTACGGTGGCGATGGTCGGCGACGGCGTCAACGACGCGGCCGCCCTGGCCACCGCCGACCTGGGCCTGGCCATGGGGACGGGCACGGACGCGGCGATCGAGGCGGGCGACCTGACCCTCGTCCGCGGTGACCTCCGGGTGGCGGCGGACGCGATCCGCCTCTCCCGCAAGACCCTGGCCACCATCAAGGGCAACCTCTTCTGGGCCTTCGGCTACAACGTCGCAGCCCTGCCCCTCGCCGCGGCCGGCATGCTCAACCCGATGATCGCGGGCGCCGCGATGGCCTTCTCCTCGGTCTTCGTGGTGACCAACAGCCTGCGACTGCGCACCTTCAAGTAACCACCAGCGGCGACGAATTCGTCGGGAGGCACCCGGACAACCCGGGCGCCTCCCGACGCCCGTTGGTGGCGGGCACCGGGCACCTGCGCTGTCGATCAGCAAAGCGGCTGGAGGAGTGCGCGTACGAGCGGAGGCATCCGAGGCATGCGTGACGCCTCACCCGTACGCGCGGCCTATGGGTTGCTGCTTCAGGGCGCTGCCCTGCTGCCCACTGCGCCCACTCGACGCTCCAGTCACCGTAGCCGTTGTTGACGGCCACGGCGTGACGTCGGTGCCGGGCTTCCAGAACACCTTGGACCGCAAGTCGATCCGGTCCCTGCCGTCGCGGCCCTTCATCCAGCTCCGCACGCCGTCGACGGCGGGGTGCGAGCCTGGCGCTCGTTGCTCCCTCCGGAGCTCTCCGTGCCCGCCGCGTTGCTGCAGGCAGCCGGGGCGATGGAGCCAGCGGCGGCCAAAGTGGCGGCGCGGCGACACCTCCGCAGTGTGCGCACTCAGTAATCAATACACCTCGGATTGACATAGACACTCTGTCTCGATAAAGCTGAGCGTAGCAAGGCCGGACGACGGTCCGGACGCTCACCGGCGATGGAGGACACCCGCATGTCCAGCCCCCACCCCCACCTCGGCACCGAGAATCCGTGGCACAGGCCCGACGACCTGTACGCCGGCCGGCCCGCCTGGGACATCGGCCGGCCCCAGCCGGCCTTCCTCGCACTCACCGAAGCAGGAGATATCCATGGCCGGGTGCTCGACGTCGGCTGCGGGACCGGCGAGCACGTGCTGATGTGTGCCGGCCGGGACATGGACGCGACCGGCGTCGACCTCGCCGACAAGGCGCTGGAGGCCGCACGGAAGAAGGCGGGCGACCGTGGCCTTGCGGCGCGGTTCCTCCACCACGATGCCCGGAAGCTGACCGACCTCGGGGAGTCCTTCGACACCGTCCTCGATTGCGGACTGTTCCACATCTTCAACGACCGCGACCGCGCCGCCTTCGTCGCCGGCCTACGAGCCGTACTGCGGCCAGGCGGCCGTTACTCCATGCTCTGCTTCAGCGAGCACCAACCCGGCGACCAGGGCCCGAGGAGGGTGACGCGGGGCGAGATCGAAGCGTCGTTCGCCGACGGCTGGCAGGTCGACTCCGTCGAAGCGGCCACGATCGACATCACCACCGGCCCGGTCGGCATCCGGGCCTGGCTGGCCACCCTCACCAGGATCTGACCTCCCCAGGCAGGGCGCCTGAGGCCGGTGTGCGCACGCGTCGACGCCCGCTCGACCGCATTCCTGCGCACGAAGGCATCCCCCTGCGGGATCGGCCCGAGAAAGGAACTCCATGCCGACCGCCGAAGCCCGGATCGCGACAGACCGCGCGAGCCGATACCTTGTCCAACTCTGCCGCCACACCGACATGATGCGCCGGATGCGGCATCGGCCCCCCGCCGCTCATGCCCGCCGGATGCCCCAGGTCCAGCACGCCGAGTGGTCCGACACCCACGGAACCGTGCGCTTCGCCGAAGGCCGATGGACCCTTGACGCCACACCGGAAGCACTGACGCTGTACGTCGAAGCCGACGACGGTGAGGCCCTGCAACGGCTCCAGAACGGCATCACCGTGCGCCTCGAAAAGATCGGCCGGCGCGATGGTCTGACGGTGACCTGGCAGTGCCCCCCGACTCCCCCGGCCCCGCCCAGCGGAGCCCAGGCACCCAAGAGCGGCAGGAGCAACCTCCAAGGAGCCGCCGAAGCGATAGGTCTCCTGTCGGTCGGCGCACTGGTCGTCGCGCTGCACTTGGGCGTGGCCGGCGCGGCACTGGCTACCTCGGCATGGACGGACTGGGCCGCCAATGGCGTTCTGGTACTGATCGCGCTGAAGGTCGTTCTCATGGCCGGCCACGTCTTCCTGGGACGCGCGGGAATCCGCCGAGGCAAAGCCTTCATGACCCACCGCCGGCCGCCGCAGGCGCCGCCCGAGGCCACCCCCACGATCCCGCCGGAGGCCGTGGGGGCGCAGGCCGGGCTGATGGCGAGCGAGGAGCAGGCCTGACCAATCTCGATGCAGGAGTCGGGCCGGCTCAGCCCAGTGCCGAGGTGAGACGCCTCAGCGGCACCTTGCGGCGGTGGGGGCGTGCGGCACTGGTGCGCAAGCCCATCAGATGCGGAACGGACACCGCCGGGGCCCGCGTCGCCGGTGCGTGGAGCTCGTGCGACGCCGGCGCCTGGGAAACCCAGGCGAAGCCACCGGCGGTCGCCCCATACAGAACCTGCTCGCTCATGTCGCACTCCTTACGCATCGCCCGGCGAGGCGCCCGTCGAGGTCCGGGAGCCGGAGCGGCACTTCGCCGAGTCGGACTGGCCAGTATTGATCGGGGGGCGAAGCCGAGACCCGAGCTGCCGGCAACCGGCGAGGTTCAGTGGTGCCACCGCCGTTGCCGTCGTGAGCGGAGGCGGTCAGGGGTGACGGCTCCTTGGCGGGCGCGCCGGCCGCACTGGCGCGTCCGGCTCGGCGGCGCCGCCGACTCACAGGCGGTGAGGCGTCCTGCTGAGGACACGCAGACCCCTGCCCGTCGCCCTGGGGTACTCGTGGGTCCTCGCCGCTGCCTCGGAAGCTCTCGGTCATGGAAAAGAGAGTGACCCGCGATCATGAGAGCCACCTGAACCCCCTCTAAGAAGTCAGAAAAAAGAGCATATGTCCGAAAAGCGCGCCTCAAGGTTCTCGAGCATGGAAGGCTTCGGGTCGGACCTACGGAACAGCGCCCACATCGCGTTGCGGCATCGGGCTCCGTAGGATGGCGCTTGGCGCGATCACCCTCAGGAGCGGGTGATGAGCGCGACGTGCCTGCTGCCAGCCGCCCACGGGGTGGGGAACGGGGACTTGGTCGACCTGCGCGCCCAGCGGCTGTCAGGCGTGATCAGCGCAGCACGGGGTCGGGTTGGGCACTTCGAACGGCGCGAGGGTGCCACCCACGGCCGGGACCAGGGCGAGGGTCAGCCGTCCCTCCCGCCACTCCGGCCGTACATGGTCGCGGGTGAGCACGGGCGCGGCGGGGCCGGGCCCGTCCGTCGACGGGGTGCCGACCACGGTGACATGGTCGATGGCGGTCAGGGTGAACAGGTCGGCCACGGTGACCGTGCCGGTGAGACGGCTCGCTCCCGGGTAGACCACGGCCCGACCGGCACGTCGGTCGGCATGTTCCGCAGCGGCCAGTGCGGCGGTGCGGGAAGCCTCCGCCGGGCCGCGCTCGCGCCCGCCCAGGGCCGCGCCCACGTCCGGCCTCCCCAGGGCAGCCGGTCGCCGCCACGCCGCTTCAGCCCCGTCACGGTCCGGCAGCGCGAGCGAGACGGCTGCGCCCCGGCGGCCTTCGGTGCGGATCAGGTGCGTGCAGGCGAGCGTGCCGGGCGGCAGGCCGAGCCGGTCCACCAGGTCGTGGATCAGATGGTCGGCCTCGCGCAGACTCACCGTCCCGGCGTCCACCCCGATGACGGAGTGGACGCCGGGCACGTCGGGCCGGAGCCGTCCGCTTGGCCGTCCCGGCGACGGTGCAGGCGTAGATCGGCGCCGGTCCATCGCCGGGCAGAGGGCCGCGATAGGTGGGGCCGGTCACATGGCACCACGCTGCCAGGTCCAGCGGCGCGGCTGGATCGTCCGCGATCAGGTGGACCTCGGTGCCCGGTGCGGCGTCGGCGATCCGGGCGCGCAGGTGCAGCAGCAGGACCGCGCGCGGCATGCCGGTGCCGTCCACGATCAGCGGGCCGGCCGGCTGGGTGGTCGGTGCCGGGCTGCGCTGCGGCCGGCTGTGGCGAGCAGGTGGATCGCGCGCTCGATGTCGCCGGCGATGGTCCAGCGTCCAAGGGACACGCGGAGGGCGGCGAGACCGCGGTCGTCGGACAGTCCCATGGCGCGCAGGACGGGCGAGGGCGTGTGGTCGCCGCTGTGGCAGGCCGAACCGGTGGACGCGGCCAATCCAGGAAGGGCGGCCAGGAGTTCGTGGCCACGGACGCCGTCGATACTGACGTTGAGGGTGTTGGGCAGGCGGTCTTCGGCCGGCCCGTTGAGGTGGACCCGGCCTGGCAACGCCTCGACCAGTCCCGCGTGGAGCCGATCACGCAGTCCGCGGATGCGGTCGTGTCCGCCGGCGGCCAGCTCCTGGGCGGCGAGTTCGGCCGCGGCGCCCAGGGCGACGGCGAGGGCGACGTTCTCCGTGCCGGCGCGCAGCCCTCGCTCTTGTCCTCCGCCGGGGACGAGTGGTTCGAGGGTGATGCCGTCGCGCACGTACAGGGCGGCGATGCCCTTGGGCGCGTACATCTTGTGACCCACGACGGTGAGCAGGTCCACGCCCCACTGGCGCACGTCGAGCGGGACTTTGCCGACGGCCTGCGCCGCGTCGCAGTGGAACAGCGCGTCGTACGCGTGCGTGACGCGGGCGAGTTCGGCGATGGGCTGCAGGGCGCCGGTCTCGTTGTTGGCGGCCATGACCGAGACCAGGACGGTGTGTTCGGTGAGGGCGGCAGCCAGTGCCGAGGGGCGGACAAGACCGTTCTCGTCGACCGGCAGACAGGTCACCTGCACGCCGTGCAGCCGCTCCAGGGCCCGGCAGGTCTCCAGGATCGCCGGGTGCTCGGTGACCTGTGTGATCACGTGGGGCCGGTCGGACTTTGCCGCCAGCACGGCGCCGCGCAGCGCGAGGGTGTCGGCCTCCGAGCCGGTGCCGGTGAACACGATCTCCCCGGCCTGCGCGCCGATGAGATCGGCCACCTGACGGCGGGCGCGAGCCAGGGCGTTTCTGGGTTCGCCGGCGTAGGCGTGGCCGCTGGAGGGGTTGCCGAACCACTCCGTCAGGTACGGGTGCATCGCCTTCACCACCCGGGGGTCGACGGGGGTGGTGGCGTTGTAGTCGAGGTAGAGCGGGCCATCCCGCAGTCCGGGGTGCCGGCGGATCACGCGGCGATCTCCGTGTCCACGGGCAGTTCGGCCAGCCGCCACTCCAGCATCCCGTCCACCAGCCGGAGCGCCCTGCGCCCGCGTGCGTGGAGGAGGCGTACGGCGTCGTAGGCGAGCACGCAGTAGGCACCCCGGCAGTACGCCACCACCTCCGTGTCCTCGGGGAGCTCGGCGATGCGGTCGGCGAGTTCCTCGACCGGGATGGAGAGCGCGCCCGGGATGTGGCCGGCCGCGTACTCCTCCGCGGGCCGCACGTCCAGGACCACGACCTCACCCGCCGCCGCACGGGCCAGCAGCTCCTCGCGGCCGACCTCCTCCGCGTCGTCGGGACCGAGGTAGGCGGTGCGGGCGGGCTCGACCACGTCCTGATGCCTCCGGGCGACCTGCCGCAGCAGCGCGTAGAGGCCGGCCACGTCGTCCCCGGCGAGCCGGTAGTAGATGCGCACGCCGTCGCGGCGCGTGGCGACCAGTCCCGCCTGCTTCAGGGTCTGCAGGTGTGCCGAGGCGGTGGTCAGATTCAGACCGGCGGCCTTGGCGAGGGCGTCGACAGGGCGCTCGCCCTGCGCCAGCAGGTCGAGCAGTTCCAGGCGCTTCCCGCTGCTCAGTGCCTTGCCGGTGCGGGCGAAGGCGTCGTAGAGAGCGGCCTTGCGCGCGGCGTCTCCCATGGGCATCCTCCATAAATCCATGGAATATTGTAGGTGACGGCTGGGGCCGGGAGCGACCCGTTCGCCGCCGTTGAACCTGGAGGATCCCATGGGCTTCGCCGACGATCACCTGACACCGCTCGTCGACGCCGGACTGGGCAACAGCGCCTACCTCGTCGACCTGGGCGGAGGCCGCGCCCTGGCCGTGGACGCGAGCCGGGACCTCCGCGCCCTGCGCCGAGCGGCCGGGCGTCGCCGTCTCAGTGTCGCCTTCGCGGCCGACACCCACCTGCACGCCGACTTCTTGACCGGCGCCGTCCAGCTCGCCCACGACGACGAGGCGACGATCCTCGCGTCCAGCGCCGGAGACCGTGCCTTCCCGCACCACGGCCTGTCGGACGGCGACGAGGTGGACCTGGGCGGACTGACCCTGCGGGCACTGGCCACCCCGGGTCACACCGACGAGCACTTGTCCTTCCTGCTCCTGGACGGGCAGCAGGAACTCGGAGTCTTCACCGGCGGATCCCTGATCGTCGGCTCGGCCGCCCGCACCGATCTGCTCGGTGCCGACCGTGCCGAAGAACTGGCCCGCGCGCAGTACCGCTCGCTCCGCCGCCTGTCCGAGCTGCCCGACCACGTGGCGGTCTGGCCCACCCACGGCGCCGGGTCGTTCTGCTCCGCCCCGCCCGGCGCCGAACGCACCACCACCATCGGCGCCCAGAAGCTGACCAACCCGCTGCTCACCGCCGCGGACGAGGAAACCTTCGTACGGCAGTTGCTCGGCAGCCTGGGCTCCTACCCCGCCTGTTTCGACCGCCTCGCCGAGGCCAACCGGCGCGGCCCCGCCGCCCTCCAAGCCGAACCCGTCCTCCCCTCGCTGACCGTGCACGATGTACATCGGCTCCTCGGCCACGGGGCGCAGATCGTCGATGTCCGCCCCATCGCCGATTTCGCCGCGGGGCACGTCCCCGGCGCCGTCTCCATCCCCTTGCGCGACCAGTTCGCCACCTGGCTCGGCTGGCTGCTGCCCGACACCACCCCGCTGGTCTTCGTCACCGCCCCAGGCCAGGACCTGGCCGAACTCACCTGGCAGGCCCTGAAGATCGGCTACGAGCGCCTCGCCGGCCACCTTCCCATGACAGCCTGGACCGGCGACGGCGGCGAGCAACAGACCATCGAACTGCTGACCGTGGACCGCCTCACCGACCGCCCTGTCCTCGACGTCCGTCAGTACGGTGAGTGGGCCGCCGGACACATGCCGGGCGCCCTCGGTATCGAGCTGGGCGACCTGCCCGCCCGCACCGGCGAAGCCCCGGACGGTGCCGTCGTGCACTGCGGACACGGCGAACGCGCCATGACCGCCGCGAGCCTCCTCCAGCGTGCTGGGCACCACGACCTCGCCGTCCTCGCAGGCGGCCCCGACGACTGGGCAAAGGCCACCGGCCGCCCCCTCGAGGAGGGCGCGTGACCGCCGGCACCACCGCCCCGAGCAGCGGCATACAGCTCGGACTGCGCGCCAACATCGCCCAGTTCGCCCTGCTCGTCGCCGTCAACGCCCTCGTGGGCGGCATGCTCGGCCAGGAGCGCACCGTGCTGCCGCTGCTCGCACGCGACGCGTTCCACCTGTCCGCCTACACCGCCGCGCTGACCTACATCGTGGCCTTCGGCGCCACCAAGGCGATCACGAACTTCTTCGCCGGCACCCTCTCCGACCGCTACGGCCGCAAACCCGTCCTCGTCGCCGGCTGGCTGGTGGCGCTGCCGGTACCGGTCCTCCTGATCTGGGGACCGACATGGGGCTGGATCGTCTTCGCCAACGTCCTGCTCGGGGTCAACCAGGGCTTGACCTGGTCCACCACCGTCATCATGAAGATCGACCTGGTCGGTCCCGCCCGCCGCGGGCTGGCCATGGGTTTCAACGAGGCCTCCAGCTATGTCGCCCTCGCGGCCACCGCCTTGGCCACCGGCGCCATCGCCGCCCACTGGGGGCTTCGCCCCGCCCCGTTCCTCCTCGGTGCCGCCTACGCCGCCCTCGCCCTGGGCCTTTCGACCCTCGCGGTCCACGAGACCCGGGGCCATGCCCGCGCCGAGGCCGCACTCCACCCGGCGCCGAGCAATCCCGACCACCACGGCGAGCTGACGACCGGCCAGATCGCCCGGATCACCAGCATCCGCGACAAGGCGCTGTCCGCCGCCAGCCAGGCCGGCATGGTCAACAACCTCAACGACGCCCTCGCCTGGGGCATCTTCCCTCTCCTCTTCGCGGCCCACGGTCTGTCCGTCGCCCAGATCGGCGTCCTGGCCGCCCTCTACCCCGCCATATGGGGCTTCGGGCAGCTGTTCACCGGCTGGTGGTCCGACCGGATCGGCCGCAAGCACCTCATCACGGCCGGCATGCTGCTCCAGGCCGTCGCCATCGCCCTCGTCGCCATCGGCACCGCATTCCCCGTCTGGGCCACCGCCCAGGTCCTCCTCGGCGCCGGCACTGCCCTGGTCTACCCGACCCTGCTGGCCGCCATCGGGGACGTCGCCCACCCCGCCTGGCGCGCCCGTTCGGTGGGCGTCTACCGGCTGTGGCGTGACGGCGGCTTCGCCGTCGGCGCCCTCCTTTCCGGTGCCCTCGCCGACGTCTACGGCCTGACCACCGCCATCTGGGCCGTCGCCGCGCTCACCGCCGTCTCCGGCCTCGTGGTGGCCGCGAGAATGTACGAAACCCACCCGCGCACATGAGCAGCCCGGCCTCACGGCAGCCGCCCGATCCGAGGTGCCGGCCGGCCCGGTTCAGATGGAACGCCTTGGCGGCTCCTCGTCGCGTGTGCTGCTCTTCCGAACAGACTTCAGGGCCGCCCGTGCCCCCGGGTTGCCCGGAGCCGGACGGCCTCGGACGTGGTGTGGTGTGGTCCCGTGGCGGACTGCGCCGCGGCGGCCCTTCCGCACGCGCTCGCTTAGCTGAGCTAGGCCGCAGCCCGGTCATCCGGTGCTGCCGCGGTGGCGTCGGGCTGCTTCGTCATGGCCGCCGCTTCGCTCCGCATCGTCAGCAGGGTGACGATCCCGCCCATCGCGGCGATCGCGGCGGCCCAGACGAAGGCGGCGCTGAAACCGTCCGTGAGGGCGAGCAGGTTGCCCAACCGTCCGGCGCCCTGCGAGGTCGCCACGGCGGTCAGTGCGGCAAGGCCCAGGGCCGACCCCACCTGGTAGGTGGTGTTGACGATGCCGGACGCCAGACCGGCCTGCTCCCGCGGGGCGCCGGACATGGCGGCCATCATCGCCGGAATGTAGGCGAGGGACATGCCGAGCGCGGCCACGAGTGAGGCGGGCAGGACGTCGACCGCGAAGGTGCCGGTCGGCTCCACGGCGGACAGCCACAGCAGGCCCGCAGCGAGGATGAGCAGGCCGCCGCCGATCAACGGCTTGGCGCCGAACCTGGCCAGCAGCCGGGCCGTGATGGCGGTCATGAAGATCATCAGCAGGCCGGTCATGGGCAGCAGCGCGGCACCCGAGGCGAAGGCCCCGTAGCCGAGCACCTGCTGCAGATAGAGGTTGAGGAAGTACCACATCGGGATCCACGCGGCACCGAGCAGGGTCATCGCAAGGTTGGCCGAGCCGAGCCGCGGCACGCGCCAGATGCCGAGCGGCATCAGCGGTTCGCGCACCGACTTCTGGATCACGAGGAAGAGCGCGAGCAGTACGGCGGCGCCGACGAGTTGCAGCACGGTGGCGGTCGACGTCCAGCCGGTCTCCGGGGCTCGCACGATGGCGAAGACGGCGAGCGCCAGGCCCGCGGTGACAGCGACGGCACCGAGCACGTCGACGGAACCGCGTCGGCCGCCGACGGCCGGGAGCAGTTTGGTGGCGGCGAGGGTCGCGACGCCGATCGGGATGTAGACGATGAAGACCCACGGCCAGCTGAGCCACTCGGTGAACACACCGCCGAGGAACACGCCGGCCGTGCCGCCGGCGGGCGCGGCCGCGCCGTACAGCGCCATGGCCTTGCCGAGCTCCTTCGGGTCGTGCGCGAAGAGCATCATCAGCAGGGTCATGGCGGACGGCGCGATCAGCGCACCGCCCACACCCTGCACGGCGCGGCCGACGACCTCCACCCAGGCCGTCTGCGCGGCAGCCGCGACCACGGACCCGGCGATCAGCACAGCCCAACCGGTGTTGAAGACCTTGCGCGCCCCCAGCAGGTCGGACAGGCGGCCACCGAGCAGCAGCAGCCCGCCGAACGCGATGACGTACGCGTTGAAGACCCACTGCAACTCGCCTTGCGAGAAGCCGAGGTCCTTCTGCATCTCGGGGAGCGCCACCCCGATGATCGACGTATCCATGATCACCATGAACTGAGCGGCGGCGAGCACGACCAGTGCCCACCAGCGCCGGGGATTGACGGCTGACATGGGTTCACCTCTCCTGTTCACATACCCCTGGGGGGTACCGTCGCGTTGCACCGTAACATACCCGTAGGGGGTATGTAAGGCAGCGGATCAGCGATCAACTCCGCGCCTCCACGGCGCCGTTCAGACCGCCACTGGAGGGCGAGTTGGGACGATGGCAGGAGAGCGATGCGGCCGACCCACGCGCAGGTGTTCGACTTCCGCGCCTTGAACAACGCCGACGTCCGCATCGATGCGAGAACCACACCCATCGTGGGCCGTAACAAGAGCGGCAGGACGTCGTTCGTCAACCCTTTCGAGAAGTTCTTCGGCGAGGACGACACCAAGTTCGTCCTGGAGGACTTCTCCGCCTGCCGCATCACCGAGATGGACCGGGCACGGCAGATCTTCGCGGTGGCACAGCGCCACGCGGCCGCCGGCGACACCGGGGGAGGTCAAAGGCTGCTGTCCAAGGCGTACGAGCTCGTGCCGGCCATCGGCCTGTCACTCACGATCGCGTACACGGAGAACGACGATCTCTCACCGTTGACCGATGTGATCCTCGACCTCGACGTGGGCTCGGCAGCAGGACCGCCGGGGGTCGCAGGACTCAGCGCGGCTCGCCGGATCGTCTCGGATTCCCCCGCTCCACGCGAAGATCATCACGAAGGGCGGGCGATCTGGACCTCGAGCCCATCGAGCTCCCGCCGACAGCCAGTGCCAGCCACATCACCCAGTCGGAGTAATGACATCCGTCGCAGCGGAAGACGCCTTGCCCGCAGCCACCAGCCTCGTCGGCCGGATCGGGGCACCTCACTCCGCTGGACGCCGACCTGCCCGCAGCATCACGCTGTGCAACGGTGGCGATACTCGGGGTATCCGGACACCTCTTTCGGAAGGAAGTGGCCCGATGCCGTCTCCCGCACGCCGTGCGGCCACCGCCGTTCTCGTCCCGGCAAGTCTCGCCTCGTCACTGACGCTGGCACCGATTGCCCTCGCGGCGACCCCCGCCCCAGTCAGTGCCACGCAGCAGCCTGGCGGGGACCAGATGACGCAGATGGCCCGGCAGTACACCGCCGCTCTGCAGAAACTGCACGGGGCCGCGTTCGAGCAGGCCTTCATGGCCGGGATGATCCCGCATCACGAGATGGCCGTGTCGATGGCCCGCATGGAGCTCGCCCACGGCACTCGCCCCGAGCTCAGAGCCATGGCGCAACGGCTGATCACCGCCCAGAGCCAGGAGATCAGCGACATGACCAGCTGGCTGAACAGCTGGTACGGACTCACGCCTGCTCAAGCGACCGCCCGTATGACCGCAGACATCGGGCAGATGATGAGGTCCATGCAAGCGGACATGGGCTCGATGTCCAGCGACATGGCCACGATGCGGGCCGGTACGAGCGTCGACCAGGCTTTCGTGGAAGCGATGATCGCCCACCACAAGGCCGCCGTCCTCGCGGCAGACACCGCACCCGGACACGCCACCCACAGCCGGCTGATCACCCTGGCCCACTCCATCGCCACCGCCCAGAACGCGGAGATCACTCAGCTGCGCACCTGGCTTCGTGACTGGTACGGGAAGTCGACAACCTCGTAGCCACAGACGCCTCGGACTCCATGGGGGATGCCGGCTGACGGAAGTGTGCGCGCGGGGCGGCTGCCCGGCCTGGCGGTCGCCTCGCTCGGCCTAGCTGTGGCTTCACGGATGCCTTCAGCGCTCAGCGCGGTCGCGGCCGCCGCGAGCGCCCTCGTCGCCCTCGTCGCCCTCACCCTCGTCCTCGGGCAGGAGCACCAGGCCGCTGAATCCGCGTACGTGTCGGAGATACACCCAGCCGAGGAGGAGGAACGCGATCAGGAGCGCGGTGGCGACGAGTATGAGGGACGCGCCCGTGACCACTGGTCACCTCGTGAACATCCTGAGGTCCATCAGCGGCGTCCCGCCGGCGCGTTCGACGACGACAAACTCGCCGCGGAGGACGGGAGCGCCAGGCAAGGGCAGCCCGGCGGTCAGGCTCTGATGGTCAAGCTCGGGGCCGCAGCCCGGACAGGGTGACCGCGACGAGCCTCCTGACCGCCGCCTTGGAGGTCAGGCCGCCGGCACCGGCGAGGGCGTGCAGGCAGTACCCGGTCAGCTCGTCCGGCGCGACGTCGTCTCGCACCTCGCCCGCCTCCACGCCCTCGACCAGTAAGCCCCGGATGAACTGCCGCAGATGCTTCTCGGCGTGCGCCACGTGGTCGCCTCGGTGCAGGAGCGCCGACAACTCTCCCCCATGGCCGTGCCGCTGCTGCTGGATGAACGCGTAGGCTTCCAGCACCGCGGCCAATCGTTCCCCGGGCGTCCCGGCCCGGTCGCGGAGCTGCGCCAGCTGGTCGAGGTGACCGGCGATCTGGCGCTCATGCCAGGCGGCCATGATCGATTCAACATCCGGAAAGTACTTGTAGAGCGTGGCCCGGCCGATGCCGCTCTCCTCTGCGATCCGCGACATCGTCACGGCCCGCAGCCCTTGCTCTGCCACCAACTTCGCCGTGGTCTCCAGCACCGCATCCCGGACGGCGCGCCGGTGCTCCTCGATGGTCTCGTTCCACAGCTTCGGCACGAGTTCAGTGTACGAGACGACGAACCCGATACATGGCGACGAGAAGGAGTCACTATGTCTCGAATGCTCGGGCGCCCTCGTCGCCCGCTGGGGCGCGCGGCCGGTCATCGCGGCCGGAACAACGGCGGTGGCAGCCGCTGCCGCACTGATCGGCATCGGAGCGGCTGAGGCTCAGGACCCGGCGTGGCACTGGGCCTCGGTCTCTTCGGCCTCGGAATGGGGGGTGGTGAGGTGGCCCTCGACGTCGAGGGCGCCGAAGTGGAGCGATTGCTCGGCCGCTCCACGATGCCGGCCATGCACGGGAAGCGGGCAGCGTCTGGGAGGGGGTGAGGGCATGGGGCGCTGTCGCCCATCCCGAGTGTTCAGCCGACCGTCTTCGAATCGCCGGCAGGGGAGTCAGGGTCCGGTGTCGCAGCGGGAGCGGCGGACACCTGGGCAAGCAGGCTGCTGAGGGCCTCGCAGTGCGTGGGGCCGATGGAGTCGGCCAGGGCCCGGTTGACCGTCCCGACCAGGGCGGGGGTGTGCTGGGCAAGCAGCCGCCGGGCCTTGTCGGTCAGCGTCAGGGCGACACCGCGCCGGTCGCCGCAGACGGATTCGCGTGCGACCAGGTCCGCGTGCTGAAGGCAGGCCACCTGATAGGTCAGGCGGGTCTTGGGACGGCCGAGCAGCTCGGCGATCCGCGTCATTCGCAGGGTGTTCCCCGGCTGGTCGGCCAGAAGGCACAGGATGAGGAACTCATCGTGCGAGACCCCCATCGCTTCCTTCACATGTTTGCGCAGCTGCTGCTCGACGGCGCCCGCGGCGGCGAGTACCCGCATCCAGGTCCGCAGCTCCGCCGGCAGCAGCCCGCCCCCGTCCGAAGCCGGGCAGCCCGAGGCATCGCCGGTCTGAGAGGGGCCGGTGGAGGCGGGATCGATGGAGCCGGGCATGCGTCCATGATACCTGTGGTCCAAATTTGCACGACTGCGTGCTAGCTTGAGGTCGTACAAATTTGGACCACCAGCATCGGCAAGGAGTCTCCATGACCACAGGCGTGAAGTCGGGCGCTTTCCATCTGGATCGCGAGGGTTCCACCGTCGCCGTCCGGCACAAGACGATGTGGGGTCTGGTCACGGTGAAGGGGCACTTCACCACGCTCTCCGGTGACGGTCAGGTCCGCCCGGACGGCACCGCCACCGGCACCGTCACCGTCGGCTCCGCCTCCCTCGACACCAAGAACGCCAAGCGCGACACCCATCTACGCTCGGCCGACTTCTTCGCCACCGATGAGTTCCCGGAGATCATCTACGAGGTCCGCGAGGTCACTCCGCGCGGCGAGACCGCCGTCGAGGTCAACGGCAGCCTGACCGTGCGCGGCACCACCCGGCCGCTGACCCTGACCGCCACCGTCACCGAGGCGAGCACCGACGCGGCCACCCTGACCACCGATTTCACCGTGGACCGCAGGGAGTTCGGGCTGACCTGGAACCAGGCGGGGATGATGCGCGACGTGACCACGGTGAACGCCGTCCTTCGTTTCCGGCGCACCCAGGACTGACTGGGCCGTCGGCAGTAGGCCGGGCGACAGGTCGTTGCGGTGCCGGCGGAGGATTCGGGCGCCGGGCATACTGCCCCATCCACGAGGACAACTGGCGGCGGTCTCCTCGCTCCTCCGCCGGCCCTACGGAGGGCACCCTCGAACTTGGTGGTCATCGGGTCCCAGAGGGACGCGATCTGCTCCGGCCCGGGGACATCGAGCGTCGAGACGTTGCCGTCCTGTAGCGGGAAGGCGAACCCGATGGGTGCGCCCTTCCTCTTGGCCGGGACCGGCACTCGCGGGTCGATCGATCCCATCAGCGGCCGTGGCCGTGGCCGCCGCCGTGGTCACCATCATCGTGGTCGTCGTGGCCGACGATCGTCCACGGGCGCATCAAGTCGTCGTCTTCGTGTTCGAGAATGTGGCAGTGGTGGATGTACGTCGCCGGCAACTCGGCGCCGCTGCCCGGAATCGACGCGATCGTATCCGTCGGCGGGATGAATTCCTGAATGATGATTCGAGTCACCATCTTCGCATGGGCCTTGACCGTGTCCTTGTAGGACAGCGCTTCGTCCGGGTCTGGCGGAATCGGTGGCCCGGTGAAATATTTCGCCAACACCGGTCGGTCCTCGGGTTTGCGGCCACCGTAAATCCACTTGTCGTAATCCGTCTGGTAGCGGGCCGCGTCGATCGGCTGCCTGTTCAGCACCTGGAAGTCGACGAGGTGGACATGCATCGGGTGGGCGTCATGGTTGGGATTGATGTACTCCCAGATCTCGGTCGAGTCCGCCTTGACGAAGTCCTGGGACGGCTCCATGAAGGGCACCGCGTTGAACGTCATGGTGCTGAAGAGCTTGTGCTGGTAGACGACCCATTCCCGCCGAGGGGTGTGCGGTTTCGGCTTGATGGGTGCCACCGCCGGCAGCTTGAGTTTCTTGGGCGGCGTCGTCCTGTCCCCGCCTCCGGACAGTGGTTTGGTGACCTGGAACTGCATGATTTCCGCGATTTCCGGTCCGCATCCGGGGATGCCAGGGAAGTGGACCTGTGTTCCCGGGTAGTTCGTCAATGTGACGTTCGTACCCATGGGCATCCGACTGAAGTCGACGATCAGGTCGTACCGCTCGGCCGGGCTGATCAGAAAATCGAGCATTTGCAGCGGAGCGCGGAAGCCACTGTCGGTGCCGATCAGCCAGAACGGCAGTGGGGGCTCAAGAAGTACGTCTCTGGGAACGTCGAACCTCAGCCGCCAGAAACGCTCGTTCGAAGCGTTGAGAATGCGCAGCCGGTAGCGTCGCGGCTCAACGGCCAGGAAAGGGTATGCCTTCCCGTTGACGACCGGGGTGTCCTCGCCTTCCCTCTGGGTCATGGTGTAGGCGAGCGAGCCGTCCCGGTGGAAGGTCCGGTCCTGCAGGATGAGGGGGACCTCGAATTCGCCACGCGGGAGCCCGAGCCGCTCGTCGGCGGGGTCACGAATGAAGTAGAGACCGGCAAGGCCCGCGTAGACGTTGAGGCTGGTCATTCCCATGCCGTGATCGTGATACCAGAGCATGCACGAACGGTCGTGGTTGGTGTAGCCGTAGATCGCCTCGTTGGGTTTGACCCGGCTCGGGTCCAGGGTGGAGTAGGACTCGGCATGGATGCCGTCCGGACTGAACGACTGCAGCGGCATGCCGTCGGACTGTGGTGCTGTGTAACCGCCATGCTGGTGTACGACGTTCCAGACGCTGATATTCGGGGGAAAGGGCGGGACGCTCTTGTAGGGAGGCGGAGCGATCGGGGCGAGCTCGGGGTCGCCGTTGCGAATCTTGTCGATCACGAACTGGAACATGTGGGTGGTCGGCAGCTCGTTGCGCCACTTGACGACCGTCGGATGGTCACGCGTGGTGCTGATGGTCGGCCCGAGATAGCCCATGCCGATCGGCTTGTGAGGATCGTGCGGGTTCGTGGCCCAGTAACCCCACACAGGTGACGGCCCGAGATCCCGGTGGAAGCGCCACAAGCCCTGTCGCATCGTGATCTCGTAGTAGTCGGCGCCCGGATAGACAGAAGGATCCGGGATGGCCGTCACCGGCCTGGGCAGCGGGTCGACGAACTTCTCCAGCGGAGGGGTGTTCGGCGTTCCCGCGGGGTCCTTGCACCCTGTCGGCGGGTGCGCCGTCGCCGCATACGTCGGCACTCCCAGAACACCCTGTGGAAGCATCGCCGCACCCCCCATAGCGCCGGCCACGAGGAATTTCCTTCGCGCAATCACCGTTTCCAGCCTTCCATCGCCTCACGTAACGATCACGGTGTACAAGGCTGATTCGGTACGTTGCTGGAGCACGCCGGTCCTGTCCGGAAACGCCACTCGTTGAGCCGATCTCAGCAACAATTCGACAGACATCGGAATTAGAATCTCTTATTACTGTCAGTCCGAATACGTGTAAACCCGTCTCCCGGTGCGGCCGAACTCGTTCATCCCGTCCCCCGCCGCTCCCACGAGAGGGGTCGTACCCGCCGCGGCGGGCATGCGCACAGCGGAAACGGCTGCCCGGTCCCGCTCGACCGCAGGGCCGCTACCGACCTCACGGTAATCGCGAACCACGGCCTCGTCGCCCCCGTCGAGGAGCGTCTACGTCGGTTACCGATCCCCAACATGCTCGTCACCGACGCCCTCGGGCCCATCCGGACCGGGCATTGCCGGTTCAGGTCCCGTCCGTGCTTCGCAGCTCACGGATACCATCAGCCGCCTGCACCATGAGCAGCCCCTGGACACCCGGCTGACACACACCTGCCGCGGAGATCCCGCCCAGGGCGGCTTTCACAGAAGCGGGCCCAGTTCGCTCGCGGCGGGAAAGCCACCCAGGGTCACGTGTGTACGGAAGCGCCTCTGCCAAGGGGCTCGAATCAACTATGCCCGGCTTTCGGCTGCTCTGTCGTCGATGACGTAGTCGATCATCGGCCTGACCGTGACCACGCCGTCCACGCCCTTGGCGAGCTGTTCGGCGATCTGGGCAGTGCTGTGCTTCTCGACCTCGCCACGCAGGGTGACGACGCCGTCGTGAACCTGGACCTGCACATCCTGTCCGCTCAGCCGCAGTATCGCTGTCAGAACCTCGTCGCGTATCTCCTGGCGTATCTCCTCGTCGGGACGCAGGAAGACGCGCAGCAGATCCGGGCGGCTGACGATGCCGATGATGTGGTCTGTTGCGTCCACGACCACCAGTCGCTTGACGTGGTGGCGGTCCATCTCACGGGCCGCCTGGGCGACCGGCCAGTCGGCGTGAGCGGTGGCCACGGGCGAAGTCATCAGCCCGGCGGCGTTCTCCGCTCGTGCCTTGGCCCTTCCGTGCGGCCACCCGGGCGGTGCTGCCTGACCGCCGTACCTCCCGGGCTGTTCGGCTTGCTTGCGGAGCAGATCGGCTTCGGACACCAGCCCCACCGGCGCACCCTGCTCGTCGGCCACGGGCACGGCGCTGATGCCGTGCCTGGACAGGACGGATGTGATCTCCTTGAACGGGGTGTCCGGTCGGACGGTGACGACATCTCGTGTCATCACCTCACTGACTGTGCTGTGCTGGGCGGTCATCGTCGCAGCTCCTTCCTGCGCGTCGTGCCGTAGAGGCGCCAACTACCCCCACCCCTCCACTGTGCCCCTTCCGCATGCGGTCGCTGCGGGGCGGATGGTCCCGGATGCCGGTGTGGAACAGGATCGCCGCCGCCCTCAGGCATTCCCCGAACGACCGGTCGTGGGCGGTGGCCATGACGCAGCCGGGGAAGACGGGCAGGACGTTCTCCAGTGAGGTCAGAATCTCGGTATCGAGTTCATTGGTCGGCCCGTCGAGCAGCAGCAGGCTTCCGGCCTGTTTGAGGGACAGGGGCAGGTTGAGGCCGCTCTGCTCGCCATCTGAGAGCGCATCGACCGGCATGTGCTGGTCGCTGCTCTTGAAGTCGAACGTCGCCAGGTACGGCGTCGGCGACCAGCCCGGTCACCGTCCTCTCCTCGAGCTGTCGTACCGGCATCGCGCCCCCCGATCGGCACTCCCTACCGGATGCCAGGCTTCCGCCCCTTCGCGCATACCAGCCCACGCCTTCGTGACCGCCGCACACATGTGCCGACCGGCCCGGGGTCGGCGGCCAAAGGCCCGACCGGCGTGCTCGCCCACGGGCAGCGCTCGGCGACGGGCACCACTGAGAACGCAGGCTGCTGCTCGGAGAGAGTACCCGGCAGTTGATACACGACTGAGAAAGTGCCCCAGGGGGTTCTTCGGTCTTGCACTATCCGACTGACTGGCGCCACCGCCATGCGCTACGGCCGCTCCGTGCACCTCCACACCGACATGGCAGCCGCTGTCGCGCGCCCACGAGGCCCGGTGTCGTCAACGCGGGCGGGGCCTTCGACCTGCGGGCGACGGCGACCGAGCAGGACAGCACCTACGCCGAGATCGTCCGGCTGGCCCGTCAGGCGGGCGCGGAGTCGGCACCTGTGGTCCGCCTGGCCGACCGCTAACCCACCTGTCACTCGCCGACGCGCAGGGCGCACTGGCTCCCGAGCAGCTCGAAGACCTGCGTGCCTGCCTGTACGGCCTGCACACCGTCCTGCGACTGCACTTCACACAGGAGGAGGAGAACTACTTCTGACTGGCTCCGTGAGAAACGGCGGGCAAGCCGTTGCGTGCTGCGTTCGCCCGGGACCCCATTGCCCCTGCCGCAGGACGGGCGCCGCTGGCCAGGCCGACGCATCCTGGAGGTGGACAGCCGCCGCCTGAGACGGCGGCATCCCGGGCGTTGCCGGCACGCCGACAGCCCATGCGGGAGTGACCATGAGACTTTCCTTCCTCGAGCCTCTCTACAAGCAGCCCGGTCCCTTCGCGTCCGTCTATCTGGACACATCCCGCGACGCCGCCATCGAGGACCCCGATGCCGCCATACAACTGCGCTGGCGGCACCTGCGGGACGCCCTGGCGTCCGAGGGGGCGGACCGGGACTCCCTCACCGCGGTGGCGGGCACCGTGGGCAGCGACACGGACGTCCCCGGCACACACGGCCAGGCAGTCTTCACTGCTCACGGACGACTGGCCCTGCTGGACGAGCTGCCCGCCCCGCCCGCACGGGACATCGCGCATTTCGGGACCCTGCCGGACACCATGCCCCTGATCGTCCAGCGAGCGCCCGGGATCCCATACCTGGCGGTGCACGTGCATTACGGCGGCCGTCACTCCACGGAGGCCACCGGTGCCGTACGGATCGAAGCCGAGGCGGGCATGTGGCCGCTGACCAAGGTGGTGCCGGGCCACCGCCTGGACGAGGAGATCCCGGTGACGGACTGGATGCGTGCCGCTGGGGAGGTCGGCCGGGAGCTGGCGGGCCATGCGCGGCGCATCGACGTCGAGGCGGTGGTCGTCGCGGGAGACGTCTGGGCCCGGGGCATCCTTGTTCGTCGGCTCCCCGCCGGCCTGCGCGGACAGGTCGTCACGGTCGAAGGCGCCGGTGAGTCGCAGCCGGGTCGGGCACTGCTGGAGAGGAAGCTCGACGAACTCTTCCGCGGGCGCATGGCCGCACACGACCGGGCCCTGCTGGGTGCCTTCCTCGCCGAGCGGACCCGCGACGGAGCATCGGCCGAAGGCCTTGCCGCCGCCGTGTCGGCGCTGCAACGCGGCGGTGTCAAGGCCCTTTTCCTCAACGATCACCCCGAGTCACCGTTCCGTCTGTGGACCGGCCCGGAACCCGGCCAACTCGCCCTCACCGAACAGGAACTGCGCTTCTACGGCATACGGGAGCTGCATGAGGAACAAGCCGACGCGGCCCTGGTCCGGGCCCTCGTCGGCACAAAGGGCGAACTGGTTCTGATGTCCGAGCGGGAGATGAGGCCGGCCGAGGGAGTGGGGGTGCTGCTGCGCTACGCCGACCCCGCGTGCCGTATGTGAACGGAATTCCGGAAAGCCACAGCACGCCGGTTCCCGGCGGTGCTCAACGACGTGCCCACAGCTGGTCGGGGTGCGGAACGGTGGCGCCTCCGCCGGCTCGCACGGCTTCCACGACCGCCTGATGAAGGCGGCGGCTGTCCTGCTGAGAGGGGCAGGACACCGGGCTCCCGGCCAGGGTGAACCACTCGGCGGTGCCGCTGTACCGGACCTTCACATCGGCCTGTTTGCCGGCCCAGGTGGTCTGCACGGTCAGTTCCCCGGTCACGATCCCGGCCCCGTCGGTACGGGCGCCTCCCTGCCCCGTGAACACGCCTGTCGTCGTCCATGTTGTCTGGACCATGATCTTCGGCCTTCCTCTGTGAATGCGGGTGCCTCCCGCTGCTACGCGGCCGCCTCTGGCTGCCCCAGGGCGGAATCCTCCTTGAAGGCTCTGACTTCATGGTGACCCGTCCGCCTGCGACAGGGTGTGTGCCACACGTCCGGTGCCGGGGCCGACCGGCCCCCAGTCTCACTCGGGCAGCACCAAGCTGCACGTCTCTCCCGGCTGGACACAGACGGCTCGGTCGGGGAGGCGGACGTCGATCGGCGCGCGGTCGGAGGGTGGCACGGCGATCTCGAGCCGGCCGTGCTCCAGGCGCAGCCGCACGCCCCAGTGGCCCTGGTAGCGCAGACGGAAGCCGTAGGAGGACAGCTCCGGCAGCGGGGCCGGATCGAGCCAGAGCGCGCCCCGGCGGGTCTCCAGGCCGGGCAGTCCGCGCTGCACGAGGTCGAGGGTGCCGGCCATGGCGCCCAGGTGGATGCCCTCGCCGGTGGTGCCGCCCTGAAGGTCGGCCACGTCGCCCCCCAGTGCCTCCTGGACGAAGGACCATGCCTCGGCGCGCCGGGCCCGGGCCAGGACCCAGCCGTGCACCAGCCTGCTGAGGGTGGAGCCGTGACGGGTCCGCTCCATGTAGTAGCCGACTGTGTGCTGCCAGGTCTCCTCGTCGAGGTGGTGGCCCAACCGGCGGAAAAACGGCAGGAGTTCGGACGGGGAGAACAGGTAGCCGAGCATCAGCACGTCCGCCTGCTTGGACGCCTTGTAGCGATTGGCGTGGTGCCGGCGCCGCTCTGGCGGCGGCCACGACCGACGACGACATCCGCGCGGTCGTCTGCATCGGCGGCCGCCCCGAGCCGGCGGGCCCCGCGGCACTGACCCGCGTTCGCGCTCCCTCTCTCTTCGTCGTGGGCGCGCTGGACACGCGTCTGCTCGGCTGCACCGCGTTGCCGCCGACTGGATGCACTGCGATCACCGCGTCGAGGTCGTCCCCGGCGCCGGCCACCTGTTCACCGAGCCGGCCGCGCTCGACATCGCCGCGGAACTGACCCGCGACTGGTACACCACGCGTCTCGCCAGGGCGGATACACGCGCGTTGCAGGGGTCACCATGACCACGTTCCGGGAAGACCGTGCCGGGCACAGGCCGGAAGCACGTCAGCCCGTGCCGGAGACGCTTCCCCTTGCACGGATCGCCGGTGTCCGTGTGGGTCTGAGGTACTGGAGGTCGTATGACGAGCCTGCGATTTCCCGGCCCGGCTCGCGCGCCGCACTCTGCGGTCCGGTCTGTCAGGTTCGGTGATCCGGCTCCTTGCCATCGAGCCGGTAGGTCTCGGCCCAGGTGGCCCCGCATCGGCAGCGGTAGTGCTCGATCAGCTCGCCTTCTGCCGTCACGCTCAGCCCTTGGCTGAGCCGCACATGCACATGATCGCCCATGAGTAGCCGCTCTCCATCGGTGTCCGGAAAATCCTCATCGTGGCGGCTTGCCTCCCGGGTGGCAATGCCGCAGCTCACACGGGGCTTCCGGGAATTCCGGCGGGGACGTTCGGCTCTGGTGAGGGGAACCCGATCACGCGCACGTGGGAAGTAGCAGGAACATCTCAGTACGGAAGTGATCACGATGGAAGCCAAGCGTTGGACAGTGCAGATCTACATCACCGAAGAGGACGACGAGACACGCGCACGCGCCGTGCTCACCACCCGCGACAGCTCGGCGGTCGGCGGCGAAGTCGACCGCGGCCACGGAGGCCTCCCCGACACCGACGACGACGCGGCCGTGCACCGGAACGCGGGCCTGGTTGTCGTTGCCGCCCCGCACCACGATCACGGGGCAGTCGGCATGCGCGGCCACGAACAGGCTGACCGAACCGAGCAGCAGGTTTGCCACACCGCTGCGACCTCGGCTGGCCACCACCACGGCGGAGGCGTTCTTGCCCTCCCGCACCAGCGCGTACGCCGGCTCCTCGGGCAGGGCGGCCATGCTGATCGGCAGGCCGGCCTGCCGATCACGGGCGCGGTGGGTGCCGGCCCGGACGATGTCCTCGGCCAGGACCTGCGCGTCCGGCCTGCCGAGGTCCCGTGCGAGCGCGGAGCCCTCATAGCGTTCCCGGAGCGAGGCGTACACCACCCGGAGCGGCACGCCGCGCAGGGCGGCTTCGTCGGCCGCCCAGTCCACGGCCCGCAGGCTGGGCCCGGATCCGTCCACACCGACGACCAGCGGAAGGTCCATCATCCTCACGCTCCCATGGGTATGTGCTCAGTATTCAGCCGTGCGGGACGACCGCGCCGGGAGCGGCGGCGTGGTGCAGGACGGCGTGGGTGACGTGTCCGATGTGGGGCACAGAGGGGTTTGACGTACACGTCGGCCGACGATGAGCAGGGACGCTTCCCGGGATGCCTTGATCAACAGCTCGGCAGCGCTGCCGGAGCGCGGCTGCTCGACGACCTCGATGTCCGGATACGTTTGCCGCCAGGGGAGCAGCACACCGGTCAGTTCGGCGGCCTGGCCTTCGAGGCGGCCCGACGCCGCGACACAAGCCCAGGCCTTCGAGGGCCTCATGGCACATCTTCTCGCTCCAGTGCTCGTGCGCTTCCGCGCCGAGGAGCTGGACCAGCGCCATGGGCTCGGACACCGGCTCCCGCACATGCACAAGCTTGACCGGCAGCCTGAGGAGCTGTGCCTCGCGCGCCGCCCATTCGGCGGCGGCCCGGCTCTCCGGCGACCCGTCGAGACCGACGGTGACGGTGCGGGGCATGGTCTCACCTCCTGCAACCAATGTTCCCGTTTCGAGCATGCGCGGCCGGCCTCCCCGCCGGGCAGGGGCCGCAGGTCCCTGCTCCTGGCCGCTCGCCCCGCCCGGTCCCTATGGGAGGAGGGAGGCGCCGGGGTTCGAGGCAGGGCGCCGTGCGGCCCCCACCAGGGTGCCCTCGGGCAGCCGGATGTCGCCCAAGGGGCGGCCCGCCGCCTTGGAACGGGCGGTGATGGCCGTCTCGATGATGCCGACGCCCGCGGTGCTCAGGCGCAGCAGTGCGACCGTGTCCGCGGCGCCGGTCGCCTCCTCGATCAGCGAGACGAGGGGCGTGGCCGAGGGGACCGCGATGTCGACGCCCCAGTGGTGATCGAGCAGCACCGCGGCCGCCTGGAACAGCAGCAGGGCCGCCAGGCCTCTGGCCTCCTCAGGCGTCATCGACGCCCACAGACCGCCCTTGTCCTGGGCCCTGCAAGTGCCCGCAACGGGTCTCGATCTTCATGTCGGCTTCCTCCCGGTGATCGTCCCGGCAGCTGACTCATTCGCCCGCGGGCGGCTCCACGTCGAGGTCGGCGCCGCCGTAGGCGAAGGTGAGATGAGGGCGGACCGCCACCACGCCCGCAACCGACTCGCACAGGCGCACGATGACGGGAAGGTCGGTGCCGGCGTCGATCCGGCCGGTCAGGGTGACGACCCCGTCGCCGACGCGGACCCCGACACGGCCCGGGGTCAGGCCCACAATCCGCTCCAGTACGTCGTGACGGATCTCGTCGGCGAGAGCAGCGTCCTCACGCAGGTACGGACGCAGCAGATCGTGGCCGCTGACTATGCCGGCCAGCCGCCCGTCGGCTCCCACCACGGGCAGCCGCCCGACCGCATGGCGCCGCATCGTCCGGGCCGCCTCGGCGAGACTCCATTCGGGGCGGGCGGTGACAGCCGGTGAGGTCATCAGGGCCGCGGCCGTCTTGGCGCCGCTCCGGGCCGGGTCGCGGACCACGAGCCCACGGCTCGCCTCATGCCGGAGCAGATCCCTTTCGGAGACCACACCGATCGGACGTCCCTCGTCGTCGACGATGGGCAACGCCGCGATCCGGTGGCGCTCCAGAGCCCGCGCCACCTCCTTGAAGGAGCAGCCTGACCGCACGGCGACCACGTCGCGCGTCATGACATCGCCGACAGTGCAACAGCGCATGATCCGTCCCTATGACCCCGAGCGGCAAAAGACAGCTAGGTCACCGCCGGCTCCCGCCTCACCGATCGGCCGATGTGATCCGGCGTCCCGTCAGGCGGGTGAGGGGCACCCTCACCCACAGCGGGCGCGCGCCGCCGGCCCATGGCTGGGAGTGTGCCCGCTTCTGAAGCCGGCGGAGCACCTCCGGGTCGCGGACGGCGTCGGCAGGACCCACCGCGAGCACACTCCAGCCGCAGCTCATCGTCTCGTCGATGCGGTCGGTCTCGAAGGCGACCTCGTTGCCGACTGCCCCGGCGGGTGCAGAGCCAGGCACGGTGCGGAAGAAGACGGCATCGTCCATCACGTCGTAGTTGACCGGGAGCACGGCGGGCCCGTGCGGGGTGGTGAACGCGATACGCCCCACTCCGTGCGTGGACAACAGCGCCCGGCATTCGTCCTGGCTCAGATCCGTCGACCGCGGGTGCAGCAGGGCCTGCCCCTGTCCCGGTGGCAGTTCCTGATCGCCGCCGCGCAGCGCGACGAGTGCGGTGCCCAGCGCGTCGGCCAGGCGCAGCACCGTGGCGATGCCCGGCTCAGACGGGCGCTGTTCGAGATAGGCGAGATACTGCGGCGACATCCGGGCACGGCCGGCCGTCTCCTCGATGCTGAGCCCCCGGCGCCGGCGGACCGTCGCCAGACGTCGTCCGAAGTCCCCCGGCTGCCCCACGACAGGTGCGGAGGGTACGCCGGCGCTCGGCCCTTGGACCGGTGCCTCCTCGCGCACCAAGTGCTGTACATGCGCGTCCGGCCCGGGGAAGACCAGCGCGACCTCGCCCGTGTCCGACCAGCGCACGTCGTACGGAGGGGCTCCGTCGTCATGGTGCGGGCCGACTATCTCGCCGTCACGCCGGGTGACACCGGTGACCGGGCTCTCCACGAGCAGTCGATCACCCAGCTGAGCGTGCATGGTCGTGCCCCCTCTCATGAAGCCCGTTCCCAGGATCACCCGGGGACGGCAGCCGCACCAACGGCCCCAAGGTCCTGCCCACTGGGGACGTACGACCCGGTTTGCTGAGAGAGCGCGTACGACGGTCCGGCCCCCCCTCTGCCAGGTGCCGGCCACCCTGTGGTCGTCCGCAGTCGGTCTCCCGACCGGTCCCTGGGCGCCGGTGACCGGCGCGTGCCGCACCAGTACCGTCCCGCCACCCTCGGGAGTGCGGATCTCCATGTCGCCGAAACCGTTGTCAACCGACGGCGAGGGCATAGGGTCCTGCCGTCGGTCTCCGCACCACTTCCACCCGGTCGGCTTGGGCGTCCTCACTGTGGTGCTCTATTCAACATGCCACGCGACGCTCCGCCGCACGGGGCCGCGTGCCGGAGGAATCGTCACCGCGCCTTGCTCCCGCCGACCAGGTGCGCATGCGCTGGGCAGGGGATTGCGGTACTCCTCGAATGAGAACGCACCGTGCTGACGGAGGCCGCGGTCATGGAACCGGTCGTCACCGTGGGCCTCGACGGCTCACCCGAGAGTCTCGCCGCAGCCCGCTGGGCGGCCGACGAGGCCGTCAAGCGCGGGCTTGCTCTGCGCCTGCTGCACGCGTGGCCGCAGCTTGTGCCGGAGCCGACCCGGGTCCCGGCGGAAGCCGATCAGAACTACTGGGCGAAACGTCTGGTCCGCGCCACGCGGGCAGAACTCCAGGCACGCCACCCGGGCCTGTCCATCGTCGAGGCTCTGGTCGCCGACGATGCCCAGAGCGCCTTGCTCCAAGCGGCTTCGGAGGCGGGATCGGAGATGGTGGTGCTCGGTTCACGAGGTCTGGAACCCGTCGAAAGCTACTTCCTGGGCGACGTCAGCATGCCCGTCGTCGCACGGGCCGGACGACCGGTGGTGCTGGTGCGCGCGCGGAGCGCGGAGCAGGAGCCGCCACCCCGTGCACCCAGGCCCCGCGTGATCGTGGCTCTGAAGCTGTCCGGGTCCTCCGACGACCTGCTGGACTTCGCCTTCCACACCGCCGCTGCCAGGGGTGTTCCCCTGCTGGCCGTCCACGGCAAACGCGTGCCGCTGCCTGCACGTGTGCCCTGGGACGTGGACCACGATGTCGCCGAACCGATGACGCGGGAGACACAGAAGGAGCTGGACATGGCGCTTCGCCCCTGGCGGGAGAAGTACCCGCAGGTGAGCGTGGCCGACAGCGTGCGCCTCACCAGCCCCGCCGAGGCCGTCGTACGGGCCGCCGAAGGTGCGCTGCTGTTGGTCGTCGGCCGGCGCCGGCACCGTCGGGGACTGGCGTCCCACCTGGGACCCGTGGCACAGGCCGCCGTCCATCACGGGCGCTGCCCCGTCGCCGTCGTTCCTCATGAGTGAGTCCGGCCGCCCCGCGGAACCGGCACGGCCGGTGCCTGGGGCCGACCCGCCCCCACTCCGGGCCGGTGACCACGGAGACGGCCCGGGCGGAGCGCTGCCGCGCGCGGAGGTGTGCGAGACCCACACCGCGATCCTGCTCTTCGCCGGCGACCGCGCCTACAAACTGAAGAAGCCGGTGGATCTGGGGTTCCTGAACTACGCTACGGTGACGGCCCGCCGGGCCGCGTGCGAACGCGAGATCGCGCTCAATCGCCGTTTCGCCCCGGACGTCTATCTGGGCGTGGGCGAGATACGCAGCCCCGGTGCGGAGGAAGCCGAACCACTCGTGGTGATGCGCCGCATGCCGCCGGATCGCCGCCTGTCCCGGCTGGTGCGGCACGGTGCCGCCGTCGACGACGTCCTGCGGGCCGTCGCCCGGCGCCTCGCCGCGTGGCACGCGGAGGCGCCCCGCAGCCACCAGGTGGACGCACAGGGCACGCGCGACGCGTTGTCAGCGCGTTGGGAAGCCGGCTTCGCACAGGTCCGCTCGCTGGCCGCCGACGGCCCCGTGGCCGACGCCGTGCCGGAGACCGAGCGGCTGGTGCGCCGCTACCTCGCCGGCCGTAAGCCATTGTTCGATGCCCGCATCGAACAGAGAAGGGTCGTCGACGGCCATGGCGACCTGCTCGCCGAGGACATCTTCTGCCTCGACGACGGCCCCCGCGTCCTGGACTGCCTCGAGTTCGACGACGGTCTGCGCTACGTCGACGGCCTCGACGACGCCGCCTTTCTCGCCATGGACCTGGAACAGCTCGGCGCACGAGAGGCCGCGGCGTACTTCCTCGCCGAGTACAGCGAGTACTCCGGCGACCCCGCGCCCCGTTCCCTGTGGCACCACTACGTGGCCTACCGCGCGTTCGTCCGCGCCAAGGTCTCCCTCATCCAGGCGCGGCAGGGAGCTCCGGGCGCGGAGCCGGCGGCGGGGCGGCTGGCCTCCGCGACACTGCGCCATCTGCGGTCCTCCGCCGTCTGCCTCGTCCTCGTCGGCGGGCTGCCGGGCAGCGGGAAGTCCACCCTCTCCGGTGCGCTGGCCGACCGGCTGGGCGTGGCGCTGCTCAGCAGCGACCGTGTGCGCAAGGAACTCGCGGGCATCCCTGCGGAGCAGGCCGCGGCAGCCCCCTACGGCGAAGGGCTGTACGCAACCGAGTGGACGGCCAGGACCTACGCCACCCTGCTCGATCGCGCGGCCGCCCTGTTGTCCTACGGCGAGTCCGTCGTGCTGGACGCCACCTGGTCCACCGCGGAACAGCGTGAAGCGGCACTGCGCACTGCCGAACGCACCAGCTCGGACCTGGTGGCCCTGCACTGCCAGGTGCCCGGCGACGTGTCGGCGACCCGCCTGGGAGCACGCGGCCCCGGCACATCGGACGCCGGCCTCGACATCGCCGCCGCCATGGCGGTCAGGGAACCGCCCTGGGCCGAGGCCGTCGCGGTGGACACCAGTGGCCCGCTCGAGTCGGCGGTCGCTCAGGCGCTGGCGGCCGTACGCCCATGGAGCACCGGCCTGGCCCCGGTCTTCCGCCGTCCGTACATGGAGCCGGACTGAGGTGGACGGTCACGCCGACTCTTACGCCCATGCGGTGCCGTCACCCGGGTGGAGCAAAGCGGTGCAACCCGATCGCCCGCCGGCCGATCGCTTCTGGGTCGTCCGTACCGGCACGGTCGCGCTCGACCTCCACGTCCCCGGCCGCGGCCCGGCTGTCGTGGAGACGATCGGCACCGGTGGCCTCGTGGGCTGGTCCTGGTCGGATCATCGACGCGTACGAGCCTCCGGAGCGCCCGTACGTGGACGTCCCGGCCCGGGCGGGCGTGGGCCACGGTGCGACCGAGGCGCCGCGCGGGCTGCTGTACCACCGATACACGCTCGACGCCGAGGGTCGGATCGGCAACACCTGTCTCGTCCCGCCCACGGCTCAGAACCAAGGAGCGATCGAGGAGGACCTGCGCGTCCTCGTGCAGGCCACCCTGGCACGCGGGACCGTTTCAGACACCGAGCTCGCCCACCTGTGCGAACGGGCCATCCGCAACCACGACCCGTGCATCTCGTGCTCGGCCCACTTCCTGGACCTGGACATCCGACGGGATGCGAGCCGCGGCTGAAGCACGGCATGTCGGGTCGGACGCCGTCAGGTGCCGGTCAGACGGTTGTTCACCTCGACCACGTCGTCGACGTCCTCCACCTCCGCCACCAGCCTGGTCATCACGGCGTGCGACATCCGGCCGGTCAGATCCACGACCCCCTCGCGCACGGTGACGGCCACGGTGTCACGGTCGGCCGGTGAGCAGAACGCCTGGATCTTCGCCTCGATGTCCTTCCGGATCCGCTCGTCGTCCCTGATCAGTGCTTCCAGCAGCGCATTACGGCGTACCACGCCGACCAGACGGCCGCTGTGGTCGGCGACCGGGATCCGCTTCAGCCGCGACAGCGACGCCAGCCAGGCAGCCTCCGCGACGGTCGCACCCGGCGGCACGGTGATCGCCGGGCTGGTCATCAGGTCCGCCGCGATCTCGGCCCGGGCCTTCTCGTGCAGCCTTCGTCCCCGCAGCCTGCCGATGTGGCCGGGGTGTCGGCCGGACGCTTCGAAAGCGACCTTCGCCAGCAGGTCGGACTCGGACACCACTCCGACCACCCGGTCCTCGGCGTCGAGCACGGGAACCGCGCTGACGTGCTCTCGCGCCAGCAGGCGCGCGATCTCCCGGCACGGCACGTCGGCCCGGACGGATGCGGCGGGCACGTCCATGACGTCACGCACCAGCGGGGCCTCGGGTTCGGCGTGCTGCGGCGGCTTCACGGCCTGCTCGGTCTGCGGGACCGGGGCCGGCCGCGTCGTCGGCCCCGGGCTCCTGACCGGGGCAGGGGTCTCCGACTCGGCAGCCGCGTGTTTGGCGGACACCGCGGCGACGGCGCCCAGATACCGCACGAGCAGGTCCTGCCGTGCTTCCTCGCCCGGACGCCAGGAGTGCGACGGCACGGCCCGGCGGGCCTCGGCGCCCGTGGAGTTGTTTTCGTGCTGGTTCATGGCAACCTCCGGACTCCTCCGGTTGTCCACTCCCAGTCTGGCGCTCCACAGGCCCGGGCCAAGAGCCGAACGGCCCTGGTGGAGCAGTGCCGTGGTGCCATCCGGTGCGGGCTCGCAGGAGAGCGGTGAGACTGGACAGGGGGCTGAGACGGAGAGACGGGGCCGACCAGCACAGCAGGAGGACACTCGTGATGAGCCTGCGGGAGTTCCTCGCCCGGTTCCGCCCCGCCGGCGCGCCGGGCGCCGTGGTCGCCGGGGTCCCCGCCGACCGGGCGGCCGAGCGCGCCGCGGAACTGGAACCGTCGCTGGCGCGTCTGTCGGACGTGCAGCAGGAGGCGGCCCGGCTCCGTGCCTCGGCGGATCGCGAGGCCGAGACCATCAGGCACGATGCCGCCCGGCAGGCGGCTGCAATGGTGGCGGCAGCGCGGGCCCGGGTCGCGCAGGTACGGCGGGAGGCCGCGGGTCCGGTGCGCGACGCGGCACAGCGGGAGGTGCGAGACATCCGGTCGGGCGGGGATCGCGCCGCCGAACAGGTATACGAGCGGGCGCGGGAGCGCATGCCCGCCCTGGTCGACCGGGTCGTGACGGACGCCCTGCGGATCAGCGACCGGCCGGAGGGACCGCGGTGAGCGCCGGATGGGTCGCGGCGGTGGTCCGTGTCCACGCGCTGATCAGTCGTTGTCCAGGACGCGCCGGGGCACGTGAGATCGCGGCGAGCCCCACGCTCGACGAAAGCTTGCAGCACTTGGCCGTAACGCCGTACGGCAGGTACGCGCGAGCCGCGACCACACTGCCCGAGGCGCAGCGGGCGGTCACCGCCACGCTGCTGTGGCACCTGCGGGTGCTGGCGGGCTGGCTGCCCCGGGGTGGCGCCCGCTTGCTCCGGCCGCTCGCCGCGGGGTTCGAGATCGCCAACGTCGCTTCCCGGCTGCCCGCGGAAGGCGATGCCCGTACGGACCCGGAGGCCCCGGCCTGGCAGCCGTACCGGCTCGGCGCCCTGGAAACCGCCTGGCGCTCCCTCGAGCGCGCCGCCACGCCCGGCGAACTGCGCGTCGCGCTCGCGGCATCGTCCTGGGGCGACCCCGGAGCGGAGACCCCGTGGGCCCTGATCACGAGCATGCGGATGGCGGCGGCCCGGCGTACCGCCGCCATCGTGCCGTCGGCACGTCGCTGGGCGCAGGGCCGCGCCGCGCTGCTGACGGCCCGCGAGCGGTTCGTGCACCGACGCACTCTGCCGGCGCCCGTGCGCCGCAACGCTCAGGCCCTGCTGGGGCCGCGCGCCGTCGACGCCACGTCCTTCGCGGACTTCCGCGACCACCTGCCGTCCACGGCCCGCTGGGCCCTGGAGGACGTCGCCGAACCGAGCGAACTGTGGCGGGCGGAGGCGCACTGGTGGCGGGTACTCCATCAGGACGGCTCCACGACGCTGCGCGACGCCCGGTACGGGTCCCGGACCATCGTGGCGGCCGTCGCCGTGCTGTCCGTGGACGCCTGGCGTGTACGAGCGGCCCTGGAGTCGGCGGCCCGGGGCGGACGCCCGCTGGAGGAATGGGATGCCTTGGTCTGAGGTGATGACGCCGGTCCCGATGCGGCGCGTGGCCGTGGTCGTTCCGCACGAGGCGCTGCGGGTGTCGCTGGTGCGGATCGCCGAGGCGGGCTGCGTCGAGCTGGATCGGGTGGAGGAGGCGGCCCCGGGCGCGGCGGCCCAGCGACTTCAGCGGCTTCAGACACGTCCCGAAGCACCGGCGCCCGCGCCTTCCGGCCCGGCGAGACCCACTCGTGAGGCCGCTGCCCTGACCGTCCTCGCACCCGATCTGGACACGCTGGAAGAGCACCGCGACCTCGGCCTGCTCGCCGGAGAGGCGCAGTTGGAAGAGCGCGCCCGGGGCGCCGTCGTCCGGGGTGAGGTCGCCGGACTCGCGGGGTGGTGCCCTGCTGCCGAGATGCCACGGCTCGCGCGGCGGCTCGCCGCGGCCGGTGGTGCGCTGGTCCCGCTGCGGCCACCGCCCGGAGTCGATCCGCCGACACAGCTGCGGTCCGGACCGTCCGCGGCCTTCGCACCGCTGGTGACGACGTACGGCACACCGCCCTACACGGATGTCGATCCGTCATGGCCCGCCGGGATCACGTACGTCGTCATGTTCGGGATCATGTTCGGGGACGTGGGGCACGGGGCTCTGCTACTGCTCGGCGCGCTGGCGTTGCGGCTCGGACGGCCGCGCAGGCTCGCGCGGTACCGCCGTCTGTGGCCCTTCCTCGCCGGGGCGGGAGCGGCGGCCATGCTGGCGGGCGTCGCCTACGGGGAGTTCTTCGGCCCGACGGGTGTTCTGCCGGTGCTGTGGCTGAACCCGCTGGCAAGTCCGGCGCGCCTGCTGGCCGCCGCGGTTGTCTTCGGGGCGGGGCTGCTGGCCCTCGCCCATGCGGCCGGTGCGGTCAACCGCTGGCGTGAGGGCGGGCCGGGCAAGGCGTTGTACGCGGCCTCCGGCGGTGCCGGGCTTGTCTTCTTTCTGGGTTTCGCGCTCGGTGCGGCCGGCCTGGTACTGCACCGGCCGAACCTGGCCGCTGTCGGGGCGGCGCTCGCCGCGGCGGGGCTGGCGCTGGTGGCGGTCGGGGTGTTCCGGGCCACGACGGGCGGTTTCGCGGGACTCGCCGAGACCGTGGTGCGGCTGTTCGACGTCGTGGTGCGCGCGGGCACCAACACTCTTTCCTTCGCCCGGCTCGCGGCCTTCGGCCTGACGCATGCCGCGCTCGCCGACCTGGTGTGGCGCGGCACGACCGGACTCGCCGGGCGGGGAGCTGCGGGCGTGGTCGGTGCGGTGGCGCTGTTCGTCCTGGGCACCGCCGCGTCGTTCGCCCTGGAAGCTCTGGTGGCCGGCGTCCAGGCGCTGCGGCTGGAGTTCTACGAGATCTTCTCGCGGCTCTTCGAGGCCGAGGGCCGCCCGTTCTGTCCCTGGCACGTTCCCTTGGCGGCACCGGCCGAGGCTGAGAGGAAGGTGGCCACGTGCTCACCTGGCTGATGGTCCTGCCCGTTCCGGCCGCTGCGCTCGCCGCCGCCCGGCTGCTGCTGCGACGCCGGACACGACGCGTCTTCCACTGGCTGCTGGCCACGAATCTCGTCCTTCTGGGCGGCGCCTGCACGCTCGTCGCCACGGCGCTGTCCGGCTCCGCGCGGGCGGCGGGGGCCGCTCAGGCGGCCGCGTCGAGTGCCGTGAACGGATCCGCCCTGATCGGAGCCGCCATCGCGGTGGCCGGCGCCTCGATCGGCGCCGCCATCGCCGTCGCTTACACCGGGGCGGCGGCGCTGGCCGCACTCAGTGAACGACCCGAGATGTTCGGCCGCGCCATGGTGATCGTCGGACTCGCCGAGGGCATCGCCGTCTACGGGCTGGTGGTGGCGATCCTGCTGATCGGAAAGGCGTGACGATGGGTACGGTGACAGCCATCGGGGCGCGGACCAAGGTGGCCGGGCTGGCCCTCGCCGGGGTCGAAGTCCACGTCGCCGAGAGCCCCGAGGCGATCCACCGTGCCTGGCGGGAGCTCGCGCCGACGGTCTCCCTGGTCATCGTCACCGCAGAGGCGGCCGAGATCCTTCGGGCAGAGCCGACCGCTGCGACGGAGGCAGGTCCTTCCCGGCCGCTGATGGTGGTGATGCCACGATGACCGCGCCCGCCGGCCGCCGTGACGCCGCAATGGCCGCCCCAGCAGACGCCTTGGAGCCCGTACGCGCCGAACTGATCCGCGCCGCACGGGCGGACGCCGACGCCGCACTGGCTCGGGCCAGGGCGGACGCGGACCAGGTGGTGCGAGCGGCACGCGCACAGGCGGAGTCGCTGCTCGAACAGGCCCGGCGGGACGGTGTGCGAGACGGCGCCGCGGAGGCGGCCTGGCAACGAGTACGCGCCCGGCAGGACGCCTGGAGCCGGGAACTCGCCGCACGCGCCGAGGTCTATGCCGGTCTCCGCGGCAAGGTCCACGCCGGCATTCGAGAAGCAGTGACGAACGATGCCGCCCTGCTGACCCGGCTCCAGGAGCGGGCACGGGCCCTGCTCGGCAGCGACGCGCTGATCACTGCCGCCGACGACGGCGGAGTCACGGCACGAGCGGCCGGGCGCCGCGTGGATCTGACGGCGGACGCCCTCACGGACCGCGCCCTGGCCCGGCTCGGCGCGGAGGCCGAGACGCTGTGGGCGCCATGACGTCTCCGTCCACCGCACCGGTACACGGTTCCGACGGCGCCGGGCCGGCGCACATCCTGCGGGTCACGGGGCCGCTCGTGGAGATCGACCGTACCCCGGGCGTCGCCATGCACGACATGATGCTGCTCGGGGAGGAACGGCTGCCTGGTGAGGTCGTCGCCATCCGGGGCGACATGGCCACCGTCCAGGCGTACGAGTACACCGGCGGTCTCGCGCCCGGTCACCCGGCCCGGCACCAGGGAGGGCCGCTCGCGGTGCGGCTCGGTCCCGGGCTGCTCGGCGGTGTTTTCGACGGCCTGCTCCGCCCCCTCGCCCACGCTGGTGACACGCTCCGGGCGGGCGCGCGGAGTGCCGGGCCGGACGGCGGCTGCCGGCGGTTCACTCCACGCGTGGCCGAGGGAACGCGCGTCGCGGCGGGCGACGTGCTCGGCGACATCGCGGCGGCGGTGCCCCTGCGCGTCCTCGTGCCACCCGGGTGCTCGGGGGTGGTGAGGCGGGTCGCACCGCCCGGCGACCACAGCGAGGACATGGTGGTCGCCGCGGTGGACGGGCAGGGGGTGGCGATGGCCCAGAGCTGGCCGGTGCGCAGACCCAGGCCAGTCGCGGGGCGGCTTGCGGCCGACCAGCCGCTGCACACCGGGCAGCGGGCCGTCGACCTGCTGTTTCCGGTGGCCCGCGGCGGGACGGTCGCGGTCCCTGGCGGCTTCGGCACCGGCAAGACCATGCTGCTGCAGCAGATCGCCAAGTGGTGCGACGTCGATGTGATCGTCTACGTCGGCTGCGGGGAGCGCGGCAACGAGATGGCCGACGTCATCGAGGAGCTGTCCGAGCTGACCGATCCACGCACCGGTGGCCGCCTGGCGGAACGGACGGTGACCATCGCCAACACCTCCAACATGCCCATGATGGCGCGCGAGGCGAGCGTGCACACCGGCACGACCGTCGCCGAGTACTTCCGCGACATGGGGCTCGACGTGGTGGTGATCGCCGACTCGACCTCCCGCTGGGCGGAAGCGCTGCGCGAGTTCGCCTCGCGGATGGGCGAACTGCCCGCCGAGGAGGGCTATCCGGCCAGGCTCGCCTCGGAGCTGGCCGCCTTCTACGAGCGGGCCGCCGCGGTGCGCACGCTCGGCGGCACGACCGGGTCGGTCACCGTCATCGGCGCCGTCTCTCCCCCGGGCGGCGACCGCACCGAGCCGGTCACGGCCCACACCGAGCGGTTCGTGCGCTGCCTGTGGAGTCTCGACCGCGACCTCGCCTACGCCCGCCACTATCCGGCGGTCTCCTGGGCGGAGTCCTTCTCCCGTGATGCCACCGCCGTGGCGGCGGCGCACGCACAGGCCGGTGACCCCCAGTGGGCCGAGCGGCGTGAACGGGTGGCGGGCCTGCTCGCCGAGGCGGACCGGCTGGCCGACCTGGTGGAACTGGTCGGCGTCACGGCCCTGCCGCCACGCGAACGGATCAGCGTGCTCGCCGGCCGACTGCTGCGGGAGGGGGTCGTCCAGCAGAACGCCCTGTCCCCTGCCGATGCCTACAGCACACCCGACAAGACGGCGGCCCTCGTGGGAGCCGCCCTGACGGTGATCGACCGATGCTTCGCACTGGTCGACTCCGGTGTCCGCGCCGACGCCGTCGAGGCGGTGGACTTCACCCCGCTGCTGCGGGCACGCGAGGACGCGGGTCCCGGGGAGAGCGCCCCTGTGGAGGCGGCCCGCGACACGGTGCTGGAGCGGCTGGGAGAGACCCGGTGAGCGCGCCCGGCGAGATCGAGTACACCGGGGTGCGGGAACTGCGCGGCCCGCTCATGGTCGTCGAGGGGGTGAGCGGCGTGGGCTGGGACGAGTTCGCCACGATCGTCCTCGACTCCGGTGAGCGCCGGCACGGGCTCGTCTTGGAGGTGGAACGGGATCTGGCGGTGGTCCAGGTGCTTCAGGACACGGCCGGGATGGACCCGGGTGGCACCCGCGTCGCGTTCTCGGGCACACCGTTGCGGATCCCGGTCGGCACGGGCTGGCTGGGCCGGGTGTGCAACGGGCGCGGCGAACCGGCGGACGGCGGGCCGCCCGTCCTCGGGCGCGTGGACGCCCCGGTGGGCGGCGCGCCGATCAACCCGGTGCGCCGTCAGCCGCCCACCGAGGCGGTGCTGACCGGTGTGGGCGCCATCGACGTCCTCACCACCCTGGTCCGAGGACAGAAGCTTCCCGTGTTCTCCGCCGCCGGGCTGCCCCACCTCCAACTGGCCGTCCAGGTGGCCGCCCAGGCGACCTGCGTCGGCGAGGCGTTCGCCGTCGTCTTCGCCGGCATGGGACTCACGCACGCCGACGCGGCCTTCGTCCGTGACGGCCTGGCCGAACGCTCCGCGGCCCGGGAACTCGTCCTGCTGATCAACACCGCTGACGACCCGGTGATCGAGCGGCTGCTCACACCTCGTCTCGCGCTGACGGTCGCCGAACACCTCGCTTTCGACGAAGGCCGCCACGTCCTGGTGGTGATGACGGACATGACGGCCTACTCGGAGGCACTGCGCGAGGTGTCCGCCGCACGAGGTGAGATTCCGGCCCGGCGGGCCTACCCCGGTTACCTGTACAGCGACCTGGCGTCCCTGTACGAACGGTGCGGCAGAATCAAGGACCGTCCCGGATCGGTGACGGTGCTGCCGGTGCTCACCATGCCCGCCGGCGACATCACCCACCCCGTGCCCGACCTCACCGGCTACATCACGGAGGGCCAGATCGTCCTGTCCGCCGAGGTGCACGCCCGCGGCACGTATCCGCCGGTCGACCCGCTCGGGTCGTTGTCACGCCTGATGCGCAAGGGAGCGGGAAAGGGGCGTACCCGCGAGGACCATCCGCATGTCGCGGCGCAGCTCATCGCCGCACTCGCCCGCGCCCGCGAGGTACGGGAACTCGCCGACCTGATCGGACGTCCGGCACTCAGCGCGATCGATCACCGCTACCTGGACCTGGAGGACGCCTTCCTGCACCGGTTCCTCGCCCAGGGAACCGACGAGAACCGGCCGCTCGACGAGGCCCTGGAACGCGCCTGGCAGGTGCTGCTGATCCTGCCGCCGAGCCAGCTCGGCATGATCCCGGCGGCGCTCCTCGACGCCCATCGAGGCCCCAGGGACGACCACCCGGGCAAGGAAGGCGCGCTGCCGTGAGCCCCCGGCGACGCACAGCCCCTCCGGGGCGTGCCGGCCGGCTGAGGCTCCGGCACGGTCTCGCCACGGCGCTGCGGGCAGCCGACCTGCTGGAACGCAAGCTCCGGCTGCTGCTGGACCGGGAACGGGCGCTGAGACGGACGGCGGACCAGGCGGGCCGGCTGTGGCGGGAGCAGCTCGCCGAGGCGGAGACCTGGCTCGTGCGCGGGGTCCTCCTTGGAGGCGAAGGAGCCCTGGCGCAGGCGGTCCCGGCCTGCCTGGCCGGTGTCGAGGTCGACTGGACTTCCTTGATGGGTGTGAGCCACCCGTCGGCCGTCTCCTGGCACGCGCCCGCCCGCTCCCCCGCGGAACGGACACCGGGGAACACCGCCCTCGCCCACGCGGAAGAGGCCTACCGTGCCGCGGTCAGCGCTGCCGCCGAGCACTGCGCCGCCCGCACGGCGGCCGACCTGATCGCGTGCGAGGCGGAGGCGACCCGCGGGCGGGTCCGTGCCCTGCGCCGGCACTGGATTCCCCGGCTGACGGGCGAACTGAGCGCCGTGGAACTGGCGCTGGAGGAGGCGGAGCACGAGGAAGCGGTACGGCGACGCTGGGCGGCCTCGCCGCACCAGCGGCCACGGGAGTGAGCCGAACCCCGGCCGCGGTCACCGGCGTCGTATGTGAGGTCGGCGCAGTGCCGCAGGTGCTCACCTTTCCCCGGGCACGCTCTGGGGTGACGCGGCCGCGGGGCCGCTGTGCCCAGGGGCGGGAACCGCGGTGTCGTCGTGGTCGAAACGGAGCCGGTTGACGACTTCCACCACGCCGTCGACGCTGTCGCACAGCCGCACGGTGATGGGGATCAGGCTCTTGCGCTCCACTGTGCCGCTGAGCGTCACCCGCCCCTCGGTGACCTCGACGGTCAGTGCCGAAGGCGGTAGGGCCAGTGTTCGGACGATGATGTCCTCGAGGATCTCCTCCTGGATCGCGCGGTCCCGGCGGAGAAACAGCCGCACCAGGTCGCTGCGACTGATCACGCCGATCAGGCGGCCGTGGCCGTCCACCACCGGCAGGCGCTTGACCTTGTGGTGCTCCATGGTCCGCGCGGCACGTACGGCGTGCCACCCGGGCTCCGCGACGACGACGGGGCTCGTCATCAGGTCCCGGGCGCTGTTCCCCCTGCCACCGGATGTCTGCTTGCGCAACAGGTCCGCCTCGGACACCACCCCGATCGGCCGGTCCCGGTCGTCGACCACCGGGACGGCGGTGATGTCGAACTCATCGAGGATGCGCGCGATCTCCTTGAACGTCGTGCCCGGTCGCACGCTCACCGCGGTGGGTGTCATCAGATCACCGACACTGCGCTGCCTCATCGCTCAACGCCCTCCACGCCCTCCTCATGCCTGGGGACCAGCCTGGCCGACGCGTCGGGAGCGCCGGGAGGCAGTTCCGTCCCGGCGCGCCCGGCGGGCTCAACATGTGAACCCCGGAAGTCCTCGGTGCGGGTCACGCACCGTGCTTGACCTCGATGTGCTTCTCCTGGGCCTTCTCGTGGCCCAGGCCTACGCTCACGGTGAGCATGCCGTTGGTGTAGTCGGCCCTGACGTCCTCCTCGTCGGCCCCGGGCGGCAGGGTCACGCTCCGGCTCATGGAGCCGTAGCGGATCTCGCTGCGGTGCTTCTCCACCTCGCGTTCGGTGCGCTCGGCCTTGACGGTCAGCACGCCCTCGCTGATGACGACGTCGATGTTTTCCGGAGAGACGCCCGGCAGCTCCGCCCGCATCACATACCGGCCCTCCTCCATGAACTCCTCGATCCGGAGCGAGTACAGATCGCCCATGCCGGGCATGCCGAAGCGAGCGGGGAAGGTCTCGAACCACTCGGGGATCTCCGGGAACGGAAACTTCTGCCTGCGCGCGGGTGTGGCCATCGTTCGCTCCTTTTGGCTCTGGTCACGATTGCCGACACCTCCAGTACACTGCACGCCCTGCCGTTCCGCTGAGGCCGAACAGCCCGTGGACGGGTCCGAAAGTCCCTTGTCCGGCTCGCCTGCGCCCCGGGCCGAGGTGTTGCGGCCATGGGGTGATTCCTGCGGCATCCGGGTGTCGCGCGCACCGCCGACAGACCGTTGGCCGCGCCGTGAGGACTGAACACGCTGAGGACTGATCGTCACAGTGCGCTTCGCGTGCCCACCGCCGCTGCCGGCACGCAGCGTGCCCCCGGATGCCAGGAGGCCTCGTGGACATGCCCTACATGAGGCCACCTGCACCACGGGCGCCGAGCTCGCCGTCGACGGGGGCGCCACCCAGCTGTGAGCCACCGAACGGTGGCCTCGTGCGGGAGGTTGCGACAGCGGGGAGGTTCCTGCTTCGGAGGACGCCAGTTGCCCGCCCCTGACGAGAACTTCTCATCCGGGCCGGGCGCAAGACCGCGGAGTGTCCGCCGACGGCCGCAGGACGAGCTCCAATCCGGTTCAGGGATCGGCCCCACAGCCGGCGGCGAGTCACCACGGCGCTCTCAAAGGCCCCCAGGTCGCGACAGCCGGGATCTCCGACGCCGACCTGAGCAACGTGGCAACGTCTCCGGCGGCCTCGCGGTCGGCGGCTCCGACGGTCTCCGCGCCGAGACGCCGATCGCCACCATCACCTCCGGCGTCCTGGCCATGGTCAGCACGGGTAAGCCTGCCCAGGTCCACATGATCGTCCACGGGGTTTCACCGTTCTTCCAGCCCCCCGTCCGGCCCCCATAGGCTCCCGCCGGCGGCCAGTCGGTGCCCTTGACCGGCGGGCCGCCAGGTCGGCGCGGACGGGAATGTGTCTCCAGCGCATCGACCTTGCGACGCGATGAGGCCCTGTCCCTGAGGGGGCAGGGCCTCATTGCCCGTTCGCGCGGGCCTGTCGGCAATGCGAGGCACAGGCTCCTGGCCCGCGCGCCTTCGCAGCCGGCCGTCCATCACCCACCCATGCGTACGCCGCTCCCGAGGAGGCGCGCACCCGGTCCAGCCCGGTTCCGCGCGACGGAACTGCCCCCCGGCCGCGTAGAGCAGACGACGGATTCACCCACGGAGGGGGCTGCACAGTGGCAGCGCGTGCACTCAAAGGGGCACTGAGGGGCGCCAGGGGTACGGCGATCGCGGCGGCGGCGATGGCCGTGCTGACCGCGTCGCAGGCGCCGAGGGCGGTCTTGGCCGAGGCCGCGGAGCCCGCGCGGAGGGCGGCACCCGCCGAGCACGGCCTCAGCGTGTCCGGCGACACCCCGTACCGCACCGCTCTTCCCCCGCTGCGGACGCAGAAGAAGAGCTCGGCACGGGGAGTGACGGACGGCGGTGCCCTGCCCGCGAGCGTGCTCGCCGCGTACCGACGTGCCCAGGAGGAGCTGGCGCGCAGCGCGCCACACTGCCGCCTGCGCTGGCAGCTGCTGGCCGCGATCGGCCAAGTGGAGTCCGGGCAGGCGCGGGGTGGCCGGGTGACCGGGGACGGTACGACCGTGACGCCCATTCTCGGCCCGCGGCTGACCGGCGGCTCCTTCGCCGTCGTGGCGGACACGGACGGCGGCGCGTACGACGGGGACGCGGTGTACGACCGCGCGGTCGGCCCGATGCAGTTCATCCCGTCCACCTGGGCCCGCTGGGGAGCGGACGGCAACGGCGACGGACGGAGGGACCCGAACAACGTCTACGATGCGGCGCTTGCTGCCGGCCGCTACCTGTGCGCGGGTGGCCGCGATCTGTCGACCCTTGCCGACCTGGACCGGGCGATCCTGGGCTACAACCGCTCGCTCGCCTATCTGCGCACCGTCAAGGCGTGGTACGCGTACTACCTGACCGGTCACCGCGTGCTGCCGGACGCGTCCGACGGATCCCGGCCGGACCGGCCGGAACCGTCCCGCCCGAAGAGGCCGAAGCCCTCGCCGTCGAAGCCGTCGGACGGCCGGAAGCCGGGCCCTGGTCCTTCGCGCACGCCGTCGATGCCGCCCGTCTCATACTCCCCCGGCCCGTCTCCCAGGGCCGGCGTCCCGAAGGAGTCAGGGACGCCACTGGTTCCGGTCCCCGTACCGACCCTCACGCTGCCCGGGGGCGGTGTGCTGCCCGATGCGGGACCGCTGACCACCGGCAACGGCTGAAACGTGAGGGGTGTCTCCCCCCTCCACAACTGCCACTACTCGGCGGTAATGTCGCCACCGCCGGAAGCACAGGACCGGCGGGTGAGTGCGAAGGGGCCCTCATGGCGACGGACATGTCCGCGGACACAGCGGCCGCCGACGAGCGTTGGCAACGCATGTGGAGCCATCGCGAGCAACTGCTCAAGGTGGCCCGGCGGCGATCCATGAGCCAGGAGGACGCCGAGGATGCCGTTCACGAGGCGATGCTGCGAGCCGCGGAGCGCCCGGACCTCGACGACGAGCGGCTCGGTGCCTGGCTGACGACGGTGACGATGCGGCTGTGTGTCGACCGGTACCGGCAGGTCCACCGCGAGGCCGAGGTGGGCAGCCGTCCGACACTCGTCGCGCCGGGCCCGATACCCGTCGAGGAGGCGGTGTGCGACCGGGCCGAGGCGAAGTGGCTCGCCGTGCGCAGCGGTGAGCTGCCCGCCCGGCAGGCGGAGGCGCTTCGGCTGAGGTCCGAGGACCTGGACGTGAGCCAGGTCGCGATGCGGATGGGGCTCAGCTACCGCACCGTCGAGTCGCTGCTCGCCCGTGCCCGGCGGACGCTGCGCGCCTCGCTGGCCGGGACGCTCGGGCTGGTGCTGTTCCTGGTCGGGCGCGGGCGGCCGCGCGGGGGCGGCTATGCCCAGGCGGTCGCGGTCACCTCGACGGCGGCGACCCTGGTGGTGGCCGGTTTCATGCTGCCGTACGCGCTCGACGGGGGCGGAAGCGGGAACGGTCCGGCGCCGCGGCCGGCCATATCCAGCGACGCGCAGGTCGTGGGCGGCGAGGCCGCGGGCCGGGGGCGCGCCCCCGGGACGCCCGCCCCCTCGCCCTCGGCGCCCGGGGCTCGGGGCCGGACGGCCACGCCCACCGGGGGGACGTCCTCGCCGCTGCGAGTGCCGGTGCCGTCCCTGCCGGAGGCGTCGGCGTCGCCGCTCTCGAAGCTGTCGGTGCCGCAGGTGCCCGAGGTGCCGAAGGTTCCGGGCCTGCCGGCCACCGTGCCGAGCCTGCCGGCCACCGTGCCGAGCCTGCCGGCCACCGTGCCGGACCTCCCGACGACGTCGGCCGTCTCGTCGATCCCGTCGCTTCCCCCGGCCTCGGCCGTGCCGGCCGTTCCGCTCTCCGTCCCCGCCCCGACGGCGCCGTCGCCGAAGCTGCCGTAGCGTCCAGTACACGCGTCCGCAAAAAATTCTTCGTCCGCTGCGACGGACGCCCCTCCCCACCCCGTAGAGCAGATGTCGGAGCTGCTCCACGGGCGAAGGATGGAACCGGATGGGTGTCGAGATCTGTGTGGAAGGGCTGACCAAGTCCTTCGGCCACCAGGTCATCTGGCAGGACGTCTCGCTGACCCTGCCCGCCGGGGAAGTCTCGGTGATGCTCGGCCCTTCGGGGACGGGCAAGTCGGTCTTCCTCAAGACGCTCGTGGGGCTGCTGAAGCCGGAGCACGGCTCGGTGAAGGTCGCGGGCCGGGACATCACCCGCCTGCGCGAGCGCGACCTGTACGAGGTGCGGAAGCTGTTCGGCGTGCTGTTCCAGGACGGTGCGCTGTTCGGCTCGATGAACCTTTACGACAACATCGCCTTCCCGCTGCGCGAGCACACCCGCAGGCCGGAGAGCGAGATCAAGCGGATCGTCCTCGAAAAGATGGACATGGTCGGGCTGATCGGCGCCGAGGGGAAGCTGCCCGGCGAGATCTCCGGCGGTATGCGCAAACGGGCCGGGCTCGCCCGTGCCCTGGTCCTCGACCCGGAGATCATCCTGTTCGACGAACCGGACTCGGGTCTGGACCCGGTCCGCGTGGCCTACCTCAATCAGCTCATCGTCGACCTCAACGCACAGATCGACGCGACCTTCCTGATCGTCACCCACGACATCGCCTCGGCCCGCCAGGTCCCGGACAACATCGGGCTGCTGTTCCGGCGCGAGCTGGTGATGTTCGGGCCCCGCGAGGAGCTGCTGGCCAGTGACGAGCCCGTGGTGCGGCAGTTCCTGAACGGCCGGATGCAGGGGCCGATCGGCATGGCGGAGGAGAAGGACGCGGCCCAGGTCGAGCAGGAGCTGGCCCAGATCGACGAGGGCGGCCCGGCCGATGCGCTGACTCCCCGCCTGCTCCCCGGCCCCGGCATCACCCGCCCGCCCCGCTGGGAGGCGATCGCGAGACGCGAGGCAGAACTGCACGGGACGGCGGTGAGAGGGGCATGAGGCTCTCCCCGACAGGTGTGCTACGGCACTCGGGCAGCCTCTTCGCGATGGCGCTGGACGTCGTCCGGTCCCTGCCCCGGCGGCCCTTCCAGGCGAGGGAGTTCATCCAGCAGGCGTGGTTCGTCGCGAGCGTCACGATCCTGCCGACGGCTCTGGTCTCGATCCCCTTCGGGGCGGTCATCGCGCTGCAGATCGGCAGCCTGACCCGGCAGTTGGGCGCGCAGTCCTTCTCGGGTGCCGCGTCCGTGCTCGCCGTGCTGCGGGAGGCATCGCCGATCGTCACCGCGCTGCTGATCGCGGGCGCGGGGGGCACGGCGATCTGCGCCGACCTCGGGGCACGCAAGATCCGCGACGAGATCGACGCGATGCAGGTGCTCGGCATCGATCCGATCCACCGGCTCGTCGTACCGCGGGTGCTGGCGTCGATGGTGGTGGCCGTGCTCCTCAACGGCCTCGTCTCGGTGGTCGGTGTCGCGGGTGGCTACTTCTTCAACGTCGTCCTCCAGCACGGGACGCCGGGTGCCTACCTGGCGTCCTTCACCACCCTCGCCCAGTTGTCGGACCTGTGGGCGGCGGAGATCAAGGCGCTGGTGTTCGGGGCCATCGCGGCGATCGTCGCCTCGTACAAGGGGCTGACCGCGCAGGGCGGTCCGAAGGGCGTGGGAGATGCCGTCAACCAGTCCGTGGTGATCACCTTCATGTTGCTGTTCGTGACGAACTTCGTGATGACTGCCGTGTACTTCCAGGTCGTCCCGCAGAGGGGTTAGCCGATGAGACCGCGAGAACTCCTCGATCGCCCCTTGCGCTCGCTCGAAGAGCTGGGCTCCCAGCTGTCCTTCTACGGGCGCTCCTTGGCTTGGACGGGCCGCACCTTGCGCCGCTACAAGAAGGAGATCCTTCGGCTGCTCGCCGAGGTGAGTTTCGGGCGCGGCGCGCTCGCTGTCGTCGGCGGCACGGTGGGCGTGATCGCGTTCCTGTCCTTCTTCACCGGCACCGAGGTCGGCCTCCAGGGCTACGCGGCCCTCAACCAGCTCGGCACCTCCAACTTCGTGGCGTTCCTGTCGGCGTACTTCAATACCCGGGAGATCGCCCCGCTGGTGGCCGGACTCGCCCTGTCCGCGACGGTCGGCGCCGGATTCACCGCGCAGCTCGGTGCAATGCGGATCAGCGAGGAGACCGACGCGCTGGAGGTGATGGGCGTCCCGTCGCTGCCGTTCCTGGTGACGACACGGATGATCGCCGGCTTCGTCGCGGTGATCCCGCTGTACGTGATCGGGCTGCTGTCCTCGTACCTGGCCGCCCGCACGATCACCACCGACTACTACGGGCAGTCGACCGGCACGTACGACCACTACTTCCACCAGTACCTGCCGCCCGTCGACGTGTTCTGGTCCTTCGGCAAGGTGATCGTCTTCGCCCTGCTGATCATCCTGGTGCACTGCTACTACGGCTACCACGCGAGCGGCGGCCCGGCCGGTGTCGGCGTCGCGGTGGGCCGGGCGGTGCGGACCTCGATCGTCGCCATCAACGTCCTGGACTTCTTCCTGAGCCTGGCGATCTGGGGAGCCAACACGACAGTGCGGATAGCGGGGTGAGAACGGTGCGCACGCACGGAATGAGACTCAGGCTGTACGGCATCGCGTTCCTCGCCGTGCTCGCGCTGCTGCTGTCGCTCGCGGTGGCCGTCTACCAGCAGGCGTTCACCTCCGTGGTGCCCATCACCCTGGAGGCCGACGCCCTCGGCAACCAGCTCGATCCACGCGCCGACGTCAAGTTGCGCGGGCTGCTCGTCGGCGAGGTTCGCGAGGTGCACGCCGACGGCACGAAGGCGACCCTCGACATCGCGCTCAAGCCGCAGTACGTGTCGTACATCCCTTCGGACGTGCACGCGCGGCTGCTGCCCAAGACGCTGTTCGGCGAGAAGTACGTCGACTTGGTCGCTCCGCCCGGCGCTGCGCACGCGTCGGCACGGCCCATCCGTGCGGGCGACGTCATCACCCAGGACCGCACGAAGGTCGGCATCGAGGTGCAGCAGCTGATGAACGACCTGCTGCCGCTGCTGCGCACGGTCCAGCCGGGTGAACTCAACGCCACGCTGTCGGCGTTCGCCACCGCGCTGGAGGGTCGCGGCGACCGGATCGGCGACAACCTGACCCGGGTCGAGGGCTATCTGCGCCGCCTCAACCCGCACATGCCCTCCCTCAAGGAGGACATCACGCGGTTCGCGGACGTCGCCGAGGTGTACGGCGACGCCGCGCCCGACCTGATGCGGATCCTGCGCAACGCGGTCACCACCAGCCGAACCATCGTCGAGAAGAGGGACCAGTTGGCGTCGGCTCTGCGCGCGACCGCCTCCGTGGCGGGCACGGCGAACGACTTCCTGTCCGAGAACGGCGACCGGCTGATCACCCTGGGCCGGGTCTCCCGCCCCACGCTGGAGCTGTTCGCCCGCTACTCCCCCGAGTATCCGTGCCTGTTCCAGGGCCTGGTCCGGCAGGAGAAGGCGTCGGAGGACGCGTTCCGGGGCGGCGAGATGCGGATCACCCTCGAGGTCGTCCGCCCGCAGGGGGCGTACCGGCCCGGTGAGGAGCCGGTGTACGGCGAGCGGTCCGGCCCCGACTGCCGCGGTCTGCCGCATCCGCGGGTGCCAGGGACGAAGCCCCGTCTCGACGACGGTACGTCGGCCGGAAATTCCGGCGGCGCACTCCCCGGAAGTGCCGACGTGTCCGCCACCCGGGCCGAGCAGCGGGCCGTCGGCTCGCTCGTGGCCCCCGTCATGGGCGTCCCAGCGGACCAGGTGCCGCCCGTGGCGACCCTGCTGTTCGGTCCGCTCGCGCGCGGAACGGCGGTGAGTGTCGCATGAGCAGGCCAGGAGCCCGGCAGACCGCCGCCCCGCTGGTCAAGTTCAGCCTCTTCGCGCTGGTCACGATCGCGGCGACGGCGCTGCTCGCCGCCACCATCGTCAACGTCTCCTTCACGCCCAAGGACACCTATCACGCGGTGTTCACCGACGTCACCGGGCTGGAGACCGGCGACGACATCCGGGTGGCCGGAGTGCGCGTAGGAGAGGTCGAGGGTATCCGGATCAAGGACCGGACACTGGCCGAGGTCACATTCACCGTCAGCGCGGACCGGCCGCTGCTCGCCGGGACCCACGCGGTCGTCCGCTACCGCAATCTGGTCGGGCAGCGCTACATGGCGCTCACCGAGGGCACAGGCGACGTCACCGCCCGGCTGCGGCCGGGCGGCACCATCCCGCTGTCCCGGACCCAGCCGGCGCTGGACCTCAACGCCCTGCTGAACGGCTTCAAGCCGCTGTTCGCCGCGCTCAGCCCGAGCGACGTCAACCAGCTCGCCACCGAGATCATCCAGACCCTCCAGGGCGACGGCGGCACGGTGAACAGCCTGCTCGCGCACACCGCCTCGCTCACCAGCACCCTCGCGGAGCGCGACAAGCTGATCGGGTCGGTGATCGACAACCTCAACACCGTCCTGGAGACGCTCGACAAGCGCGGCTCCCGCTTCTCCGGGCTGCTCACGCAGCTGCGCCGGGTGGTCTCGGGGCTTTCCGCCGACCGCAAGCCCATAGGGGAGTCGCTGGTGAGCATCGGCGACCTCGCGGACGTCACGTCGGGGCTGCTGAAGGACGCGCGTCCACCGCTGAAGGACGACATCGCCGGGCTCGGCGATCTCACCGGAACGCTGAACAAGAACGAGAACACCGTGGAGGGCGTCCTGAAGCGGCTGCCGAACAAGCTGAAGAAGCTGACGGGGACCGCCTCGTACGGCTCGTGGTTCAACTTCTACCTCTGCGACTTCGACGGCCGGATCGTGCTGCCGAAGACCAAGCAGGTGATCACCCCGGAGCTGCACGTGGCGCGGGCGAGGTGTGGCGGATGAGCATGCGCATCAGACGGCGCACTGTCCGCCGCCCCGAGCCGCTGGTGAGGGTCCGGGTCCTGCCGCCGAAACTGCCGAGACTCCCCAGGCTGCTGCCCAGGCGCAAGCCCCGCCCCGAACCCCTCGTGAAGGTACGCGTCCTGCCGCCGAAACTGCCCAGACTCCCCAGGCTGCTGCCCAGGCGCAAGCCCCGCCCCGAGCCCCTCGTGAAGGTACGCGTCCTGCCGCCGAAACTGCCCAGGATCCGGCTCAAGCGGCCGCGCCTGAAGCCCTTCCGCGTGGGGGCACCTCCCACGCCTTTCGGGCAGTGGGGGAGGAACCCGGTCGTCGTCGGCGCCGTCGGCCTCACCGTCCTCGCGCTGCTCACCGTCGCCGCCTTCAACGCCGACAGCCTGCCGCTGATCGGCGGCGACACCTACAGCGCGGCCTTCTCCGAGGCCGGCGGGCTCAAGCCGGGCGACGAGGTACGGATCGCCGGGGTCAAGGTCGGCAAGGTCGAGGGCGTGGACCTGGACGGCGACCACGTCAAGGTGACCTTCAGAGTGAAGGGCCACCCGGGGTTCGGTACCGACACGGGTGCGTCGATCCGCGTCAAGACGATCCTCGGCGCGAAGTACCTGGCCCTGTACCCGAGGGGGCCCGGCCAGTTGAAGCCGGGCAGCGAGATCCCGCTCCGGCGGACCGTGTCGGCGTACGACGTCGTCCAGGCCTTCAGCGACCTGACGACCACCACCGAGGAGGTCGACACGAACCGGCTCGCGAAGGCGCTGGACACGATGTCCGCCACCTTCCAGGACTCCCCCGCGGAGGTGCGGGCGTCGATCAAGGGGCTGTCGCGGATCTCACGGACCGTCGCCGCCCGTGACAAGGCGCTGCGCGGGCTCCTCGATCATGCGAACGGAGTCACCGAGGTGCTGGCCGGTCACACGAAGGACTTCTCCGCGCTGGTGAAGGACGGTGACGCCCTGCTCAAGGAGATCGGCAAGCGGCGTACGGCGATCCACAAGCTGCTCAAGAGCTCCGCGCTGCTGGGCATCGAGCTGTCCGGCCTGGTCGACGACAACAGCAAGGAGATCGGGCCCGCGCTGAAGAACCTCAACACCTTCGTGACGATGCTTGAACGCAACCAGGCGAGCCTGGACCGCAGCGTCGGGCTGCTCGCCCCCTACGTACGGCTCTTCACCAACACCCTCGGCAACGGCCGCTGGTTCGACTCCTACGTCCAGAACCTGGTCGCCGCCCCGGTCACGCCACGGACGGGAGGCACCCCATGACCCGCAGACTCCTGGCCCTGTTCACCGCGCTCGCGATCGTCGTCGGCCTCGCCGTCGTCCTCTGGCCCGGCCCCGGCCCCGTCCGCGTCACGGCGTACTTCCCGCGCACCGTCGGCATCTACCCCGGCTCAGACGTCCGCGTCCTCGGTGTCCGCATCGGTGAGGTCAGGAAGATCACCCCGGAGGGCGACCGGGTACGGGTGGAGCTGGAATACGACCGGGGCCGCAAGGTCCCCGCCGACGCGCAGGCCGCGATCGTCAACTCCTCGGTGGTCAGCGACCGTTACGTGCAGCTGCTGCCGGTGTACCGCAAGGGTGCGGTGCTGCGGGACGGCGACGTCATCCCCGAGTCCCGTACGGCCGTCCCCGTCGAGCTGGACCGGATCTTCGACAGCCTGCACACCACCGCCGAGGCGCTCGGCCCGAACGGTGCCAACAAGAAGGGCTCGCTGTCCCGGCTGCTCGGGGTGAGCGCGGACAACCTCCAGGGGCAGGGCGAGAACCTCAACCAGACGGTCGAGGACCTGTCCCAGGCGGTCACCACGCTGTCCGACGGGCGCGGCGACCTGTTCGGGACCGTGCGGAACCTTCAGGTGTTCACGGCCGCGCTCGCGGCGGACGACACCAGCGTGCGGTCGTTCAACACCGACCTCGCCGACGTGGCCGGGCAGCTCGCCGGGGAGCGCGAAGATCTCGCGGCCGCGCTGAAGTACCTGGCCACCGCACTCGGCGACGTGGCCGGCTTCGTGAAGGGCAACAAGAAGGAGCTGACCTCGGACGTGAAGGGCCTGACCAAGGTCACCAAGGTTCTCGTCACCCAACGGGACGCTCTGGAGGAGCTGCTGACCGTCGCCCCCACGGGCCTGTCGAACCTGCAGAACGCCTACAACCCCGCCGCCGGCACCCTCGACACCCGCAACAACGCGCAAGCCCCGCAGGATCCGTCATCCCTTCTCTGCTCGATCCTGAGGACGACCGGCGACGACCACGACAACTGCGCCGGGCTGAAGAAGCTCTTCGACTCCCTGCCCAAGGTTCCGTCGGCCCCGGCGTCGACGGGCACGGTCGACAAGACCCTCGGCGGAATTCTGGGGGCGCCGGTATGAGCGTGCAGCGCAAGGGGCGGGTGGCCGCCTGGACGGCGGTCGGGTCGCTGCTGCTGACCGGCTGCGAGTTCAACGGCTGGTACGACGTCCCGCTGCCCGGCGGCGCCGCCTCGGACGGTCACGCCTACCACGTCACCGTCGAGTTCCGGGACGTCCTGGACCTGGTGCCGCAGTCGTCGGTCAAGGTCAACAACGTCACCGTCGGCGCGGTCGAGAAGGTGGAACTGGACGGCTGGCACGCCCGCGTGCGGCTCAGGATCGCCGACTCGGTGAAGTTGCCCGGCAACGCGATCGCCGATCTGAGGCAGACCAGCATGCTCGGCGAGAAGTACGTCGCCCTGTCCGCGCCGGTCGGCACGCGCCCCGTCGGACGGCTCCGCGACGGCGATCGCATCCCGCTGTCCCGCAGCGGCCGCAACCCGGAGGTCGAGGAGGTGCTGTCGGCGCTGTCCGCGCTGCTCAACGGCGGCGGGGTGGCCCAGCTGAAGACGATCACCATCGAGTTGAACAAGGCCCTCGGCGGCCGCGAGGACCGGGTCAGGTCCCTGCTGAAGCAGCTGGACACGTTCCTCGGCGGCCTCGACGACCAGCGGGCGGACATCGTGCGCGCGTTGAAGGGCGTCAACCGGCTCGCAAAGCGGCTGAAGAAGGAGAAGAAGACGATCGCGCTGGCCGTCGACGCCATGCCCCCCGCTCTGAAGGCCCTCGCCGACCAGCGCAAGGACCTGACGAAGATGCTTACCGCCCTGTCCAGGCTCGGCAGGACCGGCACCAAGGTGGTGAATGCGTCCCACGACGACACCGTCGCCGACCTCAAGAAGCTCCAGCCCATCCTGCAGGAGCTGAACAGAGCGGGCGACGACCTGCCCAACTCGCTCGAAATCCTCACCACGTACCCGTTCCCGCGCAACGTCACGGACGCCGTCAAGGGCGACTACGTCAACCTGAAGATCACCGCCGACCTCGACCTGGCGGACCTCTACGGCAACGTCACCGGCAAGCCCGGCAAGCCCGGCAAGAGCGGGAAGTCCCCGGCCCCCGGGACACCGCGGCTTCCCGGCGTCCCCACTCCCACCCCTCTCCCGTCCGTCCCGTCCCTGCCGGGCACCCCGTCCGTGCCTCCCGTGCCCTCCGCGCCCGCCGTGCCCTCGCCTCCCCCCGACGGCAGCACCCTGCTGTGCCCGCCGGTGTGCACCGCTGCCTACGGCACCGGGGGCGGTTCGCGTCGCCTTCCGCCGGGCGTCGATCCCGGCCTCGCCGAGCTGATGCTGAAGGGGATACTGCCGTGATCACACGTACGGTCAGGGCCCAGCTGCTCGCCTTCGCGACGGTCACCGCCCTCGGGGTGTCCTACGTAGGCGCCCGGTACACGGGTCTGGTGGACGACCTCCTGCACCGCGGGTACACCGTGCGCGCCGACTTCGCCGAGTCCGGGGGCGTCTTCCCGGGCGCCGAGGTCACCTACCGGGGCGTGCCGGTGGGCCGCGTGGGCGATCTGCGGCTGACGGGCTCCGGGGTCTCGGTGGCGCTGAAGATCGAGGACGGCGCCCCGAGAATCCCGGCCGACACGCTCGCGGTGGTCGCCGACCGTTCGGCGGTGGGCGAGCAGTACGTCGACCTCCAGCCACGGCGGTCGGGCGGGCCGTACCTCATGGACGGCAGCCCGATCCCGCGCCGCCGCACCCGGACCCCGCTGCCGGTCACCGACCTGGTCCTCGGCCTCGACCGGCTGGTCAACTCGGTCGGCAAGGACGATCTGCGGGTCACCGTCGACGAGCTGGGCAAGGCGTTCGCCGGCTCCGGACCGAACCTGAGCCGGCTGGTGGACTCCGGCGATGCGCTGGTGGAGTCGGCATCCCAGTCGCTTCCCCAGACTGTCTCGCTGATCGAGGACTCGCGGACGGTGCTCAGGACACAGGCCGACCAGGGCTCGGCCATCAGGTCGTTCTCCCGTGATCTCGCGGCGCTCACCGAGCAGTTGAAGTCGAGTGACGGCGATCTGCGCCGACTGATAGGCACCACTGTGCCCGCCGCGCAGGAGGTCGACTCCCTGCTGAAGTCCACGCGGCCGCACGTGCCGGTCCTGCTGGCCAACCTCATCAGCGGTGGCCAGATCACAATGGCCCGGCTGCCTGGCGTCGAACAGGCGCTGGTCACGCTCCCGCTCAATGTCGCGGGCAGCTACACGGTCATCCCCGGTGACGGCACCACCCACTTCGGGCTGACCGTGAACGCCGACGACCCTCCCGCGTGCACCCAGGGCTACGGCACCCAGCGGCGCGACCCCGCCGACACCGGCACGCGCCCGGCGAACACCGACGCGCGCTGCACGATGCCGCGCGGCAGCAAGACCTCGGTGCGCGGAGCGCAGAACGCGCCCGGTGCGACGACCGGCCGGTACAGCGCCGGCCAGGCCGCATTCGTGGCCCCCTACGACCCGGAGACCGGCACCGTGACCGGCCCGGACGGAACGCCCGTCGAGATCGGCTCGACGGGCGGGGAACAGACCGTGTTCGGAAAGGAGTCGTGGCAATGGCTGCTCGTGGGACCGATGGCATGAGAGGCGGACGTATGAGGCTGCTGTCGGCGGGGCTCGTCGCCGCGACCGTGTTGACGACCGTGCCGTGTGTCTGGCTGGGCCTGAAGCTGTCCGACCAGCGCGCGGCAGAGCAGCGCCGTCAGGACATACTGGCGGCGGCCCGCCAGTCGGCGCTGAACTTCACCTCGCTCGACTACCGGCACTACGGCCGGGACAGCGGCGATGTGCTGAAGGGCGCTACCGGCGAGTTCAAGAAGGAGTTCGCCGCGCAGACCGCACAACTGACGAAGCTGGTTGCGCAGAACAAGTCGGTGTCCGAGGGGCAGGTCCTGGAAGCGGGCATCGTGCGGTCCGACGCGCGCTCGGCCCGGGTTTTGGTCGTGGCCGACAGCAAGGTGACCAACACCGCCGTGCCCGAGGGCCAGGCGCGCACCTACCGGCTGCAGCTCGACCTCGAGCGCGTGGCCGGCCGCTGGCTGACCTCCGACGTTGCGTTCGTGGGCTGACCCACCCGTGAGGCCATCGATGAGGAGAGACACCGTGGCGAACCCGACCTCCCGCACCCGCGGCACCAGCTCACCGGCCCGCCGCACCATGACCGCGGCCGCCCGAGCGGCAGCCAAGCGCGCCGGGCGGCCCGCGCCCCCCGAACGCGGTTCCCGCCAGGAAGAGCAGACTCCCTCCGGGCCCACCCCGGTCGTCGATCCGCCGGCGAAGGGCTGGGAGGACCCGCCCGAGCCCGAAATGCCCGAGTCGTTCGAGGAGGAGCCGGAGGACAGTGCGCCCCCGCGCAAGGCCAGGCGTATCGTGCTCACCGCGGTGCTGGGCGTCGTCCTCCTCGTCGCGGCCCTGGTCGCGGCCGCCGTACTCGGGTGGCAATACCGGCAGGGGCGGCAGGCGGAGCAGGCGCGCGGCGAGGCCGTCACGGCCGCGCGGAAGGCGGCGCCGGTCGTGCTGTCGTACGACTACCGGCACCTGGACCGTGACTTCTCCCGGGCCCGCGCTCTGCTGACCGGGCACTTCCGCGACCAGTACGGCAGGACCACGAAGGCGGTGGTCGCGCCGACCGCGACCAAGTACCACGGCGTGGTGAAGGCGACCGTGGCCACACCCGCCGACGGCGGCGCCCCGGCGGTCTCCGTCGTGTCGGCCACTCCGGACCGGGCCGTCGTCCTGCTCTTCGTCAACCAGGTCACCCGGAGCACTCGGGTCCCGGAGCCCCGGCTGGACCTGAACCGGGTGCGTATGACGCTCACCCGCACCTCCGACGGCTGGAAGGTGAGCGGCGTCGACGCCCTCTGACCGGGCCCTCCGTAAGCGCCTTCGCGCAGTCGCGCGGGGCACATTTTCGTCCTGCTGCCCCCTCAGTACCCTTCCGGCCCGTTCCGAAAGGAGTTCGGTTTCTCGCGACGGACGCCGCCTGCCTCGCCGTAGAGCAGACGAAGGCATCACCCGTACCGCCACACACCACCGCCCTTCGTCCGACTCGCGAACCCAAGAGGTACCTGTGGCTCTCCTCTCCGCACTACGTCTTCACCGCCATCCGCGGTCGCGTGGGCGTCTCGCCGTCGGGTTGCTGGCGCTCGTCGCCGGAAGCCTGCCGAGTGCGGCCGCCGACGCCGCCACCCCGCCGTCCGGATCGGTCAGCGACACCGCGCCCACGACCACGTGGAGCGCCGGTCCCTTCGCCGTCCCCAATGTCTCCGGCACTGCCGGGACGGTGAGCTGCGGCAATGCGCAACCCTGCGACGACTACGCCCTGAAGGTGTCGGTGCCCGTGGGCTACGACGCCGGTCACAGCCTGCGCATCGACGTCAGATGGCCGGACTCCGCCGCCGACTTCGACCTGTACGTCCTCGATACGGACGGCCGAGAGGTGGCCGCCTCGGCCTCTTCCAGCGACCCCGAGACCGTGCTGCTTCCGGCGGTGTCGGCGTCGTACACCGTGCGCGTGGTGCCGTACGCGCCGCTCGGCGACAGCTTCACCGGCACCGCGAGCCTGATCACCGCTCCGGCCGATCCGCCGCCGAGTACGGCCACACCACCGACGTACGCGAACTCCTGGGCGCACGACGGCATCGCGGATGCCCACAACGCCGGTGAACCCTCGATCGGCGTCGACCGCGCGAGCGGCGCCGCGATGTTCCAGGCGTACACATCGACGCTCAAGGTCACCTACGACAGTGCGGGTGCCGCCACGTGGCAGGACAAGAGTGCGAGCGCGGCCAACGGCTGTCCTCAGGGCAGCACCACCAGCCTCGACCCGATCCTGTTCACCGACCCGGCCACCCACCGCACCTTCGAGTCGCAGCTCGCCGGCAAGACCGCCCTGACCTGCTACACCGACGACGACGGTGAAACGTGGACGCCGACGGGCGGCTCGGGCGTCAACTCCGGTGTGGACCATCAGACCATCGGTGGCGGCCCCTTCGCCGCGGGCGGTCCAGGTGCCGTCACGTCGTACCCGAACGCCGTCTACTACTGCTCCCAGGACATCGCCGACGCCTCCTGCGCGGTCAGCCGGGACGGCGGTCTGACGTACGGGCCTGCCGTTCCGATGTACTCGCTGCTGGACTGCGGCGGCCTGCACGGGCATGTGAAGGTGGCTCCGGACGGCACGGTGTACGTGCCCAACAAGGGCTGTGGTGGCAATCAGGCCGTGGCCGTCTCCGAGGACAACGGGCTGACGTGGACCGTCCACGAGAACCCGTCCAGCACCCCCGGTGACTCGGACCCGAGCGTGGGGATCGGGGCCGGCGGGACCGTCTACATGGGCTACCAGAACAGCGACGGTACTCCGCGCATCGCTGTCAGCCACGACAAGGGCAAGACGTGGCTGTACGACCAGAACGTCGGCGCGGCCCTCGGCATCAAGAACATCGTCTTCCCGGCCGTGACCGCGGGCGACGACAACCGCGCCGCCTTCGTCTTCCTCGGCACCACCACCGGCGGCAACTATCAGGACGCGGCCGACTTCACGGGCGTCTGGCACCTGTACGTGGCCACCACCTACGACGGCGGCCAGTCCTGGGTCACCGCCGACGCCACCCCGACCGATCCGGTTCAGAAGGGGTCGATCTGCACGGGCGGCACCACGTGCGGCAACGACCGCAACCTCCTGGACTTCATCGACGTCACCACCGACGCCCAGGGCCGCGTGCTCGCCGCCTACGCCGACGGCTGCACCGGCACCTGCGCGACCGGAGGCGCCCAGAACTACGACGCCCTGGCCTCCATCGCCCGCCAGACCTCCGGCAACACGCTGTACGGCGCGTACGACGCCGTGGTCCGCGGCAAGCGCAATGAGCCCGAAGGAAGCCACTAGATGAAGCCCTCGCCCTCGGCTGCCCTACTGGCAGGAGCCGTCCTCGGCCTGGCCGCGGTCACCGGATGCTCGGCGGCGAACAAGCACCCCGAGCCCCCGGGGGCGACGCCGTACGCGGCGAAGCAGGCTACCGATCCGCCGGCCAGGAATGCAGCCGGGGCCGCGCCCGGCGGCTGCGCCACTGCCGCCTCACTGCCGCTCCCCGAGGACTTCCCGGAGAACCTGCCGGTGCCCGACGGCGCGGTCGTGACCTCGGTGGAGCACCGCACCGGCGGTCGGCTCGTAGTCGCCACCGTCGTACGGGACGGATTCGACACCACCCTGGCGTTCCTGCACAAGTGGCTCCCCAAGGCCGGCTACATCCCTGAGAAGGGCGAAGTCGAGGAGGACGACGCCGAGTCGGACTTCTCCTCCACGAGCGTGCGGGGCCGCTGGACCCTGCGGAAGATGCCTGACTGCGAGGGAGGGGTGTACCTGACGTACCTGACGTCTGCCGTCTCCTGAACCCGGCCCGGCCACCCTCTTGATGCGGAGAGCCGTGTGGAGTTGGGCGCCCCAGGGTGTGACGGTCCGGCCCTCCGGTGCGCTGTAGGAGTGGGCCCAGGGACCCAAGGGCCTCGTGGCACCGGCCTGGTCGAGGAGCTGGGCGACGTGGTCGTCGCGGAGGCAGTAGACGATGCGGCGGCCGTCGCGGCGGCCGGTGACAAGGCCGAGGGTGCGCAGGAGGCGCAGTTGTCAGGAGACGGCGGACTGTTCCATGCGTCGGCGAAGGCAAGTTCGCCGATGGGGCACGGGGGCTGCCACGGGGCGGTGCGGATCGGCAGGCGGGATGGTGTGGCGGACGCCTGGAACGTCGCGTTGACGGAGCGGCGGTGGTCACAGCGCGCAGGAGCTGCGGTCGAGGTGGAAGGAGCGGGCGTCGGGCCGGCGGCACAGCCGATACCGACGGTGACGCCGAAGATGGTGATCAGGGCGGGCAGTGCGGCACTCCATTTCCAGTCGACCAACCCCAAAGTCGTCGCACCGACTCAACCAACGCGACAATGCTCTCGAACCGATCACAGGCGTAAACGCCGTGCCGATCAGCCGATAGGGGCATGCTCAGGACCTGATGCGCGAAGGCGGTGGGAGCATGCGCAGAATTTTATATGTTGCTGCGAGTTGGGCGCCCGTTGGGGCTTGTCATGCCGCGGGCTGCCACCTATGTTTCGATCATCATGCTTGCATCCCCGATCATCAGCATCATAGTCGCCACTCACGACCTTCAGGGACACCTTGAAAACTGCCTGAATTCGATCCTAAACCAGTCCTTCCGGGATGTGGAGGTCATCGCCGTCCTGGACCAGTCTGCTGAGTGCCCTGCGGACTTGGTGGATGACTATGCCCGGCGCGACGGGCGGGTCTCGGCCGTGCACCTGAAGGGCGTCGTCGGCATTAGCCGGATACGCAACGCAGGGGCCGAGCACGCAACCGGTGATTACCTGCTGTTCCTGGACAGCGATCACATCATCGGGGGTGCAACGCTTCAGGCCATTGCCGACCGGCTACAAGATGCAAAAAAGCCGGACATCCTTCTCTTCGGGCACACTCGCCTGCATCGCCGCCGCTCCTGGCCCGGTGCCGCCGCCGCACTGCTTGCCGGGCAGGGACGTGAGCCCTTCGCCCCGATCGATCAGCCTGAGTTGTTCGGCGCTCCCGCCTACTCCTGGGACCGTCTGTTCCGCCGCGACTTGTGGACCCGGCAGGGACTCGCATTCCCCGACGGCTTCTACGAGGAGGTCGCGGTCGTCCACCGCGCCATGCTGGCCGCTGACCGGATCGGCGTCCTGAAATGGAACTGCGTCCAGATCCGCCGTCGGCACACTCAACACCCCGCAGGCGCGCCGGGCGGCACTCATTTCGATGTCTTCGCCCGCTACGAAGAGAGCTTTGGCTTGCTCGAGGAGCGTAGCGCCCTGGACGTTGTGGCTCCGTTCCTCTTCACTCGTATGATTCGCCACTACCTCTTCCTTCTAAATCTCGAGGGTTGTCTCTCGCGCACCGAGCGCCCGGAGTTTTTCGACCGCGCCAGCGAGCACTACCGCCGGTTCCTCCCCGACGGCTATAAGCGCCCTGACGGCCGCGAGGGTGTCAAGTTCCAACTCGTCGCGAGCGGCAAATACGGCGCTTTTGAGGCCGCCAGGCTCCCTCAGTTCGCGCGTAGCTTCGTCTCCCAAGGCGCTGCCGTTCGCGGACGGTGACCCGGGCTGGGCGGCACCCTTGCGGTAGCCGGTTCCCTGCTCTGGCGATCAGTGGGCGTCGTTGATGTCAGCCGGCGATCCCGCCCACCGCGGCGATCGCGGCGGCCCAGACGGAGGCGGCGCTGAAACCGTCCGTGAGGGCGGGCAGGTTGCCCAGCTGTCCGGCGCCCCGCGAGGTGGCCACCGCGGTCAGTGCGGCGAGGCCCAGGGCCGACCCCACCTGGTAGGTGGTGTTGACGATGCCGGACGCCAGGCCGGCCTGCTCCCGCGGGGCGCCGGACATGTCCCCAGAACCCGCCCGGCCGAGCCCGCCGCGCCCCGTGGAGCCCCGCATCCCTTCCAGAACCCCCGCTGGGAGAAACACAGCCCTGGATCGCCCCACCTCGGCACATGGCGCAGCCCATCCACGAACCCGCCAACGCACGGGCCGGACACTGGAGATCGTCCTTGAGGACCTCGGCGAGACGGCTGCGCGCCACGTACACATAGCTGGGCGAACAGGACTCTGAGGTCATCTGATAACGCATCAGTAGAGTTGGCAGTGGGTCAGCAAGACTCCTGCCACAGCCGCCCACAGACGGCCACACCGTGGAATCGCCCAGCGCCTCGCATCGAACCTGCGGCATACTCAGCCGCCCTGCCTGTGCGCGGTCGAAGGACGCGGGACAGTCCCCGACCGGACTCACCCACCCGCCGCCGACCGTCAACCATTTCCGCAGGTCAGCGCACCCGCCCACGTGGCTTCAGGGGCGTCGCCGGCAGCTCGGGAGCCGGCAGTGGATCACCGTCGTACCCCTTGACCTCGCCGAACCGTGTCCCTTCCATCCAGTCCCGGCGGGCCTGGGCGATCTCCTCCTGCGAACGGCCGATCCAGTTCCAGAACATGATCAGCTCCTCCTCGAAGGGCTCGCCGCCCAGGAGCATCAGGCCGGCGTCGGACTCGGCGCGCAGGGGGAGTTCGCCGCGGCCGCAGCCGAGGTAGAGCATCGAGCCGGGCAGCAGTGGTACGCCGTCGACGTGGGCTTCGCCGGACATGGACAGCACGGCGTATTCGAAGTCGGGCTCCAGGGGGAGGCGTACGTCCGCGCCACGGGTGAGGGCCAGGTCGGCGCCGGTGATCGGGGTGTATGTGGTACCGGGTGAGGTGGCGCCGTCGAGGTCGCCGAGGATCAGCCTGGCGGTCAGGCCGGGTGCCGTGACGGTCGGCAGGTCGGCGTGGTGCTCGAAGTGCGGGTCGGTGTGGCGGTGGCCGTCCGGGAGGGCGACCCACAGTTGTGCGCCGTGCAGGAAGCGGGCATGCGACCCGGGGCTCTCCTCCGAGTGACTGATGGCCCGGCCCGAGGTCATCAGGCCCAGTTCGCCGGGGCGGATCAGCTGGAGGCTGCCGGTCGAGTCGCGGTGCAGCACCTCGCCGTCGTGCAGCCAGCTCACCGTCTGCAGGCCCATGTGCGGGTGCGGGGGCACCTGCATGCCGGGCTCGTCGGCGATGTCGTCCGGGCCGTAGTGATCGACGAAGCACCATGCGCCCACCATGCGGCGGCCGAGGTTGGGCAGCAGCCGGCGGACCTCGGTGGACTCGCCGAGCTTGACGCGGCGCGGGCTGAGGAGTTCGCGCACCGGCTCCGCCACCACGAAACCACGGCCGCCGCACACGGCGGGGACCGCCTCGCGGTCAAGATTGCTCATGGCCACAACCTAGTCCCGCCGGAGCGGTTCCGTCAGTCCGTCACGCGGGCGTCCGGCCGAGTGTGAGGCCTGTTCGGCCCTCGGTGAGGCCTGTCTCCGTTCCCGGTGAGCCGCCGCCCTGTCCCCCGGAGCCCTGGAAGGAACAGCGATCGCGGATATAGTAGCCATGTACATAATAGCCATGTACTGTATCTGCCATGGGTACGGCATCCGAGGGCGCGACGCCCGGTTTTCTGGTCTGGCGTCTCTCAATGAAGTGGCGCGTGGCGGTCGACCGCGCCGTCGCCCCGCTGGGGCTGACCCATGCCCAGTACTCGCTGGTGGCCTCGCTGTACGGCATGCACCGCTCCGGGCTGCGGCCCAGCCAGCGGCGCCTGGCCGACCACACCGGGCTGGAGCCCCTCTACGTGTCGAAGCTGGCGCGCGGACTGGAGTCCGCGGGTCTGCTCGAGCGCACCCGGGACCCCGAGGACCCGCGCGCCGTCCAGCTCGCGCTCACCGAGCGCGGCCGGGATGTCACCGGGCAGGCGATCAAGGTCGTCCATGGGCTCCTGCGGCAGCTGCTGGAGCCGCTCGGCGGCCTCGACAGCCCGCGCACACGGGCGTTCACCAGCGAGCTGGCGACCCTGCTCGACGCACCTCTTGATCCGTTCAGCCAGAACAGTGAGCACGAGAAGGAGCAGTCATGACCACCACCGCCCACACCACCGCCCACGCCACCGGCTCCGCCCCCACCCCGGCCATGGACAGCCGCCTCATCGGTGTGGCCCACTACGCCGCCCGAGCGGTCCTGGAGAAGGTGCTGTCCCGCTACCACGTCACGTTCCAGGAGATGGTGACCCTGCGGCCGGTCGCCACCGCCGGCGGCCCCGTCGAGCACGACCGGCTGGTGGGCCGTACCGCCGCCGCGCTCAAGGCCGACGAGGCCGGTGTGCGTGACGTCATCGGGCAGCTGATCGCCAAGGGGCTGCTGGCGGCCGACGGTCCGCACCTGCGGATCACCGACGCCGGGCAGACCTTCTACGCCGGTGCGAGCGCCGAGACGGCCGAGATCGCCGCCCGTATCTACGCCGGCATCCCCGCCGAGGACCTTGCGGCCGCCGCCCGCGTCCTGACCACGGTCACCGAGCGGGCCGAAGCGGAGCTGGCCGCGCTCGCCTCCTGACCGGTCTGCAGCGGGCGCGGCACATCGTGGAATGTTCAGCCACCTGCCTCGGTTGCAGTACACCGAAGGAGGTCACGCGTGAACACGACGTACTACGACCACGGAACACCGGCCGAGCGCTGGGAGCGCGCGCAGCAGTTCTTCGACGCCCGGGACTACGCCGGCGCGGCCCGCGTCCTGGCCGGACTGGTCGAGGAGGTGCCGGAGCAGACCGGACCGCGGCTGCTGCTGGCCCGTGCCTACTACCACTCGGCCCAGCTGCGCCGTGCCGAGACGGAGTTGCGCGTCATCGTGGAGCGTGACCCGGTGGAGCACTACGCCCGGCTGATGCTCGGCCGCACCCTCCAGCGGCAGGGACGCCACGAGGAGGCCGCGCAGCACCTGCGCATCGCCTCGGCGTTCGCGGGCGAGTTCGCGGACGTGTGAGCGGGACGGTGCGACGGGTCCCGTCGGGGCCGTGGCATGCTGGCGCGATGGACTGCCCGGATGCGCGTACGCCCGTTGCCGAGCGGGTCGAGGAACTTCTCGCCGCTGGCGGGCCGTTGCCCGTGGTGACGGCCGGTCATCCGGTGCTGCGGCGCGGCGCGGAGCCGTTCGACGGCCAGCTGGAGCCGGCACTGCTGGCCCGGTTCGTCGAGGCGCTGCGCCTCACCATGCACGCGGCGCCCGGCGTGGGACTCGCCGCACCCCAGGTGGGTGTGGCGCTGCGGATCGCCGTCCTGGAGGATCCGGCGCCGGTTCCGGAGGAGGTGCGACGAGCGCGGGGGCGGGTGCCCCAGCCGTTCCGCGTGCTGGTCAATCCGTCGTACGAGCCGGTCGGCGCGGCACGGGCCGCGTTCTACGAGGGCTGCCTCAGCGTGCCGGGCTGGCAGGCGGTGGTGGCCCGCCACGCCGAGGTGCGGCTGCGCGCGCGGGACGAGCACGGCCGGGCGGTGGACGAGGTGTTCACCGGCTGGCCGGCCCGCATCGTGCAGCACGAGACCGATCACCTCGACGGCACCCTCTACCTCGACCGCGCCGAGCTGCGCTCGCTGTCCTCGAACGAGACGCTGGCGGCGCGCTGGACGCAGCCGACACCCGAGGAGGCGGCGCAGGCACTCGGGTTCGAGCTGCCGTGACGGGGCTCGAGCCGCGGTGACGGGCGTCGCCGCGGCCCTCACCGCCGCGGTCAGCCCCGGTACGCCTCCAGCAGGCGCAGCCACACCTCGCTGATCGTCGGATAGGACGGGACCGCGTGCCACAGCCGGTCGACCGGGACCTGTCCGGCGACGGCGACGGACGCCGAGTGAAGCAGTTCGCCGACGCCGGGCCCGACGAAGGTGACGCCCCGCAGGATCCCCTCGTCCAGGTCGACCACCATGCGGGCGCGGCCGCGGTAACCGTCCCCGTACAGCCCGGCCCCGGCGACCGAGGACAGCTCCACGTCGACGGCGCGGACCCGATGGCCGGCCTGTTCGGCCTCCGCCAGCGACAGTCCCACGGCGGCGGCCTCCGGGTCGGTGAAGACCACCTGCGGGACGGCGTGGTGGTCGGCGGTGGCCGCGTGCGGGCCCCAAGGGGCAGGGTCCTGGAGGGGCTCGCCCTTGGCGCGGGCGCCGATGGCGTCGCCCGCGATCCGGGCCTGGTACTTGCCCTGGTGGGTGAGGAGGGCACGGTGGTTGACGTCGCCGCACGCGTAGAGCCAGTCGCTGTCCTCGACCCGCAGGGTGTCGTCGACCGTGAGCCAGGAGCCCGGCTGAAGGCCGACGGTCTCCAGTCCGATGTCCTCGGTGCGCGGGACCCGTCCGGTGGCGAAGAGGATCTCGTCGGCCTCGATCCGGTCGCCGGTGCCGGTGACGGCCACGACGGCGCCGTTCTCCCGGGTCACCGAATCCACCGAGGTGCCGGTGCGGATGTCGGCGCCCGCCTCGGTGAGTGCCTCGGCGACCAGCTCGCCGGCGAAGGGCTCCATCCGGGACAGCAGCCCCTTGCCGCGGACCACAACGGTGACCTGGGAGCCGAGCGCCTGGTAGACGGTGGCCATCTCGGTGGCGACCACGCCTCCGCCGACCACGATCAGCCTCTCGGGCACGTGCTTCGCGGAGGTGGCCTCACGGCTGGTCCACGGCCGGACGTCGGCGAGGCCGGGCAGGTCGGGCAGCTGGGCGCCGGTGCCGGTGCAGACGGCGACGGCGTGCCGGGCGGTCAGCGTCACGTGCCCGCCGTCCGCGCCGGTGACCGTGACCGTGCGCGGACCGGCGAGACGGCCGTGGCCGCGGTACAGGTCGGCGCCGATGCCGTCCAGCCACCCGACCTGGCCGTCGTCGTGCCAGTGCGAGGTGTACTCGTCCCGGCGGGCGAGGACCGCCGGGACGTCGAGGGGGCCCTGCACCGCCTGGCTCAGGCCGGGCAGGCGGCGGGCGTCGGCGCGCGCGATGACCGGGCGGAGCAGAGCCTTGCTGGGCATGCACGCCCAGTAGGAGCACTCGCCGCCGACCAACTCGCTCTCCACGACCGCGGTGGACAGACCGGCCGCGCGAGTGCGGTCGGCCACGTTCTCCCCCACGGGCCCGGCCCCGAGCACCACGACGTCGTACGCGATGGTTTCCGTTTCCGTCATGACGTCAGTCTGGACGGTGGTGTGCGCCGTGGCCAAACGGGTACGCGCGCGGAATACCCGTAGGGCCGGCCGTGTTGTGCCGACGTCTTGTCCCCGCGCCAGGAAGTACGTCCCCACACCAGGAAGAGGAAATACGCCATGAGCAGCACCGTTGAGCTCACCAAAGAGAACTTCGACCAGACGGTCAGCGAGAACGACTTCGTTCTCATCGACTTCTGGGCGTCCTGGTGCGGGCCGTGCCGTTCGTTCGCCCCGGTCTACGAGAAGGCGGCCGAGGACAACCCGGACCTGGTGTTCGGCAAGGTGGACACCGAGGCGCAACCGGAGCTCGCGGCGGCCTTCGGCATCCAGTCCATTCCGACGCTGATGATCGTCCGCGACCAGGTGGCCGTGTTCGCGCAGCCGGGCGCGCTGCCCGAGGCCGCCCTGACGGATGTGATCGGGCAGGCCCGCAAGCTGGACATGGACGAGGTCCGCAAGGCTGTCGCCGAGCAGCAGGCACAGGGTCAGGGACAGGGGCAGACGGGCCCTGACGGGCAGTAGGGGTCCTTCCTCGTCGGCGGACCCGTCCTCAGCGACGGGCCCGTCCTCAGCGACGGGCCCGCCCCTCGTCGGCCGGCCCGTCGCTCATCGGCGGGCCCGTTCCATCGCGCCCCGGGTCAGGTGGACTCGCGCTGGACCACCGTCGCGCCGAGCACCGTCAGCCGTTCGGGTGCCGCGCCCGGGTTGCGTACGGCCCGGTCGACGAGGTCGGCGACGTAGCGGCCGGAGGGCAGGTCGATGTGCACGGTGCTCAGCCGGGGGCGCAGCAGGCGGCCGAGCATCAGATCGTCGGCGCCGATCACGGCCGTCTCCTCGGGGATGCGGACGCCGTCGTCCTGAAGGGCGCGCATCAGCAGCATCGCGTACTCGTCGTTGTAGGCGAACACCGCGTCCAGGCCGAGCCCGCGCCAGCGGCCGGCGAGGCGGGCCGCGGACTCCTCGTCGTAGCCGAGGGGCAGTTCGGTCACGGTCCCGTCGGTGCCGCGCAGGGCGTGCCGTACGCCGGCCAGGCGGGGCCGGGAGAAGATGTCGAGGCCGCTCTCCTCGGGCACGACCACACCGATCCGGCGGCGGCCGCGGGCGTAGAGGTGGGCGCCCGCGCAGTGCCCGACGCGCTCGTTGTCCATGAGCAGGGCGTGGGCGCCGTCCACGGGTTCGGGTCCCAGGGTGACGACGGCGCGGGCGCCGGAGCGCTTGAGCACCGCGACGCCTTCCGGGCCTATCCCGGCTCCGGGGACCAGGACGGCGACCGGCCGTAGCTCGGCCCAGGCGCGGACGGCCTCGTCGCCGTGCAGGCCGACGTTCCCGTGCTGCACCACGGTGTAGTCCAGGCGGCCGAGCGCCCACTGGAGTTCGTTGAGGTACCGGCTGTAGAGGGGGCCGGGTGCGATGGCGGGGGCGGGCATCAGGACGATCCGGCTGTGCCCGGCGCGCAGGCTGCGCGCGGCGGCGTGGGGCACGTACCCGAGTTCTCTGGCGGCCTCGTGGACCCGGCGGCGGGTGGGCTCGCTGATGCGTACGGCGCCGGTGTTGTTCAGGACGTAGGAGACGGTCGCGCGCGAGACGCCCGCAAGGCGGGCCACATCGGCACTCGTGGGGACGGAGCGCGGTGCGGGTGACGAGGACGCGGCGGGTTCTGGTATCTGCACCATGACGTACTGCATCTTGGCAGAAGGCGGGGAGCGCGGACCGGGCAGGGCCGTGCGGGCCGGGCGGGAGGCGTACGGCCTGCGGCGAACATGTTCGCCGCGAACGCGTTCGCCACGAACTAGTTCGTCACGAACGCGTTCGTTACAGTCGTCGCATGACGGCACGCCGACCCACCGCCCCGCGCAGCCGTCGCGACCGCCCGGCCAAGCCCGCCCTGACCCGTCAGGGCATCGTGGCCGCGGCCGTCGCCGTGCTGCGGGCCGAGGGCCTGGAGAGAGTGACCATGCGGCGCCTGGCCCAGGATCTCGACACCGGCCCGGCCTCGCTGTACGTGTACGTGCGCAACACCTCCGAGCTGCACGCGGCCGTGCTGGACGAGCTGCTCGGCACGGTGGGCCCCGCGCCGGCGGAGGGCAGTTGGCGCGGCCGACTCGAGCAGGTGCTCACGGCGTACACGGCGATGCTCATGGAGCACCCGGGACTCGCCCGGTCCGCGCTCACCGCCCGGCCCAGCGGCCCGCACCACCTGAACCTGATCGAGACGCTGCTCGGTCTCCTCGACGAGGGCGGCGTCGCGCCCGACCGGGCCGCGTGGGGGGTGGATCTGCTGCTCCAGCACGCCACCGCGACGGCCGCCGAGCACGCGTCGCGCGACGGTTCGGCGGCGGACCGGGCCGAGTGGGACGCGCTCGCGCACGCCCTGCACAGCGCGTCTGACCGCACCCACCCGCACATCGCCGCCCTCGCCGGCCCTCTGCTGTCCGGCGCCCCCGAGGACCGCCTGTCCTGGGGCTTCCAGACCCTGATCAACGGCATCGAGCGCACGAGCGTCCCCGGGCGACCGTGACCGCCCCTCGGCCGGACACCCCTGCCGGACCGTCAGCGCCCCGCCCGTCCAGCCATCCCCCGAGGAGAGGCTGTTCCCGCGCAGCGAGGCCGCGGCGGCGGACTCGGCCCGCGGTGCGGCCCTGCTGTTCCGTCAGGACGCGCCGGAGGGCCTGCTGGAGATGTTCGCCGGCCACCACTGAGCCCGTCCGGCCTCGACGGCGACCAGCCCCACGCTCTCGGCAGCACCACCCGCTCTCAGCGGGATCCATCGGTGCCCATCACCCCGGCGCCGATCACCCGGTGCCGGTCACGCGTTCGACGAGGTCGAACCAGCCTGCCTGCAACCGGTCCATCGGCATCTTGCACTGCCGGGTCAGGTGGTGGATCAGGGCGGGTTCGAGGTAGCCCATCAGCGTCTGCGCGAGCAGTTCGCAGTCCGCGTCCGGGACCGCCTGCCGCAGCAGCATGAGCACATGGCCGTAGCGCACCTGGCGGGCCGGCACGAGGAAGCGGCGGTCGGGGCAGGGCTCGGCCGCCAGCTGCAGCTCCAGGTCGTCGGCGGCGCGGCGCAGCGCGGCGCAGCCGAACGCGCGCAGCCGCTCCACCGGCGGCGCGCCGGGCCCCAGCGGGGCCGGGCCGCTGAGGATGGACGCCTGGAACTTCCGCTCGGAGTGGTCCAGCAGCGCGTTGAGCAGACCGATGCGGTCGCCGAAGCGGCGGAAGACCGTGCCCTTGCCCACCTGGGCGGCCGCGGCGACCGCCTCCATCGTGACGCCGGCCGCGCCGTGCTCCGCCACCAGGCGTGCGGCCGCGTCCAGCAGCCGGGCGCGGTTGCGCGCGGCATCGGCGCGCAGACATGGCTCGTCCACGCCGGTGCCGAGCTCGAGCAGCACCGGCGTGTTCTCCACGGGCTCCTGAGGCGTGGGGAAGGGCGGGAGGGTGCTGGACATGAAGCCAGCGTAAAGCATCGGGAAGAAAACTGGACCGTGGTCCGGTTAGTCTGGTAGAAAATTAAACGGACCTCGGTCCGGATCGTTACCGCAGTGTTTCACCCCCCCTTGGAGTTCCCATGTCTGTTCGTATCCTCGCGCTCGTCGGCAGCCTTCGCGCCGGTTCGCACAACCGCCAGCTCGCCGAGGCGGCCGTCAAGCTCGCCCCCGCGGGTGCCGAGGTCGAGCTGTTCGAGGGCCTGGCCGAGGTTCCGTTCTACAACGAGGACATCGACGTCGAGGGCAGCGTGCCGGCCGCCGCCGCCAAGCTGCGCGAGGCCGCCCAGGCCGCCGACGCCTTCCTGCTCTTCTCCCCCGAGTACAACGGCACCATCCCGGCCGTGCTGAAGAACGCCATCGACTGGCTGTCCCGTCCGTACGGCGTCGGTGCCCTCACCGGCAAGCCCGTCGCGGTCGTGGGCACCGCCTTCGGCCAGTACGGCGGCGTGTGGGCGCAGGACGACGCCCGCAAGGCCGTGGGCATCGCCGGCGGCAAGGTCATCGAGGACATCAAGCTGTCCATCCCGGGCTCCGTGACCCGCTTCGCCGAGACCCACCCGGTCGACGACGCCGAGGTCGCCGCCCAGCTGACCGAGGTCGTCGCCCGCCTGCACGGCCACGCCGGCGAGGCCGTCGCCGCCTGAGCCGAGCCGAACGAACCGGGTGAGGGGTCCGAGCGTGGAGCTCGGGCCCCTCACCCGGTTCACGGCGCGGTCTCACTCCAGTTCGGCGACGCGCCGGACGGCCCGGGAGGCGAAGCGGTCGATCCAGCCGGCCGGATCGCCCAGGCGCGGAGCCAGGATCACGGTGTCGACACCGAGCCCGGCGTAGCCCTCCAGGTCCCGCAGCAGGGCGTCGAGGTCCTCCTCGGTCGCCGCCTCCCCGGTGTACACGAACGTCTTGCGTACGGCGTCGTAGTCGCGCCCCACGCTGTCGCAGTGCCTCCGCAGCACGTCCAGCTTGTGCCGCAGCTCCTCGGGGGAGGCGGGGATCAGATTGCAGGCGTCCGCGTACTGCGCGACCAGGCGCAGCGTCTTCTTCTCACCCCCGCCGCCGATCATGATCTCCGGGTGCGGCGAGCTCACCGGCGGCGGCACGCACAGTGTCTCGGCGAGCCGGTAGTGCGTGCCCTCGAAGGGGCCGTCGGCGTCCGGGTCCCACATCTGCAGACAGATCCGCAGAGTCTCATCCAACCGCTCGAAACGCTCGGCGAGCGGCGGGTAGGGCACACCCAGCCCGTGGTGCTCACGGTCGTACCAGGCCGCCCCGAGGCCGAGCGTGGCCCGGCCGCCGGAGAGCACGTCCAGGGTGGTGACGATCTTGGCGAGCAGCCCGGGGTGGCGGTACGTCACCCCCGTCACCAGGGCGCCGAGCCGCACGGTGGAGGTGCGGCCGGCGAGGAAGCCCAGCGTGGTGTAGGCCTCCAGCATCGGGTCCTCGGCTCCGCCGTTGAACTCCATCTGGAAGTAGTGGTCCATGACCGACAACCGGCTCACCCCGGCGGACTCGGCCGCCTCCCCCGCGGCGGCCAGTTCCGTGCCGAGTGCGGGCGCGCCACCCGCGTTGTTGAACCGGTTGATGTGCACACCGACCCGCATGCGCGTCTCCGTACGTCGCAGTTTCCGAGTCTCCGGCCGTCTTCGGCCCCTCCGACACTAGATCCTCAAGTGCGCTCCAAGGCCCGCCACGCCGCCGTCTGCGGACGGAAGGGCCGGTGACCACCCGCCGGTCGGCGGGACCTGTCCGCCGTACGGCGGCGTCCACGCCGCGGAGGGGTACCCACACAGGGCATACGAGCCGCCGCACACCGCGATCCGCGCGAGGAGACTTCATGACGCCGCTCCCGCCCCCGTTCGACCCCGAACTCGCCGCCGCCCTGGAGGAGTCCGGGGGTCTGCTGGGGCCCGGGCTCGCGGCGGAGGACATCGCGGCCGCCCGGCAGGGTGCCGCCGTCGAACTCCTGGACGAGCTGGACCTGACCATGGACGGCGCCTTCGAGGTGACCGAGCCGACCGTGCCGGGGCCCGAGGGCGCGCCCGGCGTCTCGCTGCTGGTCTGCCGGCCCACCGCACCGGCCACCGGCACCGGCCGGCCCCTCCTCTACCACGTGCACGGCGGGGGCATGGTCCTCGGAAACCGGAGACTGGGCGTGAACACGGCCCTGGACTGGGCGAAGGGGCATCGGGCGGCCGTGGTGTCGGTGGAGTACCGGCTGGCGCCGGAACACCCCCACCCCGCGCCCGTCGACGACGTGCACGCGGGTCTGCTGTGGACGGCGGAGCACGCGCGGGAACTCGGCTGCGACCCGGGCCGGATCGTGCTCGTCGGCGGGAGCGCCGGCGGCGGGCTCGCCGCCGCGCTGGCGCTGCTGCTGCGGGACGCGGGAGGGCCGCGGCCGCTGGGCCAGATGCTGATGTCCCCGATGCTCGACGACCGCAACGACACGCCGTCCGCGCACCAGATGGCGGGCACCGGCCTCTGGGACCGCACGGCCAACGAGACCGCGTGGACGGCGCTGCTCGGCGACCGGCGCGGCGGCCCGGACGTGTCGCCGTACGCCGCGCCGGCCCGCGCCGAGGACCTGTCGGGCCTGCCGCCGGCCTTCCTGGACGTCGGCTCCGCGGAGACCTTCCGCGACGAGGTGGTCTCCTACGCCTCCCGTATCTGGCAGGCCGGGGGCGTCGCCGAACTCCACGTCTGGCCCGGCGGCTTCCACGGCTTCGACGGCATCGCCCCGCGAGCGGCCCTGTCCCGGGCCGCGCAGACCGCCCGCGGGGACTGGCTGCGCAGGCTGCTGGCCCACTGACGACGCGGCGACGGCGAGGCGTGCCGGCCACCGGCGCGCGTGGATCACCCCGTGGCCCATGCTCCGCTCGGGATACTGGTGATGGTGGTGGAGATGCTGGGTCACCGGGCGGACGACGCTGTACCGGAGCCGGACGGAGCGGGCCGGGGCCGCGCCGAGCCTGGTGAAGGTGGCGGGGCCCCCGCAGCATGCCGGGCCTCCGCCTCAGCACACGCGGGTGGCTCCCATGCGCCGGGAGCCGACGGATGCGGACCCTGTGGTGATCAAGTCGACGGATCCGATGCCGAAGTGAACCGGGCGCCGGCTCAGGCGCCGGCTCAGGCACCGGCTGCGGCACCGGCTGCGGCTGTGGCATGGGCAGTGTCTCCGGTTGCGTCGGTCGCCTGAGGCGTGTCCGTCGTCTCCTCGTCCTCGTCTTCGTCCTCGCCCTGGTTCGCGCGCCGGTCCGGAGCGGCGTTCTCCCAGACCACCTTCACCTTCAGATGCCCTTCGACGCCGGTCCGCGCGATGACCGCGCCCGCCTCCACGCTGAACTTGACCCCGAACTCCAGCTCCACCGTCGACGGCGCGGCCGGCATCGAGGTGATCCGCCGCAGGGTGCGGGCCGCCACGTCGCGGATCTGGTCCAGGCCGTGCTCGAATCCGTCCACCGCCTGAGGCGGGGCGCCGCCGCGCCGCCGTACCCGCTCCACTCCGGAGTCGTCCTCGGCCACCTCGACGTACACCCCGGCCGAGCCCTCCCCCAGCTCGAACCGCACCAGCTCGTCGGACATGAACTCCCCCTTCTCCCCACCGTGTCCGGCGCCCCCGGCTTCCCCGGGGCAGCAGTACGAGCATCTACCCTCCGCCCTCCTGCCTGATGCCCCGGCAGGATCTAGGCTGCGGCCATGGAGGATGCGGGGATGGTCGGCTTGATGGGGCGTGTCACCGGTACCGTCGGGCCGGGGCTGGTCGGCGAGGTGATCGTCCGGGTGCGCGGCGGCGCCGAGCACTTCCTCGCCTACCCCGCCGACGGCAAGGGCCGGCTCGAGCGGGGCACGGTGGTGATGGTGGTGGAGTACCTGCCACCCCGGACCGTCTACGTCGAAGCGGTGTACGACAGTTGAGCCCGCTCCGTCACCGATGAGAGCGCAGGTGAGGGCCTTACACGTCAAGACTGCAACAAGGACGCGCCGGTGTCTTCACCCGGGGCCCGCCGAGGAGCACACTCCCTTCGTTCGGTGCCGAACGGGCACCAACCCAAAGGGGGCGTATGCCGATGATCGTCGGCGTCGTTGCGGGGGTGGCGGTCGTCGCCGTCCTCGTTCTGATCGGTCTGTTCAAGTTGATGTGGCGGGTCGCCGAGCCCAACGAGGCACTGGTCATCTCGGGTTCCAAGCACCGGACCGAGGGCCTCGAGGAGGGCATGGGTTTCCGCATCGTCACCGGGCGCGGCACGCTGGTGCTGCCCGGGGTGCAGGTGGTGCGCAAGCTCTCGCTCGACCTGAACGAGACCGAACTGCACGTGGACTGCGTGACCCATCAGGGCATTCCGCTGAAGGTGCGGGGCGTGGTCATCTTCAAGGTGGGCGACGACTTCGTGTCGATCGCGAACGCGGCCCGCCGTTTCCTGGACCAGCAGAAGCTGATGTCGGAGCGGGTGCACAACGTCTTCGCCGGTCATCTGCGCTCGATCGTGGGCGGTTTGACGGTGGAGGACATGATCCGCGACCGGGAGAAGCTGACCGGGCAGACCCGGGCGGCCTGTGGCACGGAGATGGAGAAGCTCGGTCTGATCGTGGACTCGCTGCAGATCCACGAGATCGAGGACCCCACCGGCTACATCCAGAACCTCGCGATGCCGCACGCGGCGGCCGTCCAGCGGGACGCGCGCATCGCGCAGGCGGAGGCGAACCGGCTGGCCACCGAGGCGGAGCAGCAGTCGTTCGCGCGGATGGCCGAGGCCACCCGGGACAGCGAGATCCTCCAGGCCGGCTACCAGGCCGAGCGGGACAAGGCGGCCGCGAAGGCCCGCCAGGCCGGCCCGCTCGCCGAAGCCGGCGCCCGGCAGGAAGTGGTCGTCCAGGAGACGCGGGTCGCCGAACTGGAGGCGCACCGGCGCGAACAGCAGCTCCAGGCGGACGTACGCAAGCCGGCGGACGCCACGGCGTACGAGAAGCGGACGCTCGCCGAGGCCGAGCGCGACGCGCGGATCTCGGCGGCGCAGGCGAAGGCCAAGGAGACGGAGCTCGCGGCGGCGGCCGAGGCGACCCGGGTCAAGACGGCCGCGGGCGCGGAGGCGGAGGCCACCAAGACCCGGGGTGCGGCGACCGCCGCGGCGACCCGGGCCACCGGTGAGGCCGAGGCGGCGGCCGCGCAGGCGAAGGGCCTGGCGGACGCCGAGGCGACCAGGGCCAAGGGCCTGGCGGAGGCGGAGACCATCAAGGCGCGGGCGGCGGCCCTCGCCGAGAACCAGGAGGCCGTCGTCGCCCAGCAACTCGCCGAGAACTGGCCGGAGATCGTCCAGGCGGGCGCCTCGGCGTTCGGCAACGTCGACAACATGGTGCTGCTCAACGGCGCCGACGGGATGGCCGACCTGTTCGCCAAGGCGCTCACCATGGGCGGCACCGGGCTGGGTCTGGCCCGCCAACTGCTGGCGTCCATGAACCAGAACGGGTCGAACAGCAACGGCCAGGGCGGGAACGGCGCCTCGCCGTCCCTGAACGGGAGCGCGCCGCCCCCGGCGCAGAAGGTCCCGGTGGACGGCGGCGAGAGCTGACCGTTCCGGACACGAACACGTGCGTGGGGCCCTCCGCCCGGAGGGCCCCACACGTGTCGCTCACACCGTCAGCAGGCTGATTCCCAGGGCGATCAGCACGGCGACCTTGGCGACCTCCAGGGCCACATAGGCCAGGTGGCCAAGGGAGCGGGGGCCGTCGTCCTCGCCCGCCAGGACGCGGTCGGACCTGCGGTTGAGGCGGGGCCGGACGAAGACCAGCTGGGCGATGAGCACGACGGCCACGGCCGCGGTCAGCGCGATCACGCGGCCCGGGGCGTCGCCGACGGCCGTCGCGACGATCACGACGGCGGCCAGGGCGGCCTCCGTCAGGTTCAGCGCCCGGAAGACCAGTCGGCCGATGCCCAGGCCGATGGGGATGGTCACACCGGGAGCGCGGAACTTCAGCGGCGCCTCCAGGAAGGAGATGGCCAGCACCATGCCGAGCCAGACGAAGGTGACCGCGCTCGCCGTGGCGGCCGACGTGGTGTTCATCGATGTGTTGCCTCTCTGCCGGGGCACCGGCCCGCGGCCTGCTCACTGCACGGGGACTTCAGGGGCTTCAGGGGCTTCAGGGGCTTCAGGGAGCTCACGGGGCTTCAGGGAGCTTCAGGGAGCTTCAAGGAACCTCATATGGGCCAGACAGGAATCGGGTTCCGCGAAGGGCTCCAGGCCGGTCGCGGTCAACGGGGCCCGGAGTTCGGTCAGCGCCCCCTGCATCAGCCCCAGATGGACCGGGCACACCAGCGAGCCGTACTCCTCGGCCAGCTCCAGGAACGGGCAGTGCCGCAGCCGGATCCGCTCCGGCGGTTCCCCGGCGCCGCTCGTCTCCGGCACCGGATCGAAGCCCAGGTCGTCCAGCAGGGCGACCAGACGCCCCACCGCCTCCTCGGCCGTCGGCTCCCGGAAGGGCGGCAACGGGTCGACCAGGTACCGCCCCCACGCACGGCCCGCCTCTGTCGCGGCCGACCGGGCCTCGGGACCCCGGGACGCCAACTGGCTGAGCAGGATCTGCGCCAGCAGGCGGTAGCCGCGCGTCCCGCCGCGGTCCATGCCGGGCTGCGGGACGTAGACGGTCCGGGGACGGCCGGGCCCCGAGGGCTCCCCGATCCGCCGCTCGACCAGCCCCTCGGCCACCAGTGCGTCCAGGTGGAACCGGACGGTGTTGGGGTGGACCCCGATCCGCTCGGCCGTCTCCGTGACGCCCAGCGGCCCGGCGGCCGCGCGCAGCACGTCCAGCACCTCGCGCCGGCGAGGGCTCCGCCGTGTGGTGGACACGCCTGCTCACCCCTTCTCAGCTGCGGCGATTTTCTACGAAACCAACATGGAATAATCGTAGGCCACGCCTGGGAGCCGCCGAGAGAGGGGTACGGCATGACGCCGCCGTCCGCGCACGACACCGAGCCGTCGGAGCCGCGCGTCCTGTGCGACGCCCGCGCGCTGGCCGACGCCCCGCCGGTCCCGGCGGGTGTGCTGTGGAAGCTGGCGAAGAGCGGACGCCAGTTGGACGCCAACCTCGTCCGCCTCGCGCCGGGCGGGCGCGTGGCACCGCACGCCGAACCGGATCTGGACGTGCTGCTGTACGTGGTCTCCGGCGGCGGTGTGCTCGGCGCGGGCACCGGGGACGAGCCCCGCCCACTGGCCGAGGGCGCCACGGTGTGGCTCCCGCACGGCTCCACGCGCAGCATCACCGCGGGCGAGGACGGCCTTGTCTACCTGACCGTGCACCGGCGCCGGCCCGGCATGCGCATCCGCGGGCCCGGCGAGATGTCCTGACCAGGCATCAGCACCGTACGCCCGGTGTCCCGGCGCTCGCGCGCACGCTCTAGGGTGCCCCCGTGACTGCCTTCACCGATGACGACGTCCCGGGCCGCTACGGCCCCACCGCCACCACCGAGGCCGACGCGCGCGCGGTCGGCCGGGTGCGCACCGAGTACGCGCCCGCGCACGACGGTGACCCGGACCCCGGGGAGATCGTCTGGACCTGGGTGCCCTTCGAGGAGAACGACGGGCGGGGCAAGGACCGTCCGGTGCTGGTGGTGGCCCGGGAGACGGCGGGAACCCTGCTCGCCGTCCAGCTCTCCAGCAAGGCGCACGACGGCGACCGGGAGTGGGTGCCGATCGGGAACGGGCCCTGGGACCGGTCGGGACGCGACTCCTGGGTGGACGTCGACCGGGTGCTGAGGCTGCACGAGGACGGCATGCGACGCGAGGCGTGCGCGCTGGACCGGATGCGCTTCAACTCGGTGGTGCACCGGCTGCGGGAGCGGTACCGCTGGAGCTGAGGCTCAGTCTCAGGTTCGGGCTGGGCCGAGGTTGGGATTCAGCCTCGGCCTCAGGCGAACGCTCGTACGAACGCCTCGCGGACCAGGCCGTCCCGGGTGCGGTCCAGCACCCCGAACACCACGTGTTCGAAGGCGTCCGCGAACCGTCCGCCGGGGCCGAGCAGCGCCCGGAAGGCGCCCGCCACCTGCGCCGGGTCGTTGCGGAACACCCCGCAGCCCCACGCGCCCAGCACCAGCCGCCGGTAGCCGTGCGCGGCGGCCGTCTCCAGCACCCGCTCGGCGCGGACGGCCAGGGCGTGCGGCAGTTCACCGGCGCGCTCCGGGGCGTCGCGCAGCACCACCCCCGCGTTCGGCGCGGCGGCGGTCAGGAAGCCGGCGGTGTACGGCTCGTCCAGGAGCCGGTGCCCGTCGTCACGGAAGACGGGCACCGCCGGTGAATGAATCACCCGATCGGAGTAGAACGGGTCTCGGTGGGCCCGATGGTGGTCGTAGAACCCCTTGGCCCCGAGCAGGCACGTGTGCAGGGCGGAGGCGCGGCACAGGGCCTCCTCCTGGGCCTGGGCGCCGTTGAGGTAGCCGCCGCCGGGATTACGGGCCGAGGCGAAGTTCAGGACGGCCACCGGGGGGCCGCAGAGCCGTCGGGCCGCCGCCAGGCTGCTCTCGCCGGTGACCTCGACGGACGTCTCGAGCGGGGTCCAGCGCGGTACGGGCACCGGCTCCGGGCCGTACACGCGGGTGCCCTCCCGTGCGGCATCGACGGCCGCCGCGATCCGCATCTCGCGCCCGTCGGCGGCGCGGTAGACGCCCGCCATCACGATCTGCTCCGTCTGCTGCGCGATCCCGCGCAGGCGCGCGCTCATGGCGCCACCCCCGTACGCGCCATGACCGCGCGCCGCGCGGCCTCCCCCGTCGTGCTCATGCACGCATCGTGGGCGATCCTGGACGTGCGGTGCAAACGGGTTTCCGGGAGGAAGGCCACCGGCGGGCCCCGCGAGAGGCCTGTGACGGACCCCGCCCCGTGAAGCGCCGTGAGGCACAGGCAAACATCGCGGAAACAGAAATTTCAAGGCAGGATTGTCCCGATCTGCACCCTTGTGCGAATCGGCCGCAGGGTCTTGGGTGGGACGGTATGACTCCGCCCCGGCCCACCGATCCCGGGCCGGTGGCATGGTGGAATCTCAGGAGGATCCCGACATGTCAGATTCGCCCGCCGCCCCGGCGAGCGGCTGTACGCAGGGCCGTACGGCCCTCACCGAGGCCGAGGTCGAGGCACTGGTCAGCGGCATCTGCTTCAAAACCGGACCACCCCGCGCCGTCGGCGTCGAGGTGGAGTGGCTCGTCCACGAGCTGCGTACTCCGCGCGTCCCCGTGACACCCGAACGTCTGGAAGCGGCCTACGCCGCGCTGCGGACCGTGCCCCTGAGGTCGGCGCTCACCGTCGAACCCGGCGGCCAGCTGGAGCTGAGCTCGCCGCCCGCCGCCTCCCTGATGGAGTGCATCGGCACCGTCTCCGCCGACCTCGACGCCGTCCGTGCCGTACTGGCCGAGGGCGGCCTCCGCCTCGTCGGCATCGGCCACGACCCCTGGCACACGCCCCGCAGATTCCTGCGCGAGCGGCGCTACGACGCCCTGGAGACCTGTCTGGACCGCGGCGGCGCGGCGGGCCGGCACATGATGTGCACCACGGCATCCGTACAGGTGTGCCTGGACGCCGGCCACGAGGAGCCGGGGCCGCTCGGCCATGTGCGACGGTGGTGGCTCGCACACCAGCTGGGCCCCGTCCTGGTGGCCGTGTTCGCCAACTCCCCGCTGCTCGGGCGCCGGCCCACCGGCTGGCTCTCCACCCGGCAGCTGCTGTGGACGCAGATAGGCCCCGCAAGGGCGGGCGCTCCCCCGCTGGACGGTGCTCCGCGCTCCGCGTGGGCGCGGCATGTGCTGGACGCGCCGGTGATGTGCGTACGCCGCGACACCGGGCCGTGGGAGGTCCCCGAGGCGCTGACCTTCCGGGAGTGGATCCGCTCGGGCCGGCCGAGGCCGCCGACGAGAGACGACCTCGACTACCACATGACCACGCTGTTCCCTCCGGTCAGGCCGCGCGGCCACCTGGAACTGCGCATGATCGACGCCCAGCCCGGCGACGACGGGTGGATCGTGCCGCTCGCGGTGACGACGGCGCTCTTCGACGACCCGGAGGCGGCCGAGACCGCGTACCGGGCGGTGAAGCCGCTCGCCGAGCGGACCCTCGCCCTGCCGGCGCCGCACAATCCGCTGTGGGCCGACGCCGCCCGCGCCGGGCTCGCCGACCCGGAGCTGCACGAGGCGGCGATCGCCTGCTTCGTCGCCGCCCTGGACGCCCTGCCCCGGGTCGGTGCCACCGCCGAGGTCACCGACGCCGTCGGAGCGTACCTGGACCGCTACGTCCTCAAGGGCCGCTGTCCGGCCGACGACCTGCTCGACCGACTGCGCGGCCCGGACCGCCGTCGCGCCCACGGGAAGGACATCCGCATATGACCGACCCCGCATCCGACACCGCGCCCGACACCACCCTCGACTCCGCGCCCGAGCCCGCGTCCGGCCGCGCATCCGACCCCGAGAGGCTGCGTGAGCGGGTGCTCGGTTCGCTCACCGCGGCCCGGGACCGCACCATCCTGCTGACCAGCTGCGTCGAGGAGCCCGATCTCACCGCGCAGCACTCGCCGCTGATGTCGCCGTTGGTGTGGGACCTGGCGCATATCGGCAATCAGGAGGAGTTGTGGCTGCTGCGCA